>CAJUCT010000018.1:46397-76524 GCA_910585015.1 uncultured Acetatifactor sp.
CCAGCCGTGAGCTCACGGTCACGGCAAGGATGAGAAGAAGTCCAAGGTTAGGTAACCAGCCGTGAGCTCACGGTCACGGCAAGGATGAGAAGAAGTCCAAGGTTAGGTAAGTAAAGCGTAGTAGTGGCGCATGGCTGCCCGGGAGGGTGGCCGACCTCTGCGGCGGCATGGGAACTATCACGCCGGATGAATGCTCCGGGCTGATGCTCTGAGCGAATGTTCCAGGCACAATTTCCCGCCGCCCAGGAATAGATGCGGGTCTGCCTGCGGCCTGGCCGTAGCAGATGCGTTAGCTTGAAAACAACTTGAAAGTAGGAGGAAAATATCTATGGCTAAAGGACATAGAAGTCAGATCAAGAGAGAGAGAAATGCCCAAAAGGACACAAGACCCTCTGCTAAGTTATCTTATGCAAGAATCCCCGTCCAGAAGGCGTGTTTCGTACTGGATGCCATCAGAGGTAAGGACGTTGAGACCGCTCTGGGCATCTTGGCATACAATCCCAGATATGCTTCCAGCGTAATCGAGAAGCTGCTGAAGTCTGCAATCGCCAATGCGGAGAACAACAACGGTATGAACACCGAGAACCTGTATATCGCAGAGTGCTATGCAAACAACGGACCGATCATGAAGAGAGTTAGACCGAGAGCACAGGGCAGAGCTTATAGAATCGAGAAGAGAATGAGCCATATCACCATCGTGCTTGATGAGAAATAGGAGGAAGAATTATGGGACAGAAAGTTAATCCTCACGGCCTGAGAGTCGGCGTTATTAAGGATTGGGATTCCAAGTGGTACGCTGATGCAGAGTTCTCCGAATATCTGGTAGAGGACTACAACATCAGAAAGTTTTTAAAGAAGAAGTTATACAGCGCAGGTGTGTCCAAGATTGAGATCGAGAGAGCATCTGACAGGGTGAAGGTTGTCATCTATACCGCAAAGCCCGGCGTGGTAATCGGCAAGGGCGGCGCTGAGATCGAGATCACCAAGCAGGAGTTGACCAAGCTCACCGACAAGAAGGTTATGGTTGACATCAAGGAGATCAAGAGACCCGATAAGGATGCCCAGCTGGTGGCGGAGAACATTGCGCAGCAGCTGGAGAACCGTGTGTCTTTCAGACGCGCCATGAAGTCCTGCATGGGCAGAACCATGAAAGCCGGCGCTCTGGGAATCAAGGCAGCTTGTGCCGGACGTCTGGGCGGCGCTGATATCGCACGTACCGAATTTTACAGCGAGGGCACAATTCCCCTGCAGACACTGAGGGCGGACATCGACTATGGTTTTGCTGAGGCGGATACCACTTACGGTAAGGTTGGTGTCAAGGTTTGGATTTATAAAGGCGAGATTCTTCCTACAAAAGGAGAGCCGGTGGAAGGGAGCGATAAATAATGTTAATGCCGAAGAGAGTAAAGCGTCGTAAACAGTTCCGTGGCACCATGGCCGGTAAGGCTATGAGAGGAAACACCCTTACCTATGGTGAGTACGGTCTGGTAGCAACAGAGCCCTGCTGGATCAAGTCCAATCAGATTGAGGCGGCCCGTATTGCACTTACCCGTTATACAAAGCGTACCGGTAAGGTCTGGATCAAGATTTTCCCGGATAAGCCTGTAACTGCAAAGCCTGCTGAGACCCGTATGGGTTCCGGTAAAGGTACTTTGGAATATTGGGTAGCAGTTGTCAAGCCCGGACGCGTGATGTTCGAGATCGCTGGCGTTCCCGAGTCAGATGCCCGCGAAGCACTGCGTCTTGCTATGCACAAGCTTCCCTGCAAGTGTAAGATCGTATCGAAAGCAGATCTGGAAGGCGGTGTATCATAATGAAAACGAATAAGTATGTAGAGGATTTACAGACCAAGTCCGCAGCAGAATTGAACCAGGAACTGGTTGCTGCCAAGAAAGAACTTTTCAACTTGAGATTCCAGAACGCTACCAACCAGCTGGACAACACGGCAAGAATCAAGGAAGTCAGAAAGAACATTGCCCGTATCCAGACGGTGATCACCCAGAAAGCCAGAGCATAAGTAGCGGACGAAGAAAGGAGAATGGGTCGTGGAAAGAAATTTGAGAAAACAGCGTACTGGCAAAGTTGTCAGTGATAAGATGGATAAGACTATCGTTGTTGCAATCGAGAACCGTGTAAAGCATCCCCTTTACAAGAAGGTTGTGAAGAGCACCTACAAGCTGAAGGCTCATGACGAGAACAATGAGTGCAAAATCGGTGATACTGTTAAAGTGATGGAGACGAGGCCCCTGTCCAAGGACAAGAGATGGAGACTTGTCGAGATCATAGAGAGAGCAAAATAATTGTGCGGATAGATATCTATATAAACGGCGTTTGATTCCTGCGCGTTATGCCATTCGGCAAGTCCGCCGTTTATCGGGACGGTGTGCAAGAATTAGTCAATATATATATGTCTTACAGATATTTGGAAGGAGAATTAACATGGTTCAGCAGGAAACTAGACTGAAGGTTGCCGATAATACCGGTGCGAAGGAGCTTCTTTGCATTCGTGTTATGGGCGGCTCCACAAGAAGATATGCACAGATCGGCGATGTGATTGTTGCTTCGGTTAAAGATGCAACACCTGGCGGCGTTGTAAAGAAAGGCGATGTTGTCAAGGCAGTAGTTGTCCGTACTGTAAAGGGTGCCCGCCGCAAGGACGGCTCCTATATTAAGTTTGACGAGAATGCGGCAGTGATCATCAAAGACGACAAGACTCCCAGAGGAACTCGTATCTTTGGACCCGTAGCGAGAGAGCTTCGTGAGAAACAGTTTATGAAGATCGTTTCCCTGGCTCCCGAAGTATTGTAAGGAGGTGCGGCAATGGCATCGATGAAGATTAAAAAAGGCGACACAGTCAAAGTTATCGCCGGCAACAGAAAGATAAAGAATAAAGAAGGCAAGGTGATCTCCGTAGATCCCAAGAACGGCACGGTGCTTGTAGAGGGCCTGAACATGGTGACCAAGCACTCCAAGCCCAGCCAGGCTAACCCTAATGGCGGTATTATCCAGAAGGAAGCTCCTATGGATATCTCCAATGTGATGCTGGTCCACAAGGGACAGGCAACCAGGGTCGGCTTCAAGATGGATGGGGACAAGAAGGTTCGTTTCGCCAAGAAGACCGGCGAAGTGATCGACTAATCCCAGGAAGGAGGAAAGTAAACGTGAGTAGATTGAAAGATTTCTATAACAACGAGATCGTCGCAGCTATGACGAAGAAGTTTGGATATAAAAACGTGATGGAAGTTCCCAAGCTGAACAAGATCGTGATCAACATGGGCGTCGGCGAAGCCAAGGACAATGCCAAGGTGCTGGAGAACGCCGTGCATGACATGGAGACCATCACCGGCCAGAAGGCGGTTCTGACCAAAGCCAAGGGGTCCATCGCTAACTTCAAGATCCGTGAGGGCATGAACATCGGATGTAAGACCACTCTGCGCGGCGAGAAGATGTATGAGTTCCTGGATCGTCTGGTGAACCTGGCGCTTCCCCGTGTGCGTGACTTCCGGGGTGTGAATCCCAATGCTTTTGACGGCAGAGGCAACTATGCCCTGGGCATCAAGGAGCAGATCATTTTTCCTGAGATCGAGTACGACAAGATTGACAAGACCAGAGGCATGGACATCATTTTCGTAACAACTGCTAAGACGGACGAAGAGGCGCGTGAGTTATTGACACTGTTCAACATGCCCTTCGCCAAATAATAAGGAGGTAAATTCTCATGGCAAAGACATCTATGAAGATTAAGCAGCAGCGCAAGCCCAAGTTTTCCACTCAGGCTTATACCCGCTGCAAGATTTGTGGCCGTCCACATTCAGTTCTCAAAAAATACGGAATTTGCAGAGTTTGCTTCCGTGAGTTAGCATACAAGGGTCAGATCCCCGGCGTTAAGAAAGCAAGTTGGTAAGGAGGAGGAAAAACCATGGCACTGAGCGATCCTATTGCAGATATGCTTACAAGAATCCGTAACGCGAATACTGCAAAACACGACACTGTTGATGTTCCTGCTTCTAAGATGAAGTTGGCAATCGCCGACATCCTTTTAGAGGAGGGCTATATTAAGAAGTATGATATCATTGAGAACGGCAGTTTCAAGACCATCCACATCGCCTTGAAGTACGGCGCTGACAAGAATGAGAAGATGATCTCCGGTCTTAAGAGAATCTCCAAGCCGGGCCTGCGTGTGTATGCCGGCAAGGATGAGTTGCCCAGGGTGCTGGGTGGACTTGGCATTGCAATCATTTCCACCAACCAGGGCGTTATCACTGACAAGAAGGCAAGGGAACTGCAGGTAGGCGGCGAAGTACTGGCTTTCGTGTGGTAAGCGGACTTGGACGAAACGGTTTTTCTAAGGCGTCAAGGAACGCCGCCTAAGAAAAACTATGTTTGTCCTGAAGAATGTCTCTGTGAGCCATTCTTCAAGTAAGGTCAAGGTATATGGAGCTATATAACAGGTTATATAGAATATTAAACAGGAGGTACGGGCATGTCACGTATAGGAAGAATGCCAATCGCAATCCCCGCAGGTGTAACTGTGGACATTGCAGAAAATAATAAAGTGACTGTAAAAGGTCCCAAGGGTACTCTGGAGAGAGTATTACCCGCAGAGATGGAGATCAAGCTGGAGGGAGCAGAGGTACATGTTACCCGTCCCAACGACCTGAAGAAGATGAAATCCCTTCATGGCCTGACCAGAACTCTGATCAACAACATGGTAGTCGGCGTTACCCAGGGCTACGAGAAGAAGCTGGAGGTAAACGGTGTAGGTTACAGGGCTGCCAAGGCCGGTAAGAAACTGACCTTGTCCTTGGGATATTCTCATCCGGTAGAGATGGAAGACCCCGAAGGGATCGAGACTGTCGTTGAAGGACAGAACGTAATCCTTGTCAAGGGTATTGATAAAGAAAAAGTTGGCCAATTCGCAGCTGAAATCAGAGACAAGAGAAGACCTGAGCCTTACAAGGGCAAGGGCATCAAGTATGCTGATGAAACGATCAGACGTAAAGTTGGTAAGACCGGTAAGAAATAACAGATAAGGAGAGTATGAAAATGGTTAGTAAGGAATCCAGACAGGAAGTTCGTGTTAAAAAGCACATGAGAGTTCGCAACCGTTTCAGTGGTACTGCTGAAAGACCCCGTCTTGCGGTGTTCAGAAGCAATAATCATATGTATGCTCAAATTATCGACGATACTGTTGGTAACACATTAGTATCTGCATCCACTCTTGAGAAAGCAGTTAAGGCAGAGCTGGAGAAGACCAATAACGTTGATGCAGCAGCATATTTAGGAACAGTCATTGCTAAGAGGGCAATCGAAAAGGGTATTACGAAAGTTGTTTTTGACAGAGGCGGCTTTATATACCAGGGCAAGATCGCAGCATTAGCTGACGCAGCCAGAGAAGCTGGCTTGGAATTCTAGGAAAGGAAGGAAATATCATGAAGCAGACAATCATAGATGCAAGCCAGTTGGAATTGAATGATAAAGTTGTCGTAATCAAGCGTGTTGCCAAGACTGTAAAGGGCGGACGCAATATGCGCTTCACCGCATTGGTGGTAGTTGGTGACGGCAATGGCCATGTAGGCGCCGGACTGGGCAAGGCTGTAGAAATTCCCGAAGCAATCCGCAAGGGTAAGGAAGATGCCATGAAGCACCTCGTTACCATCGCTATGGACGAGAACAACTCCATCACACATGATTTCATCGGAAAGTATGGTTCTTCCAACGTGCTGCTGAAGAGAGCTCCCGAAGGTACCGGTATCATCGCAGGTGGTCCCGCGCGTATCGTTTGTGAGTTGGCAGGTATCAAGAATATCCGTACCAAGTCCCTGGGCTCTAACAACAAGCAGAACGTGGTCCTGGCAACTATCAGCGGTCTCAGTCAGCTGAAGTCTCCCGAAGAGGTGGCAAGAAACCGCGGCAAGTCCGTGGATGAGATCTATGCCTAAGCTGAGGGCGTGAAAGGAGAAGGAAGAAATCATGGCAGATAAGATGTTAAAGGTGACTTTGGTAAAGTCTACCATCGGTGCTGTTCCTAAGAACAGGAAAACAGTTGAGTCCATGGGACTCAGAAAGCTGAATCATTCTGTTGTCCTTCCTGATAATGCGGCTACCAGAGGCCAGATTCGTCAGGTTGGTCACATGTTAAAAGTTGAAGAAGTAGAAGCATAAAGAGAAGGAGGTGTCAACATGGAATTATCCAATTTAAGACCTGCGGAAGGCTCCAAGAAGAGCGATAATTTTAGAAGAGGTCGTGGACACGGTTCAGGCAATGGTAAGACAGCCGGCAAGGGACACAAGGGCCAGAAGGCTCGCTCCGGAGCTCCCAGGATCGGTTTTGAAGGCGGCCAGATGCCTTTATACAGACGTATCCCCAAGAGAGGGTTCAAGAACAGGAACACCAAGGAGATCGTGGCAATCAATGTCAGCATGTTGGAGCGTTTTGAAGACGGCGCTACTGTAGACATTCAGGCATTAAAGGAAGCCGGAGTAATCAAGAACCCCAGAGATGGCGTAAAGATACTCGGAAACGGAGAACTTACCAAGAAGCTCAACGTGAAGGTGAACGCGTACAGCGAGTCCGCAAAGGAGATGATTGAGGCACTTGGTGGAACTGCTGAGGTGATCTGATGCTAACAACCTTAAAGAATGCATTCAAAATTAAAGAGATAAGGACCAAGATCCTTTTTACGCTGGCAATGTTGGTTGTGATCCGTCTGGGATCACAGCTGCCTGTGCCGGGCGTGAACAGGGCTTTCTTCTCAGACTGGTTTGCTCAGCAGACAGGTGATGCATTTAGTTTCTTTGACGCGATAACGGGCGGATCATTTATAAATATGTCTATCCTGGCCTTGAATATCAGTCCTTATATCACTTCTTCCATCATTATGCAGCTTTTGACTATCGCTATTCCCAAACTGGAGGAGATGCAGCGGGACGGTGAGGATGGAAGAAAGAAAATTGCTTCCATTACCAGATATGTGACCGTAGTGTTGGCTGTGGTACAGGCTGCCGCGATGTCCATCGGGTTCGGCAGACAGGGCTTGCTGATGACGTACAATGCGCTTAATGTGATCACTTGTATCGCCGCGCTCACCGCAGGCAGCGCTTTTATGATGTGGGTGGGTGAGCGTATTACCGAGAAGGGGATTGGCAATGGTATTTCCATTGTACTGGTCATAAATATTGTATCCAGGCTTCCCCAGGATCTTGCCAATCTGTTTGAGCAGTTTGTGGTTGGCAAGTTTGGTAGCGCGCCGGCTACAGCTGTGTTGTCAGCCTGTGTCATCATAGTTATTATTATTTTGATGGTTGTATTGGTTATTGTGTTGAATGCAGGTGTGCGTAAGATTCCTGTTCAGTATGCAAAAAAGGTCCAGGGCAGGAAGATGGTTGGCGGACAGACTTCCAATATTCCGCTGAAGGTCAATACTTCCGGTGTAATCCCGGTGATCTTTGCCTCTTCCATCATGCAGACACCGATTATTATCTGTAACTTTGCAGGTTATCAGGGAACGGGTTTTTGGGGAGAGATACTCAAGGGACTGAATCAGAATTACTGGTGCAATCCCAGTCAGCCAATCTATTCCATCGGTATGCTGGTATATATCCTGTTGGTAATTTTCTTTGCATACTTCTATACATCCATCACCTTCAACCCGTTGATGGTGGCGGATAATATGAAGAGGCAGGGCGGCTTTATTCCTGGTATCAGACCGGGCAAGCCCACCAGCGATTACCTGACCAGGGTGCTGAATTACCTGATCTTTATCGGAGCCGTGGGACTGGTTATTATCGCCATACTGCCGTATATTTTCAGCGGTCTGTTCGGCGCACACATTTCCTTTGGCGGAACCAGCCTGATCATTATTGTCAGCGTTATTCTGGAGACCATGAAACAGGTGGAGTCCCAGATGCTGGTGCGCAACTATAAGGGCTTTTTGAACGATTAAGCAGAGCAGGAAAGGCGCTTTCCCATGATTTTTGATCATAGAGGGCGTCTTTTTTTGAAATATAAATGCAAAAATAGATATTGCAATCACTGAATGAAATAGGTAAAATAGTAATGTTATGAAGGTAAATCGAACGGTCGGGTATACGGCAGAAAGAGGTTAATATGAAGATAATTATGTTAGGTGCGCCTGGCGCAGGCAAGGGAACACAGGCTAAGATGATTGCGGAGAAGTATGGGATTCCTCATGTATCCACCGGGGATATCTTCAGGGCCAATATCAAGAACGGCACACAGCTGGGAATGGAAGCCAAGAAGTATATGGATCAGGGGCTGTTGGTGCCAGATGAATTGACCGTGAAGATCCTGCTTGACCGAGTGGCTCAGGAAGATTGTAAGAACGGCTATGTACTGGATGGTTTTCCCCGTACCATACCCCAGGCGGAGGTGCTGGACAAAGCGCTGGCTGAACTTGGAGAGGAGATTGACTATGCCGTCAATGTGGATGTGCCTGACGAGAACATCGTGAAGAGGATGTCCGGCAGAAGGGCATGTCTGTCCTGCGGCGCAACCTACCATGTGGAGCATATTCCCCCCAAGCAGGAGGGTGTCTGTGACAATTGCGGCCAGTCCCTGGTGCTGCGTGATGACGATAAGCCGGAGACCGTACAGAACCGCCTGAAGGTATATCACGACCAGACGCAGCCTTTGATTGATTTCTATACCGCCAAGGGTGTACTCAGGACTGTGGACGGAACCGTGGATATGAAGGATGTTTTTGAGGCAATTGTTTTTATTTTGGACTGATGGTGCAGGGAATGCCCTGGCAGATTGGTAAGTAAGGCGTGGAAAGAGGATATTCGGTATGGCAGTGACGATTAAATCGGAGAGAGAGATAGAATTGATGCGGGAGTCCTGCAGGCTTCTGTCCATTGTACACAAGGAGATGGAGGAGGCCATAAGGCCCGGTATGTCAACCAAGGACATTGATATCCTGGGTGACACCTTGATCCGGAAGATGGGGTGTATTCCCAATTTCAAGAATTATCATAGATATCCGGCCTCCATATGTGTGTCAGTAAACGATGAGGTGGTGCATGGGATCCCCAGCAAGCACCGCATTTTACAGGAGGGCGATATTGTCAGTCTGGACGCGGGGCTGATTTATAAGGGCTATCATTCCGATGCCGCCCGCACACATGCGGTTGGAAAGATCAGTCCCCAGGCACAGCAGTTGATAGATGTAACTAAGCAGTGCTTTTTTGAAGGAATAAAGGTGGCGAAAGCGGGCAATTATCTATTTGACATCTCCAATGCCATTGATGCCTATGCCACTTCCTTCGGGTATGGCATAGTGCGGGAGTTGGTGGGACACGGAATCGGCACGGCGCTGCATGAGGATCCCCAGATTCCCAACTTTGCCCAGAGGCGCAGGGGCCCCAAGCTTCGGGCCGGCATGACCCTGGCTGTGGAGCCTATGATCAATATGGGCGCGGCAGACGTGGTATGGCTGGACGACGATTGGACGGTGGTGACCGAGGACGGTTCCCTGTCGGCCCACTATGAGAACACGATTCTTATCACGGACGGGGAGCCGGAAATATTGACACTGTATTAATAACTCCGCGGCTGTTAGTGAGTCGAAAACGGATGCCGGCGGGAATATGATAAATAAGGGGAAAAGCTATGACAGGACATTTTGCGACGGCCAAAGCAGGTCATGACGCAGGGGGGTTATATGTCATCGTGGGTGAGGATGAGGCATATGTTTATCTTTGTGACGGCAGTCTGCGCGGTATGGCCCATCCCAAAAAGAAGAACCGCAGGCATATCCAGATTATAAAGGAAACGGTGGATCAGAATATCTTAAACCGCTTATTAAGGAAAGAAACAGTATTTGATCATGAGATTAAGTATGCCATAAAACAGTATTTGGCCACCAGGTAATTCCGAGCGGTACAGGTAGAGAGCCGTAAGGACTGCCCGGACAGGGCCTTGAAAGGAGAGTGTATATGTCTAAGAGTGACGTGATCGAAATCGAAGGTACCGTGGTGGAGAAACTGCCCAATACCATGTTCCAGGTGGAACTGGAGAACGGGCACAGGGTACTGGCGCATATCAGCGGTAAGCTGCGTCAGAACTTTATCCGTATTCTGCCCGGCGATAGGGTTACTTTGGAACTGTCCCCTTATGATTTGTCCAAGGGACGCATCATCTGGAGAGATAAGTAATCCAGGTGTGCTATAATTAGGAAAAAAGATGAATTTTACAGGAAAAAGTACTTGCATTACCAAAAAGTGCATGTTATAATGTAAAACGGTCTTTTTTGAAAGGAGGGTTTAACGTGAAGGTTAGATCATCAGTAAAACCGATTTGCGAAAAGTGCAAAATCATCAAGAGAAAAGGACGCATCAGAGTTATTTGTGAGAATCCGAAACACAAGCAGAGACAGGGATAATCACCGCCTGATCACAGCATTTTGATCAGGTATGTGAGTTCTTGTCCAGTTATTATGTGCGGCTGAACCAGCCCGTTTTCAGAGGGGCTGATTATCATAGAACTGGGATAGGGCTTACGGAGATTACTTCTTGATTATCTGGACGTGGACGAAGGCGTTCAGAGAAGATCGGATTAGTAACTTAAGGCGTCCGGTTGGGTGAAAGCCCCAATCAATTAGTAACAGGCGTACAATAACAGACCAGATAAGTACGCAGCGTTTAGTTCCGCATGAGCGGAAGCGCAAAGAAAATGGAGGAAACGTAAATGGCTCGTATCGCAGGTGTTGACTTACCTAGGGAAAAACGAATCGAAATCGGTTTGACTTACATCTATGGCATCGGTAGAGTAAGCGCAAACAAAATCTTGGCGGAGGCAGGCGTGAATCCTGATACCCGTGTAAGAGACGTAACTGACGAGGAAGTGAAGAAGATCAGCGAGGCAATCGAGAAGCTGAATATTATGGTTGAGGGTGATCTCCGCAGAGAGACCGCTCTGAACATCAAGAGATTGCAGGAGATCGGCTGCTATCGCGGCATTCGTCATCGTAAAGGTCTGCCCGTCCGCGGCCAGAACACGAAGAACAACGCCAGGACCCGCAAGGGACCCAAGCGCACCGTTGCAAACAAGAAGAAGTAAGCTGGATGTAATACATCCAAATACGTATTAAAAAAGTAATTATGCTTCGTAGGACAATGATTATTAGGAAAGTAGGTTAGTTTAAAATGGCAAAAGTTGCAAAGAAAGTAACAAAGAAACGTGTCAAGAAAAACGTTGAACGGGGACAGGCACATATCCAGTCATCTTTTAACAACACAATTGTTACATTGACTGACGCGGAGGGCAATGCTTTGAGTTGGGCGAGTGCCGGTGGTCTTGGTTTTAGAGGTTCAAGGAAATCTACTCCGTATGCTGCGCAGATGGCAGCAGAAACAGCCACAAAAGCAGCACTGGTGCATGGGCTTAAGACCGTAGACGTGTTTGTAAAGGGTCCCGGTTCGGGACGTGAGGCTGCAATCAGAGCTTTGTCTGCCTGCGGCCTGGAGGTGACAAGTATCCGTGACGTAACTCCGGTTCCTCACAATGGATGCCGTCCGCCCAAGAGGAGACGTGTATAGTAGATAGGATGGCGTGGGAAGCAGTTGGAAGAAGGTACCGGCAGCATGGCTGCGGCTGCGCTGCGGTATTGTAAACATCTATATTAAAAGGAGAAAATAGAAATGGCAGTTAATCGTGTACCTGTGTTAAAGAGATGCAGAGCATTAGGTTTGGAGCCTTCTTATCTGGGTTATGATAAGAAATCCAATAGAACCAACGCAAGAGCGGGCAAGAAGGTAAGTGAGTATGGCCTGCAGCTGCGTGAGAAGCAGAAGGCAAAATTCATTTATGGCGTATTGGAGAAGCCCTTCCACAACTACTATATAAAGGCTGATAGAATGAAGGGGATGACCGGTGAGAATCTGATGGTGATGCTGGAGAGCAGACTGGACAATGTGGTGTTCAGAATGGGCTTCGCAAGAACCAGGAGAGAGGCTCGTCAGGTTGTGGGCCATAAGCATGTGACCGTCAACGGCAGGGTGGTAAATATTCCTTCTTACCTGATCAAGGCCGGCGACGTGATTGAGATCAAGGAGAGTGCAAGATCCTTACAGAGATACAAGGATATCGTGGAGGTTACCGGCGGCAGGCTGGTGCCCGAATGGATGGATGCAGATATTGAGGCCCTGAAGGGAACCGTCAAGAATCTTCCTACCAGAGAGATGATCGATGTACCTGTAGACGAGATGTTGATTGTCGAGTTATATTCTAAGTAATCCATGTCCATATTCTCGACAAAGAATGGCCGTATGGCCATATATGCTGTGAAGGCCATTATTTTTATAGTATATAGAGACAACAGGATTCGTAAACAGCCGATTCTCTTTTGATGTCATGTGCCGAAAGAGAATCGGCAGGACTCTAATTAGGAGGGTATTTGCAGTGTTTGATTTTGAAAGACCGAATATTGAGGTTGTTGAGATCTCAGAAGATAAGAAATACGGTAAATTCGTAGTAGAGCCTTTGGAAAGAGGTTACGGCATCACCCTTGGCAACTCTCTGAGAAGAATCATGCTATCTTCTTTGCCGGGCGCAGCAGTGAGTCAGGTAAAGATCGAGGGCGTGTTACATGAGTTCAGTTCCATCCCCGGCGTGAAGGAGGATGTGACGGAGATCATCATGAATATCAAGAGTCTGGCGATCAAGAATAACAGCGAGACCAACGAAGTCAAAACAGCCTATATCGAGTTCGAGGGAGAGGGCGTAGTAAGGGCTTCTGATATTCAGGTGGACCAGGACATAGAGATCCTCAATCCGGATCTGGTGATTGCCACGCTGAGCGGCAAGAATACCAAGCTGTATATGGAATTGACCATTACCAGAGGCAGAGGCTATGTGAGTGCCGATAAGAACAAACGCGAAGATTTACCCATCGGCGTAATTGCGATAGATTCCATCTACACTCCGGTAGAACGGGTGAATGTGACAGTACAGAATACCCGTGTGGGTCAGATTACGGATTACGACAAGCTGACATTGGATGTCCATACCAATGGTACGTTGGTTCCGGATGAGGCTGTCAGCCTGGCGGCCAAGGTACTCAGCGAGCATTTGAGCCTTTTCATCAACCTGTCCGAGAATGCTAAGAATGCTGAGGTTATGGTTGAGAAGGAAGATAACGAGAAGGAAAAAGTGTTGGAGATGAGTATTGACGAATTGGAACTTTCCGTTCGTTCGTTCAACTGCCTGAAAAGGGCGGGTATTAATACAGTGGAAGAGTTGACCAATAAGACTTCGGAGGACATGATGAAGGTTCGAAACCTGGGCCGCAAGTCCCTGGAGGAAGTGTTGGCGAAGCTGAAAGAGTTGGGATTACAGCTGAATCCCAGCGAAGACTGAAGTTGGAGAATTTCTAACATGATAAAGTACATCATGTAAGAAATTCTAACCAACTTCTAAAGAATAGCCTGTGGCGATTCTTTATGGCCTAAAGCTGTTAGAAATTTCTTAAAAGTTGTTTTTCGGAAGCTTTTGTTGCAGGGAGTTTCGTTGAGGTAGATTGGCAGGTTATTTGTTTATGTTCCTTCAGTAAGTCCTATTGGCATGGGGGAGCGGTAACCCCGAGTGGAGCAAATATTACATCCGGTATGTAAGTCCGAAGAGCGTGGCCGGGTGTACCATGAATGGAGAAAGGAATTACGATTATGGCAAAGTACAGAAAGCTGGGCAGGACTTCCTCCCAGAGAAAAGCATTGTTAAGAAATCAGGTGACTGCGCTGCTTGCGCACGGCAAGATTGTTACCACCCAGGCTAAGGCCAAGGAGGTACAGAAGATCGTTGACGGTCTGATTGCTCTGGCAGTTAAGGAGAAGGACAACTTTGAGACTGTTACCGTTACCGCCAAGGTTGCCCGCAAGGACAAGGACGGCAAGAGGGTAAAGCAGATCATTGACAAGGATACCAAGGCTGTATTGTCCGAGACCCATCGTGACAAGGACGGGAAGATCCTGAGAATCGAGAACGGTGTGACTGTGACCGTGTATGACGAGGTAGAGAAAGAGATTAAAAAGGATCTGCCCAGTAGACTTCATGCGCGTCGTCAGATGCTCAAGGTATTGTACCCTGTTGTTGAGGTGCCTCAGGAGGCTGCCGGCAAGAAGAGAAACACCAAGGAAGTTGATCTGGTGGCAAAGCTGTTCGATGAGTATGTTGCCAAGTATGCGGATCGCAAGGGTGGTTATACCAGGATCATCAAGATTGGCCAGCGCAAGGGCGATGCCGCTCTGGAGGTTATTCTGGAGTTGGTATAACCAATGGGACGTGTGGAAGCACATGCAGAAAGAAATAGATGATATCAGAAAAGAGGAATCGGACTTGCATCCGTTCCTCTTTTTTAGTATCATAAAGTGTATAGATTCCATGTGAGGAGAAAAGGTCTATGTACGAATGTCAGAGGGAGGTTCTTATGGCGTTTTCTGGAAATGCTGATAATCCTTGCAGGAATTCCAGTTGCCGCCCCAGGTAAAGCCATGTTCCTTGAACAGGCGGCAGCACAAATCATCCTCATCTATTTTATAGGGAAATGCCTTGCTGCGGTCTGCGTAGTCTCCCCCGGCGGCGGGGGATACATTGATGGTCTGATCTTTGTTGTAGGTGATATAGGGATTGTACAGGGGGTTGATGTCTATAGCCAGTCCGTAGGCGTGTTTGGACAGGCTGGAAGAACCCGACACCACCCGGTAGTTGAAACAGGAGGTATTGTTGTCTGCCATAGACAAATCATCGTCCCCGCCGTAGGCATCAATTAACCGGATTTTTTCTATCTGATACTCTGCTCTGTACAATTCGTGGAATATCTCTACAAGATCCTGCGCAATGGCCTGGTTGCAGATCAGTTCCCCTTCCGCGGGATTCCCGTCAAAATCCAGGTAAAGCACATGGACATAGGAAAGCTCATCTACAGCAATCGCCGGGTTTTCCAGATTGGCAGGATAGGAAATTCCTGTTATATATTCTGCCAGTCCATCGGAAAGCGGCTCATAGTAAAAACCATCCTCCCAGGTGATACGGGCATCCGCCATCAACTCTCCGTTCAGGGAGAGACCAGTCAGGAGCGAACTGCCGTCATTTCCTGTTAAAATCTGCGAGTTATCATTCATTGTGTCCTTATCTACCCCGGTGGCATCCGAACTTTCTTTATTATATGCGCCGTCACCCACTCCCGGTACATCTATCAGTATGCCGTCAGAGCCCTCTGGAAGTATAGAAGTTGGGCCCTCGGTTGATTCTCCGGCAGCTTGTGACATTCCTGAAGCCCCTTCCGGCGTAGTGGAAGGCTTCGGATTTTCCGCAGTCCCTAGGGGCGCAGTCCCGGACGTATCACCAGACATAGTCCCAGATGTATCACCAGACATAGTCCCGGATGTATCACCGGACGTTGTCTGGGGCGCAGTCTCCGGTGTCGTTGTGGGCTGCGGGTGCTCCCGGGCGATATCTCCCAGGGTCTCGGAGCCGATTCCGATAAGCCGGCTGATGCTGATACATATGATAATCACCGCGCCGATGGCGGCAAGTCCTTTAAACAGGATATTCCATTTTTGATTCATAGTTCCCTCGTTCCCACATACTCCCGGCTGCGCCGGAGGTTGCGTAAATACGTATTTGAAAGTTTTGTGTTCCTGTGGATATTATATCATGTCCATGTACACCCGTCAAAATTTTAGTTTTTTCATTTAGTGATTGTAAATATGTGCCAGATTTAGTAAAATAGAAAATCGAGGTAAGAAGGAATGAGCATTGTAAAAACCGAAAACGTAATATACGAATATGTAAAACGGGACGAGGAAGGCAATGTGGACGGTGTCATCAGGGCGGTGAACGATGTTTCCCTGGGCATCCGGCAGGGGGATTTTATCGCCATTGTGGGCCACAACGGCTCAGGCAAGTCCACACTGGCCAAGCATATGAACGCTATTTTGCAGCCCACCCAGGGCACGGTGTGGGTGGATGGCATGGACACACGGCAGGAAGAGCGAGTCTGGGATATCCGCCAGCGGGCGGGCATGGTATTCCAGAACCCGGACAACCAGATCATCGGCCAGGTTGTGGAGGAGGACGTGGGGTTTGGCCCGGAGAACCTGGGGGTGCCCACCGAGGAGATCTGGAAAAGGGTGGAAGAAAGCCTGCGGGCGGTGGGCATGTACCAATTCCGCTCCCATTCGCCAAACAGGCTTTCCGGCGGCCAGAAACAGCGGGTATCCATCGCCGGGGTGCTGGCTATGCGTCCCCGATGCATTGTGCTGGATGAGCCCACCGCCATGTTGGATCCCAGCGGCCGGGGGGAGGTTATCCGTGCCGTCAGGGAGTTGAACCAGGCGGAGAGAGTTACGGTGATTCTGATCACCCACTATATGGAGGAGGTCATCCATGCGGATCATGTCTATGTCATGGACAAAGGGCAGATTGCCATGGAGGGTACTCCCAGAGAGATTTTTTCCCAGGTGGAAAAGCTGCAGAAGCTGCGGCTGGATGTGCCCCAGGTGACATTGCTGGCCCACGAACTGCAGCAGAGAGGGCTTGGTCTCCCGGACGGGATACTGACCACCCAGGAACTGGTGCAGGCCCTCAAGGAACTCAAATAACAGCATCTGCCCATGGGGAATATGCGGAACTCAAACAGCATCTGCCCATGGGGGACATGCGGAACTTTAAATAGGAGAGGTGCAACATGGCACTGACTGTAGATCATATAAGTTATATATACGACCCGGATGCCCCTTTGCCCCAGAAGGCGCTGGACGACATCAGTCTGACCATCCCGGAGGGACAGTTTATAGGGGTTATCGGCCATACCGGCTCCGGCAAGTCCACGCTTATGCAGCATTTGAACGGGTTGGTCAAAGCCACCAGCGGACATATCTACTTTAACGGTAAAGATATTGACGCCAGGGATTATGACAAAAAAGAACTGCGCAGCAAGGTGGGACTGGTATTCCAGTATCCGGAGCATCAGCTGTTCGAGGTAGACGTATTCTCGGATGTTTGCTTCGGCCCTAAAAACCTGGGACTGGACAAGGAAGAGGTGGAGCGGCGGGCCCGGGAGGCGCTGGCCAGAGTGGGGCTGCCGGAGGAACTGTACGACCAGTCCCCCTTTGAACTCTCGGGCGGACAGAAACGGCGGGTAGCCATCGCCGGAGTGCTGGCCATGCAGCCGGAAATCCTGATCCTGGATGAGCCCACCGCCGGTCTGGATCCCAAGGGCCGCAGGGAGATCCTGGATCAGATCAAGCTTTTGCAGACCCAGACCCATATGACCATACTGCTGGTCAGCCACAGCATGGATGACGTGGCTGAGTATGTGGACAGGATCATTGTGATGAGCGAGGGAAAGATATTGTATGACGATATACCCCGAAATATTTTCCGGAGATACCGGGAACTGGAGAAGATTGGTTTAGGCGCCCCCCAGGTGACTTATATTCTGCACACCCTGCGGGAAAACGGACTGCCGGTAGACACTGAGATCACCACCATACGGGAGGCGGCGGAAAGTATCCTGCAGGCGCTGACGGGATGACACAAGGAGTTTATTTATGCTGAGAGATATTACTCTGGGACAATATTATCAGACAGAGTCCGTCATCCACCGGCTGGATCCGAGGGTGAAGCTGGCGGGGACGCTGCTGTATATTATTTCCCTGTTTCTATTTGAGAACATAGCGGGCTATGTGCTGGCGGCGTTGTTTTTGGCGCTGGTCATCGGCCTGTCCCATGTGCCCTTTAAATTCATGGTGCGGGGCATGAAGGCCATATTGTTTCTGTTGTTGATCACGGTGGTGTTCAATCTGTTCCTGACCCCCGGCGAGACGCTGGTAAGCCTGTGGAAGCTGACCATCACCCGGGAGGGACTGCACAATGCGGTATTCATGGCCCTGCGGTTGTGTTACCTAATCATAGGTTCCTCCATTATGACACTGACCACCACCCCAAATCACCTGACGGATGGCATGGAAAAGGGGCTGCGCCCTTTGAAAGTCCTTAAAGTGCCGGTTCACGAGGTGGCGATGATCATGTCCATCGCACTGCGCTTTATCCCGATCCTGCTGGAAGAGACTGACAAGATCATGAAGGCGCAGATTGCCAGAGGGGCGGACTTCGAGAGCGGCAACCTGATTAGGCGGGCCAAGGCCATGGTTCCCCTGCTGGTGCCCCTGTTCATTTCCGCCTTCCGCCGGGCCAATGACCTGGCCATGGCCATGGAGGCCCGCTGCTACCACGGCGGCGAGGGACGCACCAAGATGAAACCTCTGGTTTATCAGCGCAGAGATCGGCTGGCCTATCTGTGCATCCTGCTGTATTTGGGATGCAAGGTGGCAGTGGGGGTGTTGCTGTAAAGGATGAGCGAAGGCGATGCCTGGACGGCAGCAATATAAAGATGCGGCTTGGCTTAGTCCAAACTCCAGATATGCGGGAACAAGGGGAACTTGGAATTTTGTATTCAAAGATGCATGGAAGAGGTAAATATGGAGAAAAAAAGAGTGCGCCTGACCGTGGCCTACGACGGGACGGCCTACCACGGCTGGCAGCTGCAAAATAACGGCATCACCATAGAGAGCGAACTGAACCGCTGCCTGACACAGCTGCTGGGGGAATCCATTCAGGTTATCGGAGCCAGCCGCACGGATGCGGGAGTCCATGCCCTGGGCAACATCGCCGTGTTTGACACCACTGCTCGGATGCCTGCGGAGAAGATATCCTATGCCCTAAACCAGCGTCTGCCGGAGGACATTCGAATACAGCGTTCGGAGGAGGTGCCTTCGGACTGGCACCCCCGGTATGTGGAGAGCCGCAAGACTTACGAGTACCGTATCTACAGGGGGACGTTCCCTATGCCCACAAGGCGGCTTTATACCTGCTTCACCTATCATAAGCTGGATGTGGAGGCCATGCGGACTGCGGCGGGCTATCTGGTGGGGGAACATGACTTCAAGAGCTTCTGCCAGGCGGGAGCGCAGGTGGACAGCACCGTGAGACGCATCCATTCCATAGAATTGCTGGAACAGGGGCATGAACTGGTACTGCGGGTCTGCGGCGGCGGTTTTCTCTACAACATGGTGCGGATCATAGCCGGTACACTGATGGAAGTTGGCCAGGGCAGACGCAGGCCGGAGGACATGGAGGCGGTGCTGGCTGCTTGTAACCGCCGGGCCGCAGGCCCCACCGCTCCCGCCCAGGGGCTGACGCTGGTGAAATATGAATTTGAAGACAATATATCCGACGCTGCATTTTTCGGTAAAAAGTGTAAAAACCATATTGACAGCGGGAAAAACCTATAATATAATAAATCACTGTGGCGGAGTTTGTACGCCATGTTATCTATGGTTTTAATATAGCTTCTTAATGCCGAGTCAAAGCCCCGACAAGGCATGGAGATAAAGTGAATCAGGCCCTGGAAGCCCTTAAGCCGTAGCCGGACATCTGCAGCTTATGGAGGGAAGGAGCCAGCCAAACAAGTCGAAGGACAAAGTAATACGGAGGTAACGAAATGAAAACATTTATGGCTAGTCCAGCTACTATCGATAGAAAGTGGTATGTAGTAGACGCTACAGACAAGACCTTGGGCCGCCTGGCTTCCGAGGTTGCCAAGGTGCTCAGAGGCAAGAACAAGCCAATCTTTACCCCTCATATGGATTGCGGAGACTACGTGATCGTGGTCAATGCAGAGAAGGTTAAGGTTACAGGCAAGAAGTTAGACCAGAAAATATATCACCATCATTCCGACTATGTAGGCGGCATGAAGGAGACCACCCTGAGAGAGAAGATGGCCAAGAAGCCTGAGCAGGTGATCGAGCTGGCTGTCAAGGGCATGCTTCCCAAGGGACCTTTAGGAAGACAGATGTACACCAAGCTGCATGTATACGCAGGGCCTGAGCACAACCACGCTGCCCAGAAGCCCGAAGCGCTGACATTCTAAAGGACGGAAAGGAGAATAGATCATGGCTAAGACAGCAAAATACTATGGAACTGGCAGAAGAAAGAAGTCCATCGCAAGAGTTTATCTTGTACCCGGCAAAGGCGATGTGACCATCAATAAAAGAAATATGGATGACTATTTCGGTCTTGAGACTCTGAAAGTGATCGTGCGTCAGCCCCTGGTGGCTACAGAGACCGCTGATAAGTTTGATGTCATCGTCAATGTAAAGGGCGGCGGATACACCGGCCAGGCAGGCGCTATCAGACATGGTGTTGCGAGAGCTCTGCTGCAGGCAGACGCTGACTACAGGCCCACTTTGAAGAAGGCCGGCTACCTGACCAGAGACCCCCGTATGAAGGAAAGAAAGAAGTACGGCCTCAAAGCGGCCCGTCGCGCTCCGCAGTTCAGCAAGCGATAATCAGCTGCTCAAACCCTATCAAAATGGTTCAAAAACCCCGGAAAACAAATGTTTACGGTTAGAGGGAAGTAATTTCAGATTAGGCGGTATAGCCCCCGACTACAAGGGCTGTACCGTCTTTTTGAATTCCTTTGCGCCTTGCCGTTTCGGTTGCGTGGCAGAAAGAAAATTGATTTCCCCCACAAAGTTGAAAACAATATCCACTTTCGGTACATCTTCCACAATAAGTAGTGTAGCCATTAATATATTACAAAGCCGTTCTCTATGGTTTTACTTGGCAGACGTATTACAGCACTTCTGAGAAGAAGCGGAAAAAATACTATATCCGACATAGTAACCTTTGGCGATATAACCGTTGATTTTTCCGGTTATACTGCAAAAGACCCAAACGGAAAAATTGATATTACACCTAAAGAAATCGACTTGCTGCGATTGCTTATTGAACATAAAGGGCTGGTACTAACACGCTCACAAATACTTGACGATTTATGGGGGATTGACGCTCCGATTATTGACAGAACGATTGATACTTATATTAAAAATCTGCGAAAGAAACTGCGGCTTGACTGTATTGTAACGGTCAAAGGGATTGGATATAAATATGAGGTGCAGCCATGAAAAGACTAAAACTTTTTCCCAAAAGCTTTCTTTATATGTTGGTGTTAATGGTATTTGTTGCTGCTGCCCACATTCCCATTTATCTGCGTGTACCTCAAATCGTTATGGAGATTACCATAGCTGATACGGTTACTAATACTGCGGAAATAATTAGTATATCTGGATGTGGATTGCCCTAATGTAGTGTCGAACAGTTGGTTAGAATATGAACAGTAATCTCCAAAAATTTACAATTTCTGTCAAAAATCAGTTGATAATATCTACAACATAAATTATAATATTAAAAAGACTTTATGACAGAAGAGAGAAATGTGTAGGAGAACGATTATATGAGCTTTGGAGAAAAACTATTTCAGTTAAGGAGTGAGAGAGGAATCTACCAGAAGGAAATAGCAGAGTTTTTGGAGGTATCAGTGGGTACGATTTCCAACTATGAGAACGGCGTACACAGTCCCGATCTGGAGACTTTGTGCAAACTGGCAGGGTATTTTCATGTGACCACGGACTTCATGTTGGAACTCACTGAGAATGCCACATCCATGGAGAAGCTGAACGTACAGATGTCAGACGAGCATACCATCGGAAGCGCCCTGAACACTATGCAGGACTTATCCCAGCCCAGCCGTCAGCAGATGCTCAAGTACCTGTCGATGGTAAAGACATGTGAGGACATGCCCAAGAAAAACAAGATCATCAGCAAACAGCGGCAAACCATTGAGCAGCAGAATCAGACCATCAACCAACAGGCCCAGGAGATCAGCCGTTTAAAGGAGATGCTGCATTTCCAGAATGGGGAGGAACTGCAGATTCAGGAGGTCCTCCAGGGTTAAACAGAACGAAGCTGCGAGGGGAAGGAGAAGGCGTACCGAATCTCTGCCCATAACAAAAAGTACCTCGGAAAGATAATTTCCGGGGTATTTTTGTCAATATAGGAAAAATATTACAAAAAATTGCAAAATATGGTAGAAAGCAGTTGATAGTATCTAGAATATATATTATAGTATTGTAAAGAGATTCGGATAGGGGAGAATCGTATTATGAATTTTGGAGATACACTATTTCAACTGAGAACGGAGCGGGGAATATATCAGAAACAGCTGGCGGAGTATCTGACCGTGTCCATCGGCACCATATCCAATTATGAGAATGGTGTACACTGTCCTGATTTAAATACATTGTGCCGGATTGCGGAATATTTTAATGTATCCGCGGATTACCTTCTGGGCCTCACCAACAACCCTATGCCCATAGACAGCCTGAATACAAAGCTGTCGGACGAAGATACGGTGGGCAGTGTGCTCAATGCCATACTGGAATTGTCCCAGTCCAGCCGCCAGAAGCTGGCTCAATACCTGTCCATGGTTAAGATCTGTGAGGAGATGCCCGGGATGGAGGGGACCATCGAAAAGCAGAAACTGCTGATCCGGCGTCAGAAACATGCGATAGAGCGGCTGAACCAGACAGTCGGCCGACAGGCCCAGGAGATTTTGCGCTTAAAGGAATTATTGGGTGAAAAAAGTGAAATTTCCCCCTAAAGTATTTTTTATAGCCACCGATATACAATATGTCGGGTGTACAAGGAGACAAAGGATAGAACTTTAAAAATTTTTGAAAAAAATTTCTAAAGTTCCTAAAGTTTTCCTAGAACTCTCCGATATACATAACAAGTAAGGCAGAGGAACGAAAGTTCACTGCTTACCCTCAATGCAACCTGGAACTGATCCGCACAATCAAAGAAGGGCTGCAGTAACATTTGCCGGGAGATCGATAAGTGCGAATCGAAGGAACGGCAAGCAAAAATTATGGCCGCATGGAAGCGGCGTCAAAATTCAAGGAGGAATATATTATGGTAGTACAACACAACTTACGTGCAGTAAACTCTAACAGAATGCTGGGCTTAACCGCATCCACTCAGTCCAAGTCCACCGAGAAGTTGTCTTCCGGTTACAAGATCAACCGTGCAGCTGATGATGCTGCTGGCTTGGCTATCAGCGAGAAGATGAGACGTCAGATCAGAGGTCTGACTCAGGCTTCCACCAATGCACAGGACGGCGTGTCCATGGTGCAGACAGCAGAAGGTGCTTTGAACGAAGTACACGACATGCTGCAGAGACTGAATGAGTTGGCTGTAAAGGCTGCCAACGGCACCAATCAGAGTGAGGACTGCCAGTACATCGACAAGGAAGTTCAGAAGCTGAAAGAGGAGATTACCAGAACAGCTAATGACACTAAGTTCAACAAGATCGATCTGTTATCCAGCGCAGCTAATGGCAAGGAAGTAGCTTTGCAGGTTGGTACAGAGGCTGGTCAGACAATTAAGATTACGCTGCAGGCTATGAATGCAACTTCAATCGGCGTAGGAAGCATCTCCATGTCTACTACTGCCACTGCAAGTTCTGCTATAGCTGATATCGAGAAGGCTATTCAGAGCGTTTCTGAGTTGAGAGCTGAACTTGGTGCTACCCAGAACAGACTGGAGCATACCATCAACAACCTGGACAACGTAGTTGAGAATACCACCGCAGCAGAGAGCCGTATCCGTGATACTGACATGGCTACTGAGATGGTTAAGTATTCTAACAACAACATTCTGGCTCAGGCAGGTCAGGCTATGCTGGCACAGTCCAATCAGGCTAACCAGGGTGTACTTTCCTTACTGCAGTAATCGTAAGGCCATAGTAAAGATTATCAGAAAAGGGGCTGATGAAAGTCAGCCTCTTTTCTTCATCTTAAAACCGCGTTGGTCGCTGCCAAGAGTGAGATTAGAGGCAGCGGCAAGGCAATACGGAGAAGTAGAATGAGTGGACGTATAGAATTTCCGAAAGAGTATTTCAATCCGGAGATGCGTTGTGGTCACTTGGTGAGCGGGACCATGAAGACGGTGTGGGCGGCTCAGCTTGAAGTGCTGGTCCGTATAGCGGAGATCTGTGAGCGCCATGGCCTGCAGTTCTATGCCATGTTTGGCACACTGCTGGGAGCCGTGCGGCATAAGGGATATATTCCCTGGGATGATGACCTGGATATCGGGATGCTCCGGGAGGATTATATGGGATTTCTGGAGGTGGCAGCACAGGAGCTGCCGCCGGAATATCAGATACTGGGCGTATATACGGATCCGGAGGGCGTAAGTTCCGGTACCCGTGTTACTAATGGCATCCGCATTGATCTGGCGGAAAAACGCATGGAAGAATATCACGGATGCCCTTTTGTGGTGGGAATTGATATATTTCCTCTGGATTATGAGCCCTTGGACGCCGGAGCCAGAGCGGAGCAGTATGAGAGGCTGCGGATGCTCCAGGAGATTTATCCCTGTGCCGACACATATTCGCGAAGAGAGGAACTGGGACTCAGCGCTTCCGCTGTGCGGCAATACCGTGAAAAGATGGAAAAAGGGCTGGAAGAACTGGAAAAGAAATATCAATATCCTATAGATCCCTCCAAATCCATAGTCTGGCAGCTTTTGGCGCTTTATGATCTGGTGAGCATGATGTACAATGAAGAGGAGTCCGCTTACATCACATCCCATCAGATTAACAGCAAGGCGGATCGGATGTTGTGGAACAAGGAGTGGTTTGCGGAAATCCTTCCCATGGGGTTTGAAAATGTGTTCTTGCCGGTGCCTGCAGGGTGGGATGCCATATTGCGGAGCAATTATGGGGATTATATGAAGTTTCCCGAGCGTCATGAGACCCATGCGTGTTATAAGGATCAGGCCAGAATATTGATCCAAAGGGGATTATGGAAGCCGGAGGAGGAGCATATTCCCGTGAGTATGCCCGAAAAAGGAAAACTGCGTGTACCGAAACGATTTAGCAATGCAGTATCGGGAGCCGGTTATAAACGGGTATTATATAGTACCAGCCTGACCGGGATGCTGCGGGGCGGTGAAAACTACCTGCAAAAGATCAGGAATACGATAGAGGTATTTGACGGCAGGCAGGGGGTAGTACTGTGGTGGGTTCCCCATGAGAGTAAGGATTGCCTGTACAGGGAATTAGATCCGGAACTTTTTGAGGAATATGAGCGGCTGCTGGAGGCATACCGGACAGAGGGACGGGGTATCCTGGATCAGTCGGATAACAGAGAGAGAGCGGTGAAACTGTGTGACGCTTTTTATGGAGATACAGGGGATCTCTATGAGATGTTCCGTCAGGCAGGAAAACCGATGATGAGGCAGAACCATGATATCCTTTCCTGACAACTACTTTGACACAGAAACCAGATTCCGGTTTACGATAGGCAGACTTATGAAGGCCAATTGGGCGGCGCAGCTGGAAGTACTGGAAGTGTTGAAAGAAATCTGCGCAAAGCACAATATCACTTTTTTTGCCGGATTCGGTACGCTGATCGGGGCCGTGCGGCACAAGGGCTATATCCCCTGGGACGATGATATAGATGTGGTCATGAAGCGTCCGGATTATATGAAGTTTCTCACTGTGGCCAGGCAGGAACTGCCGACGGAATATCGGATACTCAGCATGTATCATGAGGAAGGGTGGACAGGCACCTTTTCCAGGATTACAAACGGAAGCGCCATCTCGACGGAGCCGGGGTTTCTGACCCGTTATCATGGCTGTCCTTTTTGTGTGGGGATTGACCTTTTTCCCATAGATTATTACCCGCAGGCAGAGAGGGAGCAAAAGCTGCAGTGGGCCATGCTGGATGTTGTAAAAAGCAATATCGGTTATTGCGACGGGCTTCTGGAAAATCCATCTGAGGACGTGGCTGTGGTTTGCCGAAAGGCATTGCTGCAGGGGCTGGAAATGCAGAAGGAGTTTCTGGGCATTTCGGTGGATATGGAAAAAAGTATTGTGAATATTCGAAATCAGCTTTTTCGTATTTATGACAGGGTCTGCATGATGTACCAGGCACAGGAGTGCAACGAGATAGTGTCCTTCCAGGGACAGCTTACCCGCCTGGCGGGCAGATGGAAGAAGGAATGGTTTGACAGGGCGGTTTTCATGGGGTATGAGGTGACCAGTATTCCGGTGCCGGTGGAATATGACAAGGTGCTGCGGGCCACTTTTGGGGATTACCGCAGGCCCGTATACCATGGCGGAGGACATGACTATCCATATTACAGGGAGCAGCTGCAAGCCCTGCAGGAGCGAGGGTTGTGGGTGCTGGAGGATGGCCTTGAGGCGGGAGAGTATCTTGCTTTTCCGGAGTGGGAAGAGATGAAAAGTGAAGCCGAGACGGCGGAAATGCCCGAAAAATGGCGTCGGCTTATAGGCGAGTCCACGGATAATCCAAGGAGAGTCATATTGTATTTCACTTCTCTGGCAGGACTGCTCCGAGGGGAAATGGCCTATATAGAGAAAATTAAGTCAGTTATGGAAACCTTTTGCAACAACCGGGATGTGGTGCTGTGGTGGGTTCCATGCCGGACGGAGGGGTGTCTGTACCAACAGCAAAATCCGGCGCTTTTTGAAGCGTTTCATCACCTGTGCGAAGAATACCGGAAAGCGGGATGGGGAATATACGATGACAGCGGGGATTATGCCAGAGCTGTGGTTCACAGTGATGCTATGTATGGCGATTACGGTGAGGTTTATGAATTATATCGGCAAAGCGGGAAACCGGTAATGATTCAGGATGAAACGTTGTGTGGACAATCGATGTGAAGCCGCGGTGTGGAATTGGGGGAAGCCCATGAGAGAGTAGCCGAAAATCAGTGTGGAATTGGCGGAAAACCGATGAAGATAATGGCCGGAAATCAGTGTGAAATTGTCAGGATATTGGTCGGGAAGAAGAAGCCGGGAATTTTCGGGAGCGGAAGAAGCGGCGGAGAGAGGAAACTATGCTACAATTTGCGGAGGATTTTTTTCAACATGAGATCCGGGAGAACTTCTATATTGATTCCACTATGAAAACAGTATGGGCGGCAGCGTTGGATGTGCTGCAGTCCATAGCGGAAGTCTGCGAAAAGTATGGATTGGAGTGGTACGCGGCATATGGAACTCTGTTGGGTGCCATACGCCATGAAGGTTATATTCCCTGGGATGACGATATGGACATCTGGATGAAGCGGGACGATTATCAAAAGCTGCTGGAGGTGCTGCCAGGAGAATTGCCGGAGGAATATAGTGTCCTCAGCCCGCAGACGGAGACGGGCTATGAGCAGTTCCATACCTGTGTGGTCTGCGGGGAAGGAATCAGTATAGAACCGCAGTATCTGGAGAGGCATTACGGCTGTCCGTTCCGGGTGGGGGTGGATATCTTTCCGTTGGATTACCTGCCCCGGGATGAGCGATTATGTCAGCATCAAAAGAGCATATTTCTGTTGGCAAAGCGTATTGCCCAGACAGTGCAGGAATATCGGCAGCTGCCGGAATTCTGTAAAGTGCAGAGGGACGCGAGCATGAAGGAGATCCTGGAAGGGATTGGATATCTCAAAGAGTATTGTGGGTATACGGTGAAAAGGCAGCTGCTGGAGCAGGGACAGTGGGACAAGGTCATCAGTGATGTGTATCGCATTGCCAATGAAGTTATCCGCCATTGCCCGGAGCAGGATGCGGATTACCTGGTTATGTACCGGGATTATGCCAATGCGGAACGTAAAGTATTTCCCAAGGAGTGGTTTGACGAGACCTGGGGAGCAACTTTTGAAAATCTGATGATGCCGATTCCCTGGAAATACGATGAGATACTGCGGCGGATATACGGGGATTACCAGGTGCGCTATCGAAACAGCACCTGCCATGAATATCCCTATTATGAGAGCCAGTTAGAGAACCTGCGGGAAATGGTGCGGCAGCGCGTAAAACCCGGGGACGGTGCGGTGGATGAGGGAATTTTTCCTGCGGAATGGAAGAATTTATTAATACAGGCGAACGGCCACAGAAAAAAGATTGTTTTGTACACTAATGATATCAGTGATTTTATTGCGTATGGAGAAGAGGCGCTGGAAAAGCTGAAATCCGTGCTGCGGGTATTCTATGAGGCCAAAGAGCAGATTTTGCTGTGGTGGAGACCCCAGCGGGATATGGCCGGAGCTTTGACGCTGGCAGAGCGGCGGGCAGAAAAGACGGAGCGGCAGAAGGACGAGTCGGACGGTCAGGCGGCGGAATCGGATGCCCAGGCAGCGATTCCACAGGCACGGGGCGCAGACAAGCCGAAGGCGGATGTTAGTCTGGCAGAGCGGTACAATGATATTCTGAAGCAGTACAAGACGGCGGCATGGGGAATCTGTGACGAGAGTACTGATAAGCTTCGCGCCGTGAAATTGTGCGACGCATATTATGGCGCAAGGAATAATATGGTGAGGAAGCTTCAGGACATGGGAAAGCCAGTCATGATCGCGGAGGAAAAGTAGGGGGGTGCGCAGCCGCATAAATTTGCGCAAGTGGAGGAAACACGGATGCTGGAATTTCAGGAAGGTTTTTTCGAGCATGAGATCAGAGATAATTTCTATGTGGATGCGACGATGAAGGCGGTATGGGCAGCGGAGATGGAGGTGCTGCAGAGGATTGCGGAGGTCTGTGACAGGCACGGGATTATTTGGTATGCGGCCTACGGAACTCTTTTGGGAGCCATTCGCCATGAGGGTTTCGTACCCTGGGATGACGATCTGGATATCTGGGTTATGCGAAGCGATTATAACAGGCTGATACAGATATTGGCCAGGGAATTGCCGGAAGGTTATAATGTGAGAAACCCGATGTATGGGGAGGGGTATGACGAGTTCCATACCTGTGTCAGCAATGGCAGTCGTATCAGTGTCAATAGGGAGTGGCTGGAGCAGTATCATGGTTGTCCCTTTTCGGTAGGAATGGATATTTTCCCACTGGATTATCTGCCCCGTGAGGAGAAGATGAGAGCGGTGCAGGAAGGATTATTTTCGGTTGCTATGAGTTGTGCCCAATCGGCGGCGTCTTTGGAGAGGGGCAGGAAACAGATGGCTGCAGAGGATAAGCAGGCAGCCATAGAAAGAATATGTGATGGTATTCGGTATCTGGAAGAAAATGCGGGAGTTCAAATCGACGGACAACTGATACAAAGTGAGAATTGGGAAAAAGCTGCATCTGATCTATGGAGATGCGCGAATTATATCGCTATGATGTATGGAGAAGAGGAAAGCGATTATCTGGTATGCTATATGGACTATGCGCGGCAGCCTCAAAAAAAGTTTCCTAAGGAATGGTTTACGGAAGTCTATAGTGCGACTTTTGAAAATTTTATGCTGCCGGTTCCCGGCGGATACGACCAGATATTGCGGCAAATTTATGGGGATTATCAGGTACGCCGCCGAGGGGGGGCCACCCATGACTATCCGTTTTATGAGAGGCAGCTGGAGGAACTGTATACGCTGGTGAAGTCCATGCAGGCGGCAGACCACAATGGAGAGGAGGAAATCCTTCCCACCGGGTGGAAACAGCTGCTTAATGCTGAGAAGGATGTGCGGAAGAAGATTGTTCTATATACCAATGACATCAGTGATTTTATCACATACGGGAAAGAAGCGTTGGATAAGCTGGAATCCGCACTGCAAATCTTTTATGAGTCGAGGGAACGGATCCTGCTGTGGTGGAGGCCCCAGGAGGAAATGCCTGGTGCTTTGCTGCTAGCGGAACAAATGACGGATCAGCCGGATCTATCAGCAGATTCGACGGTCGAACAGAGCCTGGCAAAGCGGTATAACGCTATCCTGACGGAGTACAAGGCGGCAGGATGGGGGGTCTGTGATGAAAGCAATGATAAACTGCGGGCCGTGGAGGTATGCGATGCGTATTATGGTCCTTCCAATAGCCTGATGGGAAAGTTTCAGGACGGAGGGAAGCCGGTTATGGTAGCCAGCGGAAGATGAGCCTGCGATATTGCATCAATCGGTATTGGAAGCGTTACCTCCAAACTTATAGAGTAGGGTAACATATCACAAAAAGATGCCTTTAAAGGGCATCTTTTTGTGATTGACTTGTAAATTTTACAAAAGGCAAGTTCAGCGGATCCATCCCGGCATTATTAGTTATGGAAGAAATGATTGGTCTTGCGTAAGATAATAGCAAAGTTGGAGCGTTCACTTCTAACAACTTATCAAAAGCGGTTCCCTCAATAACATCGTCTAATTTAAATTTTGCGCTTATTACTAGTGTTAAGTACCGTTGATATTTGGCTAAATATTGCTCGCTATTTGCGCCGT
>CAJUCT010000019.1:0-18439 GCA_910585015.1 uncultured Acetatifactor sp.
TTACAGTATTTATAAGGATTTCCATCGGAAATCCTTATGGGAAGTTTGAGTTACTAACTCATTAAAACAGAGGCAGATGGGTACTTGTTCCCCACATACCTCTGTTTACTCTTTGCTGCTCAAGCCTCAATGTTCCAGCATATTCTCAATAAAAATCCCATACCCCCTGCTGGCATCCTGCACCAGCACATGGGTGACGGCGCCGATCAGGTGATGATTCTGGATAATGGGTGCGCCGCTCATGCCCTGGATGATGCCGCCGGTGAGAGCCAGGAGTTCCGGGTCGGTCACCTCCAGTTCAATCCCCCTGTTTACATTGTCATGATCCAGATGCACCGCCGTGATCTCTACATTATAGTATTTGGGCGCGCCGTCCACGGTACAAAGAATCTGCGCCGGCCCTTTCTCGATATCCTGCTTCAGTCCGATGGGCAGAGCCTCCTCTGTACACATGGCCAAGGCTTTCTCATTGCAGTGCCCGAAGATCCCTTCTTTTCCGTTATAGTAGATATCCCCCAGGATCCGCTCCTGGCTGTAGACGATCATGCCGGTCATCTCCCCCGGTTCCCCGTCCCTGCCCTTCTTGATGGCAATGATTTCCGTCTGGTACAGTGTACCGTCATCCAGATTCATCAAAGTACTGGTGTCCACATCGTTGATGCCATGCCCCAGAGCGCCGAAGTTGCCGTCCGCGTCTATATAGGTCATGGTACCCACACCCTGGGCGTTGTCACGGATCCATATGCCCAGCTTGTACTTCTGGTCGCTGTTTTGCACCGGCTGGGCCTTTACATCCAGAATGTCGTCTCCCCGCTTGATCTGCAGGGTCACTTCCCTGCCCGCACACGCCTCCACCCTGCGCACGAAATCCGCTTTGTTTGTCACCGGCTCCCCGTCCATTTGCAGAATGTAATCCCCGGATTTTACCACATATTTGGCCGGGCAGTAGCTGATGCCGTCCATGCCCTGAAAATCTCCCACGCCCACCACCAGCAGTCCCTCCGCCTTTACATAGATCCCTATGGGCGCTCCCACCGGCGTCAGTTCCTGGTCCTTGATGACCTGGATACCCACTTGTTTAAAGGGCAGAATGCCAAATATCTTCACATTCATCTGATAGCTCTGGTCCGAGCTCATAGTCATGGTCACCTGACGGCTCAGATCGATATTGACCGCTCCGGCGGGGATGTTGGACTCCTCTTGGCCGCTCACTGCCACCATCTCCCCGGTGAGCGGCACTCCCAGATCAATGGTCTGCTCTGTATCAGCCTTGATACGCAGCACCGATGGTATCCGATTATATAGGTTATAATAGCTCAAACCTCCCAATACCAGGCTGGCGCATACCAGGATGCCGCACAGGCCATAACGGCAGGCCCTGCGGCGTCTTTTATGCTTTCGCCAGTTTCCCAGAAGCACCATCATATCCGCTCCCGCCTGCTCCCGGAGCGATAAGTTTTCCTGCTTTATATTTTCGTTTTGAATTGTTTTTTTCCACATAAAAATCACACACTTTCGCATAATAGTCTTGCAAATAGTGTGTGATAATTTTTGGGACTTTAATCAATGAAATTTATGGCTTTTTAATTAAATGGAGATTCCGCCATCGGATTATAAGATTGTAAAGTTTTGTGTTTCAGCGCCTGCTGCCGCATCTCCCGGGCATTGCTCAGCACGGCGTCCGTCATCCCATCACTCCCCAACAGCCTGCCCAACTCCTGCAGGTTCTCATCCTCTTCAAGCAGGCGGATATCCGTGACGGTACTGCTTTTATTCGCCGTTTTTTCAATCACATAATGCCTGTCGGCCATGGCGGCGATCTGGGGCAGATGGGTGATACAGATAACCTGATGGGCATGGGCCACACTGTCCAGCTGCTCCGACACCTTCCAGGCCGTCTTGCCGCTGATGCCCGCATCGATCTCGTCAAAAATCAGGGTGTCGATATCATCCCGGCTGGCCAGCACCGTCTTGATAGCCAACATGATCCGGGACAGTTCGCCGCCGCTGGCGATCTGGGCCAGGGGCTTTACCGCTTCCCCCGGATTGGTGGAGATAAGAAATTCCACCTCATCCCAGCCCTTGGCACTGACGCTCTGTCCGTCCCGCACCTGGATCTGTAACTGCACCGCCAGGAAATTCAGTCCCCTCAGAGCCTCTGTCAAAGCCTCCGTCAACACCTTGGCGCTGTCCCTGCGGATACGGGTCAGCTTCTTACATGCCTGCTCCAGAGCTTTCCGAGCCTTGCCAAGCTGCTGCTCCAGCTTCTGCATATATAGATCATAATCCGCCAGCTTCTCCAGCCTCTGGCATTTTTCCTCATACGCCTGAAGAATCTGCTCCAAAGTATTGCCATATTTATCCTTCAGGCGATTGATCAGGTTCAGACGCTCCTCCGTCTGTCGGAAATCCTGCTCGTCCCAGGTCAGGCCGTCCTGGTACTGGGCCATATCCCGGTTAAAGTCGCTGAGCAGGCCGTCTATCTGGCCCAGCTGTTCCTCCAGCTGTTCCAGCTGTCTGTCATACTCCACAATACCGTGCATACAGCGCAGAGCCCTGCTCAGGGCGCTGCCCGCGCCCCCATCCTCATTGCCCGCGTAAGCCTGTGTCTCCCCCAGGGCCTCGGCAATTTTTTTGCCGTTCACCATGCGCCTGTATTCCTCCTCCAGCGCCTCGTCCTCGCCGGGCGTCAGATGGGCGTCCTGAATCTCCTGCTGTTCAAAAGCCAGCAGATCCCGCTCTCTTTTTAAGGCATCCTCGTCCAGCCGGTTTTCCTCCATTTCCTCCTGAAGTCTTCTGACCTCCCGGTAACGCTCCGCCACCAGTTCCAGCATCTCCTGGGCCGCCGCTCCCGCGTAGGCGTCCAGAATCTCCATATGCTTCTTTTTGTGCAGCAGAGACTGGTGTTCGTGCTGGCCGTGTATGTCAATCAACAGTTCGGCCACCTCCTTAACCTGCCGGGCGGCAACGGATTCCCCGTTGACACGGAACACATTCTTCCCCGGCTGCATCCGGCGGCTGATGAGCACCATGTCCTCCTCCAGCGGAATTTCCAGTTCCTGCAGTTTCTCCCGCAGCGCCCCATTCTCCGGCGGGCAAGTAAACATCAGTTCCACCAGAGCGCTCTCCGCCCCCTGACGAAGCATATCCTTGTCAAATCTGGCTCCCAGTGCCAGATTGACCGAACCAATCAAAATAGATTTGCCAGCGCCGGTCTCACCGGTCAGTATATTTAATCCTTCCCCAAATTCTACTTCTGTCTCCTCGATAAGAGCCAGATTCTTCACGTGTAAACTTACTAACATTTTCCTTTCCTCCCGGCTCCCTCTTTTCAGGGAAGCCGCGCCCTCTTCCCGCAGTCCCCCAACTCCCTGTGTCAAAGAGACTGCTGCAGCCGGCAAAATGCCAACCGCCATGTCAAGCTTAGAAGCTGTTAAAGAATAAATTTTAATAGTTCCTCAAGAATGCAGCAATTCCCAAATCCTTCCCATCAGTTTCTCCGTGTCATCCACCGTGCGCACGGCCATCATGATGGTGTCATCCCCGGCGATGCTGCCCACTATCTCCTGGAAACGCATGGCGTCGATGGCCGCCGCCACCGCCATGGCCATGCCGGAGACGGTCTTTACCACCAGGATATTCTGCGCCATATCCATGGAAGAAAAACCGTCCTTCAGCACCCGGATATATTTATCCTCCAGATGCCTACTGTCCTCCTGCCGCAATATGGCATACTTCTGTTTACCGCCGTCGGCAGACACTTTGTACAGGTTCAGTTCCCGGATATCCCTGGACACGGTGGCCTGGGTCACGTCATATCCCGCCTCCCTGAGTTGTCTGGCCAGTTCCTCCTGGGTGTCAATCTCCTGATTGGCAATGATTTCCAGAATCGTATTGTGTCTGTTTTTTTTCAGGCCCATATATCCCTCCCCTACCTGCTACTGCGTCTCCCGCATCTTCCGGTGTAACACTTCGAGAAAACTTACTTTGTTCACCGACAGGATCTCCGTGGTCTTCTCCGATTTCACGATCCGGATCCTGTCGCCGGTACACATGGACACCTGATGGGCTCCGTCAAAGTTGGCGGTCACCTGCTGTCTCCTGCCCTCCCGGCCCTCGGGAATCTTAATCTCAATTACATCCTCCGGGGACAGAATAATGCTTCGGCTGCTGAGGGTATGGGGGCAGATGGGGGTCATGATGATGAGCCGGGCGGAGGGCTCCGCTATAGGGCCGCCCGCGGACAGGTTGTAACCGGTGGAGCCGGTGGGAGTGGTGATAATCACGCCGTCGGCGCTGTAGTCTTTGAGGAATTGCCCGTTCACGTAGATATTGAGCTTGATGACCTGCAGCGCACCGCTTCTGGAGATGACTATGTCATTCAGGGACCAGTCCTCCATAACTCCTCCATTTTGATACAAGACCTTGCCATTCAGCATCATCCGACTTTCGGACAGGACTTCTCCGGACATCAGCTGATCCAGCGCCTCATTAAGACACCCGGGATCCACCTCCGTCATATATCCCAGGGTTCCCAGATTCACGCCGATCAACGGGATATTGGTTTTCTTTACATCCCATGCGGCCTGCAGCATGGTGCCGTCTCCCCCCAGCACAATCATGCAGTAGGCATCTGCCGGGGCATGGTCCTCCGTGTTCATGTCATGGTGATTTCCGTCCCCCTTATTTTGTAAGATCACCGTACATTTATGCCCGTGGGATTCCAGATAGCCGCGGATCCGCTCCGTCATGGCCATGCCCTTGTCCTTGTGGCAATTGGTATAGATCAGAAAATGCTTCATCTCTGCCTCTTTCCTGCATTACCGGAGTTTGACTTAGGCCAAACTCTTACTGTGCCCGTGTTATTGCGCTAATCGGTATTCGGAACGTCAGTTCCAAACTTTCCTTGTCCCTGCATATTACAGGCCGAGCCTGCAATACTGCGCTAATCGGTATTTGGAACATCAGTTCCAAACTTTCCTTGTCCCTGCATATTGCAGGCCGAGCCTGCAATACTGCGCCAATCGGTATTTGGAACATCAGTTCCAAGCTTTCCTTGTCCCTGCATATCTGGAGTTTGGCTTGGCCAAACTCCGGCTTTGTCTGCGATATTGCACCAATCAGTATTTAGATGTGAAATCCAAACTTGCCGACCGGCGCTGTCAGCCCCTGTCCAGGCTGTCATGTGCCCGGGCCACCGTACTCTCTATGCGCTCCGGCCAATCCTGCTGCCAGGATAAACCGCTTTGGGCTGTCAAAAGTTCCCGTAACTCTGCCTCTGCCCCCTGCTCCGTCAACTCTGCCAGAGCCTGGCAGCGTATGCCGTCCTTCTGAATATGTACCAGGTACTCAATATTCCCCTCCGGCCCCTTGATAGGGGAATGCTCCAGATGCAGCGCTGAGAAGCCGATGGCATCGGCAAAGTCAACCACCTTATGGATCACCTCTCCATGCACAGCCGGGTCCCTGACCACGCCTTTTTTGCCCACTTTCTCCCTGCCCGCCTCAAACTGGGGCTTGATCAGGCACACCATCTGTCCCCCGTCCCGCAGCAGGTTCCGGGCGGGAACCAGAATCTTGGTCAGGGAAATGAAGGAAACGTCCACACTGGCAAAATCCGGCGTCTCGTCCACATCCCCGGGCTGCATATAGCGGAAATTGGTCTTTTCCATACACACTACCCGCGGGTCATTGCGCAGCTTCCAATCCAGCTGTCCGTGGCCCACATCCACGGAGTAGACCTTTTCGGCCCCGTTTTGCAGCATACAGTCGGTAAATCCGCCTGTGGAAGCGCCGATATCCATGCACACCAAGCCCTCCAGGGAAATCCCCCAACTCTCTATAGCTTTTTCCAGCTTCAGGCCTCCCCGGCTCACATATTTCTGCTGTGTCCCCCGGACTTCCAGCTGCAGCCCTGCCAGTTCAAACATGCTGCCCGCCTTGTCCTCCTTCTGCCCGTTCACATAGACATTGCCCGACATGATGATGGCCTTGGCCTTCTCCCGGGAAGGGGCATAGCCCTGCCCCACCAGAATCACATCCAAACGTTCTTTCATATTTACCTCTGCCTGCATATCGCAGGTGAGCCTGCGATACTGCGTTAATACGTATTTGGAAGTTTTACTTCCAAACTTACCTTTCCGTGGATATTGCTGGCTGGGCCTGCAATATCCCTTAATACGTATTTGGAAGTTTTACTTCCAAACTTACCTCTTCGTGGGACTATTCTACTCCCGTTGCCAGCCTCTCCCGAATGCTTTGGCAGATGCTGTCCGGGTCCAAACCGATCTCGCTTTTCAACTTCTCCACATTGCCGTGCTCGATATAGGCATCGGGCAGCGCCACCTGGAGATAATCCGCCGCCATCTGTTCCCCGCTTAAGAGACGCAGCACTTTCTCGCCGTATCCCCCGGCGGATACATTCTCCTCCAGCGTCACAATGAGCCGGTGCTCCCTACATGCCTCCCGCACAGCCTCCTCGTCAATGGGCTTTACAAAGCGGGCGTTGACCAGACTTACCTGCATTCCCTCCGCCTTCAGCTTTTCCCGTACCCGCTCCGCCGTCTTGACCATGCTGCCAACGGCAAACAGGGCGATATCCCGCTCCCGGTAAATCCATTCCGCGCGACCGCAGACTATGGGTTCCCGGTACTCCTTCAGACCGTCATAGGCTTCTCCCCTGGGATATCGGATGGCTATGGGCCCTCCAAACACCACCGCGTATTTCAGCATGTCCGCCAGTTCCCACTTGTTCTTTGGGGCGCACACATTCATGTTGGGGATACTGGTGAGATAGGAAAGGTCGAAGATCCCTTGGTGGGTCTCGCCGTCGCTGCCCACCAGGCCCGCCCGGTCAAGGGCAAAGACCACCGGCAGATTCTGGATGCAGACGTCGTGCAGAATCTGGTCGTAGGCCCTTTGCAAAAATGAGGAATACACTGCCACCACCGGCTTCATGCCTCCCGCCGCCAGCCCTGCGGCAAAGGTCACGGCGTGTTCCTCGGCAATACCCACATCAAAAAAGCGCTCCGGATACATGTTGCGGAACCGCTTAAGGCCCGTGCCGTCCGGCATGGCAGCGGTGATGGCCACTACCTTTTCGTCCCGTCCCCCAAGCTTGCACATCACCGTAGAAAAAACATCCGTGTAGTTGGGGGTGGTGTGGGGCCTGGTGGGAAGGCCCGTCTCCACGTCAAAGGGATCCGCGCCGTGGAACCGGGCGGGATGGCGTTCCGCCGGGGCGTAGCCCTTGCCCTTCTGGGTGATGGCATGAATCATCACCGCCCCGTTCACCCTTCGGGCCTCCTGAATCACCCGCACCAAGGCCTGAATATTGTGCCCGTCCACCGGCCCCAGATATGTAATACCCATGTCCTCAAAAAGCATACCCGGAATCACCAGCTGCTTGAAGCTGCTCTTGACCCTGCGGATGCCGGACACCATGTTATTGCCTCTGGGAGTTCCCCGCAGAGCCTCATAAATACCTCTCTTCAGATCCAGATAGCTGTCCGCCGTCCGGATATTGTTCAGATATTTGGAGACGCCCCCTACATTTTCGGAGATGGACATGTTGTTGTCATTGAGAATTATGATAAAATTGGTCTCCAGCTTGCCCGCGTTGTTCAGGGCCTCGTAGGCCATGCCCCCAGTCATGGCGCCGTCGCCGATAACAGATACAATGGTCTGATCCAGCCCCTGGATATCCCGGGCTTTCACCAGCCCCAGGCCCGCCGAGATGGAGGTGGAACTGTGCCCCGTGTCAAAGGCATCACAAATGCTCTCCTTGCGCTTGGGAAAACCGCTCATGCCACGGAACTGCCGCAGACCGTCAAAGCCGTCCTTGCGCCCGGTCAGTATCTTGTGGGTGTAGGACTGGTGCCCCACATCCCAGATGATCTTGTCTTCCGGAAGCCTTAAAGCCAGGTGCAGCGCCATAGTCAGTTCCACCGCCCCCAGGTTGGAGCCAAGATGCCCTCCTGTGACACTGACCTTGCGGATCAGAAAATCCCGGATCTCCTGGGCCAGTTCCTCATACGCCTTGGGATCTATATTTTTGATATCGTTTACATTCTGTATCTGTTCTAAATACATATATGTCCGTCTCCACATTTACGCAAGTTTCACCCTGCCCCGCAAAAGACTATTTCCTGCGGTGAATCAGAAAAGCCGTCAATTCCCGCAGAAAGCCGCTGTCCTCCTCCACGGAAGAGAGAATCTCCATAGCCTCTCTGGAAAGCCGCTCCACCTCCCGGGCGGAAGCCTCCACCCCCCTGATAGTCACGTAGGTCTGCTTATGGTTCTTCTCGTCGCTGCCGATGGGCTTGCCCAGTTCTTCCATGGTGCCGGTGACATCCAAAATATCGTCCTGGATCTGAAACGCAATGCCAATGTTGTATGCACATCTCTCCATTTGCCGGATCTGCTGCTCGTTTGCACCGGCCAGGATAGCCCCCGCCATCATGGCCGCCTGGATCAGCGCCGCGGTCTTGTGCTCATGGATAAACAAAAGCTGTTCCATGGACACCTGCTCCGCTTCCTCCGCCTGGATATCCGCCGTCTGTCCGCCGATCATGCCATAGACTCCGGCCTTTCGCGCCAGCACCGCCACCGCTCCGGCAATGCGCTGCATGTGGGCGGTTTCCCCCTGCTCTCCCATGGGAAAAGCCTGCATGGCCGTCTCCCAGGCCAGGTTCAGAAGTCCGTCTCCCGCCAGGATTCCCATAGCTTCCCCATATACGGTATGGGTGGTCTTGCGTCCCCGGCGGTACTCGTCATTGTCCATGGCGGGCAGATCGTCATGGACCAGGGAATAGGTGTGGATCATCTCGATGGCCGCCATCAAAGGTTCCACCTCACGGCCGCTGCCCCCGAACATTTTGTAGGTCTCCTGCATCAGCATGGGACGCAGACGCTTTCCCCCCGCCAGTATACTATAGTTCATAGCCTCCAGCACCGTTCGCTGGTAACCCGTCTCCGCAGGCAGATATGCTCTGATAATCTCTTCTATATCCGCCGCCCTGCGTTGTATGGCTTCCTGTATCTGTTCCATGTTGTCTCTCCCATTTTGAGTTCCGCATATTCTTGTACGACGCTCATATCCCGTGATGAATGTATGCCCGCCTTAGGGCATCCCTACATTCATCAGCGCGCCATACAAGAATATACTGTTTTAAGTTCCGCTTATTCTTGTACGACGCTCATGACAGGTGAACAATATATGGCCGCTCCGGCGTCCAAAGGCTCTAAAGAGCCTTCCTCCGTCAGTTTCAGCACCTGCTTCTCCACCTTATCAATCTGAGCGTTGCATTCCTTTATCAGTCTCATGCCGTCGCTGTAGGCGGCAAAAGCCTCCTCCAGAGAAGTCTCCCCGCCTTCCAGGCGTTGGATAATCTCTTCCAGCTTCGCAAAATTTTCCTCTATGCTGAGAGTCTGTTCCTTCTCCTTATTTCCTGCCATCTGCTCTTCCTTGTCCTTTCCTCTGCCCGTAAAACGGGAGTTTTCTCCGCAAAACTCCTGTTTCGGCTTTACAAAATTCCGGCAACATATTACCATGGATGATCCGCTTCCTCCCGCTCCGTCACCCTGGCCCTGATCAAGCCGTCCGTCACATGGATTGTCAATGTCTGCTTAGATAAAACATCCTGCACGGAGCGCACGGTTCTCCCCTGCTCGTCCGTCACATAACTGTAGCCGCTGCTCAGCTTGTGCAGGGGGGAAAGCCCCTTCATCTGCTCGATATAGAGAGCCATGCGGTGGCGCTTCTCCGAAACCACATCCTGCATTCCTCTCTGCAGCCGCTCTTCCAGCTGCATCAGATAAGTGTACTTTTCCCGGAGCCTGCTGCCGGGGCTGGCCGCCTTCAGCTGCAATTCCCAGCGCTTTGTCAGGTCCCTCTTCTCCGTCAGCAGCCGCTGCATATCCCTCTTAAGCCTGACGCAGGCATTCTCCAGGCTCTCCTCCAGCTGCCGGATGTCATACACTGCCAGTTCCGCCGCCGCAGAGGGAGTCGGTGCCCGCAGATCCGACACATAGTCAATGATGGTGGTGTCCGTCTCATGGCCCACCGCGGAGATGACGGGCACACAGCAGTCAAACACCGCCTGGGCCACCTCCCTTGCGTTAAAGGCCCACAGGTCCTCGATGGATCCGCCGCCTCTGCCCACAATCATCACATCCACCCCCTGCTTCTCCAGGGCCCGGATGCCTCTGACGATACTGGCCGGCGCCTGCTCCCCCTGTACAATGGCGGGATAGAGCAGGATCTGCACATAGGGATTGCGCCGGGTGGCAATCTGTATAATATCCCTCACCGCGGCCCCGGTGTCCGCCGTCACCACACCCAGAGTACGGATAAACCTGGGAATGGGCTTCTTGTACTCCTGGGCAAACATGCCCAGTTCCTCCAGTTCACGCTTCAGCTGCTCAAAACGTTCGTACAGCGCTCCGGCGCCGTCCAGCACAATCTGTCTGGCATAAAGCTGGTATTTCCCGTCCCTCTCATACACGTCCACCATGCCGCCCACAACGACCTGCTGGCCCTCCTGCATTTTAAAATCCAGGCCCCTGCGGTTGCCGGCAAACATGACACAGTTTAACGTCCCTTTTTGATCCTTTAACGTAAAATAAATATGTCCAGAGGAATGATACTTGCAGTTGCTCACTTCTCCTTTGACAAAGAGAGCCTGCAGCATATAGTCCTGCGTGAACATATTTTTAATATACGCATTGACCTGCGTTACCGTATAAACACTGCGCGCCATCACTTCTTCTCCCCTTGCTCCGGGCGCAGAAATTTCGCCAACACGGCGTTGACAAAAGCGCCGGCATTGTCCTGTCCGTATTTCTTGGCCAGTTCCACCGCTTCGTTGATAGCCACGCTGTCGGGCACATTCTGATCGAACAGGATCTCATATACACCCAGCCGTAGCAGAGTAAGCTCCACCTTGCCCATGCGGCTCACACTCCACCCCTGGGCTTTCTCGTCGATCATCTGATCGATCTGAGGGAGCTTTTCCTGTATCTGTCCATATTTTTCTGTAATATAGGCAATATCTCTGTCCTTGGCGGCCAATCCCTCCTCCTCCGCCGGAAGCTTTATCTCATCCAGAAAAAAATCCCTCTGCTGAGGCATCTCCTCCGGCGCATTAAATTCTACACGGAAAAGCAGCCTGAATATCTGCTCTCTCTGCTCACGTCGTCCCATAAATTTTCCTCTGTCTGCATATCCGGAGTTTGACTGAGTCAAACTCCCAGTTTGGCTAAACCTAACTCCTGCTTTACCTGCGATATTGCGTTTTCTTTGTCCTGTTTTGTCTACCCCCGGAACCTGGCACCTTCTGTCAGTGTACTAGTTCACCTTCACTCCGGCAATCCGGATATTGACATCGCTGCAGGTCAGCCCCGTCATATTCTCGATGGCGGACTTCACCTTGGCCTGTACCTTGCTGCAAGTGGCGGGAATATTGTAGCCATAGGCCAGCACCACTGCCAGATCCACCACCACATTGCCCTCCGTCACCATCACTCTCACATACTTTTTCACCGTTTTTCCGTTGGAGCCCACCGCAGGGGCCACTCCTTCCACCTCGTTGGCGGCCAGTCTGGCGATGGTAGCCACAACGTCGTCCGCAATCTTCACACTGCCCAGATTCTCGTCCTCCTGCAGCACCACAGTCTTACGATCTATCTCTTTTTCCATATTCTGTTCCTCCATCCTGTGACATTGTTACTCAGTTTATTATATCATTATTTCTTCCCACATTTCATTCATTGTAACACATTCTATTTAATCTCTCAAGTATAAAAACTTCTAAGAAAACCAGAAGGTAATGGACAGCTGTTTTTCATTGCGGGCATAGTGCAGGGTACTGCATCCCGGCTCCAGGTAGGAGAACACTTCCTTCTGCTCGATCAAATGTTCCAGCAGCTGGCGGTACACTGCCTCCTCCGTGCATTTCAGGGAGATCTCCTGCCTGCCCGATGAGATAGCACGGTCAAAAGTCTGCCGCAGCGACTCCTCCTCGCAGTCGGACAAAAGGCATCCTTCCCGCACATAGTAATTGTCCTGGGTGGCCGTACAGTCCGGCAGCGGCACCGCCTCACTGGGGACATGGGTGCGGAGCAGCTGCCGGGTGGTCACGCACAGATAGTCATAATTGACTTGAGGAAGCCAGTCCTGTTCCTGAAGAGAACTTTCGGTCTGCCGATAGGACGCGTCTCCCCAGGTAGTGTCCATATAATAATATTCCCCGTTCAGGAGGAGGAGATTCCAGGCATGCCCTTCGCCCGGCTCCACCTGCCCCTGCACCAGCACACAGGGAATCCCCAGATGATTGAGCAGATATTGGGTAGCCTTGGCATATCCCTGACACACCGAGGCGCCGTTTACCAGCACGGAGTACAGATTCTGACTGTCCGGCGCGTCCAGCACATAGTCGGTGTTCCGTATCAGCGTCTCATACACATAGCGCACCCTCTCATAATCGTCCTCTCCATCGGGAGCCTGGGCCAGCAAAGCCTCCGCCGCCGACTGGATCTGTTCCCGGCGGCGGGCACACTCCTGGCTGTCGTAGGTATAACTGCCCGAAAAAGTGATCTTTACCAGTTTGTCCTGCCGGCTGTATTTGGTGTAACGGTATCCGTCCACATAAAAATATTCCGGGTGATCCGCCAGCACATAGCAGAAAATCCTGTCAATATCCTCTTCCGTAAGCCCCGCCTCCAGGCACTGGGCGGATAATTCCTGCTCCTGCCCCATAGCGGCCAGAATCCGCTGGATGTCCCTGTACCACTGCCTCCCCGGCTCGTCCAGATATTGATAACAATACTCCCAGGCCAGGGGATCCGTAAAGTCCGTCCCCGGCTCATCGTCCTGGCTCTCCGATTCCTGGGTCCCCAGCAGCGACTGCCAGGTTAATTCCCTGCCCTCCTGGACCGCCTCCGGCGCCCCTGTGCTGTAATCGCCCACAACCTCGGAGGATAAAGCCCCCGCCGCCTGTTCCCCGGAATCCTTCTCCCAGTATGGCACACCGCAGCCTGTCAGGGCCAGCGCTGCCGCCAGCGCCGCCATGACACAACGGGACATCCCTTTTCCATATCCACATTTTTTCCCTAAACGCTTTTTCAGCCTATGCAACCAGGCACCTTCCTCTCTGATTCCCCCGCCCAAGTTCCTCTCCTATTATTCTTTACTGAACTCCGACAGTTCCAATCCCTTGTTGCGATCCAGGGTCATACCGATGCTCCAGGAATTGACAAACAACAGCAGCGGATTTCCTTTCATATCCTTTACCTTCTTCATATCCGATGTGCCGGTAAGCTTCTCCACGTCCACCTCGTCCTTGTTGGCGATCCAGCGGATATGCTCATAGGGCAGATTCTCCAGACGAATCTCCACATTGTACTCGTTCTCCAGGCGGTATTTCAGCACGTCAAACTGCAGCACACCCACCACGCCCACAATGATCTCCTCCATGCCGGAGTTAAACTCCTGAAAAATCTGAATGGCGCCCTCCTGGGCGATCTGCTGTACACCTTTGGTAAACTGCTTGCGCTTCATGGTGTCCACCTGGCGCACTCTGGCAAAGTGTTCCGGCGCAAAGGTGGGAATGCCTTCGTAAGCAAATTTTTCCTTGGGCATACAGAGTGTATCCCCGATGGAAAAGATGCCGGGATCAAACACACCGATAATGTCCCCAGCATAAGCCTCCTCCAGGATCTTTCTCTCGTCGGCCATAATCTGCTGGGGCTGGGAAAGGCGCATCACCTTCCCGCCCTGCACATGGCGCACCTCCATATTGGCGTCAAAACGCCCCGAACAGATCCGCATAAACGCTACTCTGTCCCGGTGGGCCTTGTTCATATTGGCCTGAATCTTGAACACAAAAGCGGAAAATTCATGCTCCACGGGGTCAATCACCCCGATGTCCGCCACTCTGGGCAAAGGCGTGGTGGTCATCTGTAAAAAATGCTGCAGGAAGATTTCCACGCCGAAGTTTGTCAGCGCCGATCCAAAAAACACCGGCGTCAGCTGTCCTTTCCGCACCGCCTCCAAGTCAAATTCCGCGCTGGCCCCGTCCAGAAGTTCGATCTCCTCCAACAGCTTGTCAGCCGCCCCATCGCCGATCAACTCCCGCAGCGCCGCTTCCTCCTGCACCGGAACCACCTGGGTTTCCCCCTCCTTGGTTCCCTTTTCCGTATCGGAATAAGTATATACGGCCTTCTCCTCCCGGTCGTACACACCCTTGAAGCCCTTGCCGGAACCGATGGGCCAGTTCACCGGACAGGTAGCAATGCCCAGTTCCTTTTCAATCTCGTCCAGCAGGTCAAAGGTATCGTTGGCATCCCGATCCAGCTTGTTGATAAAGGTAAAAATCGGGATCCCCCTCATGCCGCAGACCTTGAACAGCTTGCGAGTCTGGGCCTCCACGCCCTTGGAAGCGTCGATGACCATCACTGCGGAGTCCGCCGCCATCAGGGTACGATAAGTATCCTCCGAGAAGTCCTGATGTCCCGGGGTATCCAAAATGTTTATGCAAAAGCCGTCATATTCAAACTGTAACACGGAGGAAGTGACGGAGATACCTCTCTCCTTCTCGATCTCCATCCAGTCGGACACCGCATGTCTGGCCGTTGCCTTGCCCTTGACGCTGCCCGCCAGATTGATAGCTCCGCCGTAGAGCAGAAATTTCTCCGTCAATGTGGTCTTGCCCGCGTCCGGGTGGGAGATGATGGCGAAAGTACGCCGTCTGTTTATTTCTTCTGTATATTGATTCATTGGTCTTTGTTCCTTTCTTATTAAAAGTACCGCAAATCCCCTGCAAGCACACAACTCCGGTGATCAATATCCGGCCTCTCTGGCGTCCGGATATTGATCAGTGTGTTTTCCGGGAATTTGCTGTTTGGAAGGTCTTTGGACCTTACGTACCGCAAATCCCCTGCAAGCATTATCCTTCCTAGTGGGGAAGCAGCGGCTCTCCTGCGATCTCCGGTGTGATCCCAAAATATTGCAGTACGGTTGCCCCGATATCCGCAAAGGTTTCCCGGGTGCCTATGTTGCCGGGCTTCAGGTTCTTACCGTACATCAAAAGCGGCACATGCTCCCTGGTGTGGTCGGTGGACTTTGTATAGGCCGGGTCGCACCCGTGGTCCGCCGTGATCATCAGCAGATCCTCCGGGCCCATTTTGCCCATGATTTCCGGCAGGCTCTCATCAAAAACTGTCAGCGCCCTGGCATAGCCCTCCACATCCCTGCGGTGCCCGTATAACATATCATAGTCCACCAGGTTCACAAAGCACAGCCCCTCAAATCCCCGATCCAGATACTCCAGGGTCCGGCGGATGCCCTCCTCGTTGCCGCTGGTATACACATGTTCGGTAATACCTTTACCCGCAAAGATATCCTGGATCTTGCCCACAGCAATCACGCTTTTTCCCGCTCCGGACAATTGATCCAGCATGGTCACTCCAGGGGGCTTCAGGGAAAAATCATGCCGCCGGGGCGTTCTCACAAAATGACCTCCTCCAGGTCCCTCAAAGGGCCTGGCAATCACCCGGCCCACGCTGTGCTCCCCCTGCAAAATATCCCTGGCAATACGGCAGTACTCGTACAGCTGCTCCACAGGTACAATCTCCTCATGAGCCGCAATCTGAAACACGCTGTCCGCCGATGTATATACAATCAGATCCCCCGTATGCATATGGGCATCCCCGTACTCCTGTATCACCTGGGTACCGGAATAAGGCAGATTACACAGCACACCTCTGCCCGTGCGGCGGCTAAATTCCTCCAGTATCTCCGCGGGAAAGCCCTGGGGATAGGTGGGCAGGGGCCTATAGGACACCAGTCCCGCAATCTCCCAATGTCCTATGGTGGTATCCTTGCCGCGGGAGCGCTCCGCCAATCTGCCATATCTGCCGATTACCTCCGCCTCCGGCACGGTCATCAGCCCGCGGATAACCGGCTCATCCGCCACCCCGTCTATTTGGAACAGTCCCAGCCGTTCCAGATGCGGGACATGGAAACAGGAGCTGGCTGCCACGCTTCGCAGGGTATTCACATCCTCATCCCCATACTGCGGCGCATCCGCCATCTCCCCGATTCCAAAACTGTCCAGCACAATTAAAAACACTCGTTTGTCACTCAAAACCTTTTCCTCACCTTTCGTAAAATCCCTCAGTCCGCATCTTCTGTTCAGAAGAGCATTTTGCTCATTATTCCTTTGTTTTGTGCGCCTTGGCGCACCTTCTGTTCAGAAGAGCATTTTGCTCATTATTCCTTTGTTTTGTGCGCCTTGGCGCACCTTCTGTTCAGAAGAGCATTTTGCTCATTATACCACATTTTTATGTAATGTACACTAAATTATTCCTGTACTACCGTGCTGATGACGATATTTTCCGCACCGATCTCTGTCTTGCGCTTCACGATATCCTCGATCTGGGCTCGCTGTACATCCGTCAAGGTCAGGGCGTTTACCACCACGTCCACGGCTCCGTCATTGATGCTGACCACCACATCAGAGAAACCTTTCGCCTCCAGCAGTATCTCCGCAGCCGCCTCTTTCTCGGCTATGGCCGTCATCTGTACCATGGTATTCACCGCCTCCTGCTTCTGTTCATCCGAAAGGCCGTCACTGTTGATGATCTCCAGCAGGGTCTCCTTGTTCTTGGCCCGCACCTGTTCCTTCAGCAGCTTGGCTTCGGACAGCATGGCTACGCCATTGGAAGATGAAAACACCGCTTCGCCGGGCACCTCGCCTTCAGCGGGCTGAGCCTCGCCTACCACCATGTCCGCATCCAGATAATCTTCTGCAATCACATCCGAATCCGTGTCCAGACTGTCGATCTCCGTGACGGAGGATGCCACCAGGTCCGCCTCTGACAGATCCAGCAGGCCGTCAATATCGTCGATATTGTACTGTCCCGCCACCACATTATCGGTGATCACCCCGTCCGTATTGGTAACTTCCGCCGTCTTCCCATTGTCCGCCAGATATTCCTCGTCCAGATTGGTCCCCGCAAACTGCAGATATCCTGCAATAGCCAGCATAATGGCAAGCGCGGTAATCATTAGCTGATTTTTTTTGATTAGGTTTTTCACACTCTTTCTCCCTTTTCTATGCTCTCTTTTTTTACTAGTTCATTGTATGAGGGCTTATTCGGATATATTCACACCGTCATTCATTTTCACTACCTTTACTTTATGGGCCTCCACATCAAAAAGCGCCTGCACCACATCCGTTATGCTCTTGTTGATGTTACCGGTTCCGGCCCCTTGGGCCACCACCACCACACCCTCCACCCGGGGCAGCAAGGTCTTGACTACAAAAGGCTCATTGTTGCCGGAACTGTGGTACACGGTGTCCTCAGAACGGCTGATCTGATGGGATGTACGGTTTCCTCCCTGGCTGTCCTCCTCAGTGGTACTGCTGCTCTGGGTCTGCTGGTCCTTCTCCAGCACCAGTTCCTGCGTGGCATTCAGCGTGATCATTACCTGCACCGCTCCCACGCCGCTGATCTGGGAGAGAGTGTCTTCCAGCCTGCTTTCCAGATAGGCGGCGTATTCTTCCGCGCCGGAAAAGCCGCTGTCCGCCTGCATTATACTCTGAACCGCGCTCTCCTGGTTTCCCGCTGTCAGCCCGGTATCCGTCCGTTCGCCGGGGCTGCTTTTCTCCGTGGGCAAGGCAATCACCACCAGCAACACCCCTGCCAGCAACAGGATCAGCAGGTTATCCTTCTTCAGCCATTTCGCCATCCCTCTCTTGATCTTCTCTTCCATGTTCATCCTCCCTCTGTCCCATATCCTGTTGTCCGTCCTGGGAAACTCCGATGGTTACCGGGGCAATCTGAATGTGAATCTCCCCCGCCTCCTCCCGGCTATCTTGCCCTGCCGTCTGGCTGTCTTGCCCTGCCATCTGACTTTCCTGCCCCGTTGTCCGGCTATCTTGCCCTGCCGTCTGGCTGTCTTGCCCTGCCGTCTGGCTGTTTTGCCCTGCCGTCTGGCTGTTTTGCCCTGCCGTCTGGTTGTTTTGCCCTGCCGTCTGGCTGTCTTGCCCTGCCGTCTGGTTGTCCTGCTGCATAGGCTGCCAGTCCCATGCCTCCATCTGCGCCCTGATCTGTGTTGTCAGCAGCTGCTGGCGGATTTGCTCCATCTGGTATTCCAAAAGCGCCGCCTCCCCCAATCCCTGCTCAAAGGAATTGCTGTAATACCCAATCCTCTCTTCCAGGCTCTGCCCTTCTTTTCCCGACAGCAGAGCCGCCACGGGACTCAAAAGCTGCACCAGGATCATGGCGCTGACCAGGAGCTTTAGATACTTTTCATAAGAACCCTTAGGCTTAAAATATATCAGCGCCTGGGCACAGATCATGAACACGCCCATCTGACGTATACCGTTAAGCAATCCTTCCCACATACACATTCTCCTATTTAAGTTCCGCATGT
>CAJUCT010000019.1:18539-75355 GCA_910585015.1 uncultured Acetatifactor sp.
CCCCTCCCAACGCTCTTTCCCGGTGATGAATGTCCGGCCGCTTCAGGCGTCCTGACATCCATCAGCGCGTTGTCCGGGGACATGCTGTTGGACGGTCCTCAGACCCTAAGTTCCGCATGTCCCCTCCCAACGCTCTTTCCCGGTGATGAATGTCCGGCCGCTTCAGGCGTCCTGATATTCATCAGCGCGTTGTCGCTACAACCCATGGTTGGTGGAGACTGCCACCATGGATATGCTGATCAGGAACAGCAGCAGCGCCGTGCCTGTGATTTTCAGCAGCAGCATACTGCCCTCCCCCACCTTGTTGGTACACGCCGTAATCCGCTTGTCGCTGATGATACCCATGACTGCAGCCGCCAGTTTCAGACAGCAGGCCGTCAGCAGTATCTGCAAAAGCGGAGCCAGGCACATACTCACCAGCAGGATCAGCAGTACCACGCCGATGCTGTTCTTGATCACCACCGCCGACCCGATCACCACGGAGGCCAGACTGTCCGCAGCGCCGCCAATACCCGGGATCGCAGACACGATCTTCTGCAGTGTGGAGGTTTTCACTGTGTCGATAACCGGCGTTATCACCGACTGGAATACGCTGATGCCGGTCACCACGCCGATTATTGCCTTCAGCGCCGCCTTGATCCCCTTCTCCAGCAGTTCCATCAGCAGGGACAGCTTCTCCTCGATCCATATGCCGTTTACCACCGCCAGCAGCACGTAGCTGTATATGAAGGGCAGCAGCCCTCCCATCAGCAGCTGCTCCACCCCGTAGATCAACAGCAGCACCAGCTGGTAACTGGCCCCTGCGGTGGTGGTGCCGCTGGCCACCCCCACCGCCATCAGGTAAGTAGGCACCAGCAGACGGATAAACAGCAGAATATTTTCCATGGCCGTAGCCGCCACCTGAGCCGTCTGCCCAAAACTGGCCAGCAGCACGGCGGTCAACAGCAGGTACATAAAATAAAAGCTGATATCCGCTACCTGGTGCTTGTCAAAAATCTCCGTAAAATGACTCATCAGCGCCGAAACCATCCCCAGCATCACCAGCCAAAGCAGCACATTGCGCATACCCGCAAGCTGGCCCCCTATGTCCCCCAGCATGGCGTTCAATATATCCCGGAGCGCCCCCAGCACGTCCCCCTGCATAATCTGGGCCAGCACCTGGCGCAGGGAAAATTCATTTCCCGGAAACAGATTGGCCAGTCCCTGCTGCAGCTGATCCAGCCCGTATTCCTCCCAGATCATATCAATCGATAATCCCTCCATGACTCTCCCCCTGCCTTAATGTTTTGGGTATTCCCGCGCTACACGCATGCTAACGCATAAAGGTCTGGATCTGCTCCATCACCGCCAACAAAATGGGCAGTCCCGCAAACATCACTGACAGCTTCCCAAGAATCTCAATCTGCTCCGCCACCGCCCCATATCCCGCGTCCTTGCATATCCCTGCGCTGAATTCACAGACATATGTCACCCCTGTTATTTTGAGAAGTATGGACAAATAACTCTGGCTGCTGCCCAAAAACTGCCGTATCAGCGTAAACTGTCCCAGGACGGCAGAAAACTGCCGCACCGCATACGCAAATATCATTATACTCATTACCAGCCCCATATAAATCCCATACTCCGGCCTGGCGGCCCGAAACTGCAGCGCCACCATGACCCCCAGGATTACCAATATGCCTATTTTGATAAGTTCGGACATGACCTCTCCCCCGTTATGTCAAATCAAACAAAGCCTGTATAGTGGTAAACAAGTCATAAATATAGGGCACGATCCAGGTCAGCACCAGGATCAGTCCCGCCAGACTAATTAGAAAAGCATGTTCCTCCCGGCCGCTATGTTTGAGCACCTGGCTCAATATGGTAACCAATATTCCCACTGCCGCAATTTTAAATATCAGACTCACACCCATGCCTTTCCTCTTTCCCGCATATCACAAGCCCGGCTTGCGATGCTTCTCTTCAAATATTCTCTCATCCCATTTTACAAAAGTATGATAATCAGAAGGAGGCCCCCCAGCGTTCCCAGCCCCACGGCCATGCGGCCCTTTTCCCGGCTCTCCGTCTCCAATCTGGCAATGCGCTCCCTGAGAAGTTCCTGCTGCCGCCGGATCAGCCGTACCCTCGCCTGGCCGTCACCGCTGCCCTGCTCCAATACACATTGCAGAAAAAGCTGCCTGTCCTGTTCTTTCAGCGGCAGTTCCCGCAGCGCCTCCCCCATGACCCTCTCATACACCTCTGTAAAGCTGTGCCCCCGGCCCTCTGCCATCTCCCGGTATACTCGGGTAAACGCCTGCCTGTAGGGTTCCTCCACCTGACCTGCCAACTGGCAGCAGCATTCCGGCAGAGTACTTTTCCCGTACTGTAAGAGACTAACCAGCAGTTCGATGATCCGATTCATGGCATGCAGGTGATACAGGCGCTGCCGCAAGTTCCAGGCATACCACAGCCCCAGCCCGCTGCAGCTTAGGCCAATCATGCTAAATCCCACCAGCCGGACCATCCCCTGCCACCTCCTCCCATGTGCCATCTATCTGCCTGCGGTGCAGCACCTGGCCTACCCTGCAGCGTCCCTGCCTGTCCCGCCGCAGCACCAACAGGCAGCTGAAGATCCCCTCCGACAGCAGCGCCCCCATGCCCGGTTTGCCCTGTACGTCCTGCATGTCCATGCCGTGTATGGTAGCCACCAGACTGACGCCGCAGGATGCCGCCATGCGCACCGCGCGGATCTCCTCTCCGCTGCCCAGTTCATCCACCGCCAGCACTGCCGGAGACATGCTGCGCAGCAGCATCATCATTCCCAGGGCTTTGGGGCAGGCATCCAGCACATCACTGCGGGGACCCAAGTCATTCTGAGGCTGTCCCATATAGCAGCCTGCGATCTCCGATCGCTCGTCCACCACGCCCACCGTCCGGGCGGGCCCATAAGCGCTGCCGCCGGAAATCTGCCTCACCAGATCCCGCAGCATGGTGGTCTTGCCGCACCCCGGCGGAGATACAATCAGCGTGTTGCGCATACTCCCCCTTCTATAGATGTAGGGCAGTACCGGTGTGGCCGCTCCCAGAATCTGATGGGCAATCCTGATATTGATGGCTGAGATATGCTTAATGGTACGGATGCTGCCTGGACTTTCCTGCACCGCCTGTCCCACAATACCCACTCTGTGGCCGCCCTCAATGGTGATATAGCCCTGCCGCAGTTCGTCCTCATAGGCATACAGAGAATACTGGCACAGATGGCTGACAATCTCCGAGAGGGCCTGCCTGTCCGGGCGCCAAGCCTGATCCATATGCTCCGTATAAGCCCCGTCCTCCCTCAGGAAAACCTCCCTGCTGCCCTCCATCAAAATGGCCGGGCGAGAGGTCCGCAGTCTGATCTCGCTGACCTGCCGTGCCCTTCCTTCAGCCGTTTTAAAATATATCCTGTATGCCGCAGGAAAAATATCTGTCAGACTTGTGTTCATTTTCTGTTCCTCCCTATCTCAATATATGATGGGACAAGTGAGATATGCCTGTTTATTTTCCGGAAAAAAATCCCCTCCCCTGCCCTTGGTACAGTAGTCAAAAAGCGCCAAAAAAAGCATCCCATGATTCTCTCACGGAATGCTTTTCGAAAGTTCTGAAATTGAGTCAGTCTTTACTGCATGTTGACTGTATGGGTCAGACGGTACTGGCCGTTTGAATTTCTCTGGCAGAGGATCTGCACGTTACAGGAATTCCCTCCCAGACGGTTCATGGCCCTGATCAGAAAACTGTCTGATATATTGCCGTTATTGTATGCGGTCCATAATTCATCCCACAATTCGGCATCAATCTCCTTGACAAAACTGAAACTGCCCAGTCCATAGTTGATAATCTGCTGGCCGCAGTCTTTGTAATATGCCTCCAGTTCATCCGACACAGGTATAGAATTCGGGTCGCTGGTAGGCGTCGGGGTCGCCTTGGGCGAAGGGGACGGCGAGGGCGACGCGCCCGCCGGTTCCGGCTCCAGATTCCGATAGCTGGTGCCCTCACATGCCGGCAGCTTCTGCGCCAGGCTTCTGCGCACATGGGTAGTCTCGAAATCCTTATCCGTCTTGTTAAAATAGCGGTATGTGGGAGGCTGTGTGTCGTCCCATGTCAGATCTACATTGTAATATTCCCCGTAGAGATAGATGATGTTCCACGCATGGTTCTCCCCGGAATATCCCGTACAGTAATAGCAGGGAATTCCCAACTGATGCATCAGGTACTGGAACGCCCTGGCATAGCCTGCACAGACAGTCTTGCCGTTTACCAAGGCGCTGTAAGCGCTCTGGCTCATGGGCGCACCGCTCTGGTATTCCACCAACTCCAACAGCCTGTCGTGGATGTACTTCTCCACCTCATAATCATCGGGAAGGCTCCATGCCTGATACAATATCCTGTTCACCTGAGTCTCAAAGGTGGTTCTGAAATCTTCCATCTCTTCCTGCGTGACACTGAATTTTAATGTAATCTCTATGCATTTTCCGCTGCGGCTGTACTTACAGCTGTAACCTGTCTCCAGCCAGAACAGTTCGGGATGATCATTGTACACCGCCTCGAACACGGTTTTCAGAGCATTTACCGTGATGTCCTGGCAGGGCATAAAGGTTGCGTTCAGGGCATTGGCATTGGCATAAATCTGCCGGTAAATAGCCTGCCCTGTCTCGTCCAGCAAATAGTAGTAAGGATAGAAGAGAGGGTCAAAGTACAGCGCCGTGCCGGTCTCTCCCAGCGTCAGTTCTGTCTGCAGCTTATCAGCCTCTTCTTTACCCAGTTCCGTAGTATCATCCGTCACCGGAGTATATCCGGTCTTGTCTGCCAGATCCTTGGGTGCCTCCACTGAATCGCTGGAGGGAATCACATAATTGGACGCCGCGTCCGCCGCATTGCCGTTCTTCGACACATAAATATTGATCACCATTCCATTGGGATCAAAATCCGGAACGGGATTCGATGACGGGGTCTGAGAGGGCTGCGGGGTAGCCTTGGGCTCCCAGATCAGGGGACCGTCCATCTGGGGCGGCGCTATAGTGGGCTCCGGACTCTCCTGGGTCGGCTCTGTAGTGGGCTCCGGGCTCTCCTGGGGGGGCAGAATGCCCGGCTGGTTATCTCCGTCGCTCCCCGGCTGCTGCGGATCCGTCCTGTCAACCACATCCACTATCCCATTATCCCGGTTCTCCCCATACAAAATACTCGCCAGACGCTCTGTGGCCGTGGGAGAAAATGCCGCCCACACCACCAAGGCACAGAGAAGAATCACCAATATACAAAATACATAAAATAATTTTTTGACCAGTTTCAGAACCGCCACCTCCTATTTTTTGTTCCGTAAGCGCCCTGCCAGTGCCATTCCCGGAAAATAAGTTCTATTCGGACATTTACTGTCTTATGCTTTGCGGATTACACCAAAATCCTGCTTAATATTTCATCTTCCTCCAACAGGCGCTTGGCCGTCTCCCTGTAGGGCTCCTCATGCAGGTAAGTGTGCCTGTGGGGCTTGATGGAAGGCGCCATATCAATAGCTTGGGAGAAATCTTCTTTTTTCATACCCAAAGTCTCCACATATTTCCAAAAACCAGTGTCAGTAAATATCCTGTTGACCCGCACATGGCGGTGATCCTGGACCCTGGCCATCAGATAGGTGGCTATGCCCACCTGAACGCCATGGAGCTGTGGCTGTTCCAGCAGCTTATCCAGCGCGTGGGAAATCAAATGCTCACTGCCGCTGGTGGGCGCGCTGCTGCCCGCTATCTCGTTGGCGATGCCGCTCATGGCCAGGGAATCAAGCAATTCTTTTAAAAACAACTCTTCCTGAATGCTCTCAAAAGGCGTCCGCACAAAACTATTCACCGCCTTTTTGGCTATCATAACCGCAAAATCATTGATCTGGGTATAACCCGCCTGGGCTTCAAACAGCCAGTCGTACAGTGCGGTGATCTTGGATACCATATCGCCGATTCCCGAATAGATGAAGCGCTCCGGCGCCGTCCGAATCACTTCCGTGTCCACTATAATGCCATGGGCCAGTCTGGCGGGCACAGAAGTGCGCCTGCCCTCTACGATCAGGGAGGCGCTGGCGCTGGAAAAGCCGTCGCTGGAACTGGAGGTGGGTACGCTGATGAAGGGGAGATTGCGCAAAAATGCCGCATATTTTCCCGCATCGATCACCTTGCCCCCGCCGATAGCGATAATCGTCTGCACCTTGTTCGGCAGAGTGAACGCCATCTCCACAATATCGTCAATACACACGGTGTCAATCTCCCGGTATTCCAGCACCTCGATGCCTGCCTCCTTCAGGGAGTCCATGACCTTCATGCCGAACAAATCGATCAATCCGTTGCCAAAATAGATCACCGCATTTTTAAAATTTTCTTCCTTCAGATAGCTGCCGATATTATCCAGCGCTCCCTTTCCAACCTTCAAGATGGCTGGTATTGCAATACTTTTGCCTGTTGTCGCCATGTCGCCGCCTCTTCCCGCGCACTGCGTCCGCAATACTGCGTTTTGTAATGTAATCATTCTTATCAAACCATGCTCTAAAAAAGAGACATCTGCTCAAATTCATTCTGCTTTTCGGCATCCTTCTCGCCGATGGCCACCTTGCTGACCACATGGATCTCCAATGCCTGCCCGCACTGGCCGCAATGGCAGTATTCCCTGTCCCTGCCCACAATGTTCCTGCTGCCGCAGTTCGGGCATACAGCCAGATCCTCCCGCAGGCAGCCCACTATTATTTTATCCGCCATAATATCCTTCCTGCTAATATTTCTCACATCTGCCTAATACAGACGCTATATTTTCCTCACATGCACATTATAATCCCTGCCCGCTCAATAATCAAGTCTCACCACTCATTAATTTCTGCTTGATTTCTGCTCCATCGTGACAGCCGCCGAAAAAAGGCGCTTAAACAGCCCCCATTCCCGTTTTGAGAATGGGGGCTGCTTATATCCTACACGATCCGCTCCCGCATTGCGGCCTCAATGTCCTCGTCCGTGATCAGGGAATATACCCTAGCGCCGTATTTTTCCAGCATCCGCTCCTCGCCGGAGGGGGTGCCTGCAGGCATCTGGCTGCGGCGGTTGATAATGACAATCACCGCTGCCACCCGTATATCCGCCTGGCGTCGAAGCTGCTCCACCCTCTCCTCAACGGACGCGCCGGAGGTCATCACATCGTCCACGATTACCACCCGCTCTCCGTCCCGCAGGGTGTGGCCGCAGAGCATCCGTCCCCGGCTGTCCGCCACCCGCCTGTCATAGCAGTAGCTGCATGTTTTGCCGTACTTGGTGTACAAAGCCGTAGCCGCCGCCACCGCAAAGGCGATACCATGATAGGCCAGCCCCACCAGTGCGTCAAACTCCATATGATTCTCCCGGATACAGTCGGCGAAAACCTCCCCTATCCGGGCCAGCTGGGCGTTGGTGGAGAAGTTCTCCGTATTGATAAAGTAACTGGTCTCCCCTCCGTGCTTCAGGAGCACATCCCCCTTGACCAGAATCCGGTTTTTATCCATATAGCGGATCAACCGCTCCTTGTTGGTCATCACATCCAGCTTGTAGCCGAAAAGCTCATCGATTGTCACTCCGAAATATGCCGCCAGCGCCGGCATCATCATAATATCCGGCTGGGCCATCTCGTTCTCCCACTTGGATACCGCCTGGTAGGTCACGTTCAGCGCCCCCGCCAGTTCCTCCTGTGTCACGCCCCTGGCCCTGCGCAATTGTTTGATTGTCTGTCCTATGGTATTCATATGCTCCTCCTATCTAAGTACCGCATCTTCCCTGCCAGTACACTTTCCCGAGATCAACATCCGGCCGCTCCGACGTCCCGACATTATTCTGTGTACTTTTGGGGATATGCCGTTTTCAGGTTACGCAGATACGCGCGTCTCACTTTACCGGTATGTCTTTATGATAAACGGAAAAAAGGCCGGATGCAAGCACCCAGCCTTCGTGTTTTTCTCAACCATTGGTTGCGTATTGTTGTACTCTTTTTGAGAAGTGTTTTTGCTGCTTCACCGCTCTGTCTGCTCCGTCATAATTCCCCAACGGATTCCAAATTTATCAACAAAAACTACCCGACAGGAACTGTAAGGTGTAGCTTCTATTTGATATATTGTTGTACTTCCCTCCTTCATGATTTCATATGCCTTTTGTACCTCTTCTTTGGTATCATACATAATAGTGAGGAAGTTTGCGTAGCATGTCTGAAATTCAATATCCACATGGTCGCTCATAATGATTCTTTGATTATCCAATATTAGTTCAGAATGATATATATACTCTTTTTGATTCTCTCTAAGCAGCGGATTATATGCAGGGTCATTGGCTTCCCCATATGTGATCAGACAACTGTTCTTTCCATTAAATGCCTTTTCATACATATGAATCGCTTCCCGGCAATTCCCTCCAAAACTGAGTGTAGGAACAATCTGCATGTTCGTCCTCCTTTCCATAAAGTTCGGATGATGCACATCCAAATACGTATTAATGCAGTAACATGAGCATAGCAGGTATATAATTCCGAAAGAGCGTTATTTTTCCGCCCATTTTTTGCACTGCCGGATCCTGGCCCCCGGCGGATTGTCGCCGTGCTCGGGATCACTGGAATAATCGGAGAGCATCCGGCAGGGAATCTCCGGACATTCCCCACAGTGTTCATATCCCTTTTCCTGACAGCATGCCGCCACGGGACATTTCCCGTGGAAGGGGCGGCCGTTGGTGGCAATACAGCCCCCGCAGCTGCATGTCTCCCTGTAGGAACAGCCTTCACATCTGAGTCCGCATCTGGTGTCTATCATGTTTCTTCTCCTCCTCGTCATGATTTCTAATCCTATTTTATACTGCTTAACAGTTAAAATTGGCGAGTAAACTGACTACATAACGCCAGCCATATACGTTTAACCAATGCAATACGGTAAATTCTGGCGTTATGTAGTATAACAGAGGAAACACGACATCAGTATGTCCTGTTAGGAAATGTTCCGCAAATTCGTTTTAACGCAGTTTCTGCGATATAAGAGGGCCGTGATCAACAACAGCACACCACAGAATGCCGCCCTGAAAATATCCCTATATCCCTCCGGCACTATAAACAATGCCGCCGCACACAGAAAGCTCAGCAGAAAACCACCCATCCCTCCCAGCAGGGCCGAGACGCTCTGCTTGACCACGCTTACCTCGCTCTCCCAATCCATAACGGGAAAGCGCAGATTAACGGCCAGACCATAAACGCAGGTAAAGAGTATTAAAACCGCCGGGACCAACAAAAGCCATACCCGTTCCATGCCGCCGGGCCTTAGCGCCAGAAGCAGAAGCACCTCCGCCAGAAGGTAAAACGGCATAATCAAAATCAGATTCATCAAAAGCTTGGCATCCAGGATGGACTTGGCCGAAAGCGGCAGGCTCTTCACAATCCACCAGTTTTTCCCCTCCATGGAGACGGAGGCGCAAACAGTGGGCATCATGCACATTACCCCTGCCAGCAGAAAGGGAACCAGAGAACACACATTCACCGGCAAAGGCAGCTTCCCTATGACAGAATCCAGATCCACAAAAAGCAGCGCCCCGGATATAATACAGCCCATGACCGGCCCTATGATCGTGTTGGTCACATACACGGATGAGGAAAAATACCGTTTAAACTCCCGGCTGCACAGGGCCCCCAGCACGGAGCCCTCCTTCATATCGCCCATCTCATAATCATGCCGGGCCAGGCTGCCGTAAAGACTTCGGATGATCTTGTGAAAACTGTAGGAGATGCCTGCCGCCACCAGGGCAAAGACTGCCAGGGAGAGCATGGCGCACCCCAGGCTCCGCGCCCAGTCTCCCCTGACCAGCGCCATGCCCAGCCAGACCGCCGGAGGATATATTTTTCCCAACACTCCCAATAGGGTATCCGACAATTCCCTGAACATTTCCGGTCCCACACTCTCATCCATGGCGGAAAGCCGTGAAACGCCATACAAAATTGCCAGCGTGGCAGCCACGGACAGACCGGATACCGCCAGACTTTTATGCCGCATTCGGGAAGAGAGTCCTGTGACCAAAGCCCCCACCAGGGCAGCCCCCGCCATGGGCAGAAAGGGCACAGCCCCTATTGCCGTAAGCGCCGCAAAATAAAAGTGCAATCCGGGCCGGACAGCCCAGGCGTATACGCCAAGCCCCGGCAGCAGCGCCGCCAGCGTGAACAACAGATTCTCCACATACATGCGGACAAAGCGGCCCCAGATCACTGCGGTCTGAGACAGCGGCAGGGAACAGAGGCTCTCATACCCGTCCCTTCTATAGATTACGCTCCCCGCTTTGAGCAGGCCAAAGAAAAAAATAATCAGGCTGGCCACGGCAATGAGATAAACCGGGATCACCGCCTCCAATCCCAGCCGGACCAGACCGTAGGAAAGGCCTCCCATGTAGAATACAAGCAGGACAGACAACACTGCCACCAGCGCCAGCATGGCCCCGGCCCTTCTCTTCACTTTCCCGTCCCGGGAAAACCGCAGCACATTGAGACCAAAAATGTTGCATAACTCCAGCTTTGCCAGAATCTTTATCTGCGTCAACACACCCATCGTCATACCCTCCCTATGCCGGATGTCACAGAATTTCCTGGGATATACAGTCCCGCTGTCCTGTCACTTCCATGAAAATAGACTCCAGGGACTCTCCCTCCGCCAGTACTTTCTCCATATCGCCGGAAGTAACCAATCTCCCATCCTTGATAATCGCCACCCTGTTGCACAACCGCTCCGCCACATCCAGCACATGAGTGGAAAAAAAGATGGCGCCCCCATCCCCGCAGAATCTGTGCATGATATCCTTCAGAATCACGGAGGCTTTGGGATCCAGTCCCACAAATGGCTCGTCCAGAATCAACAGACTGGGACCATGTACCAACGCGGAAATAATCGCCAGTTTCTGCTTCATACCGTGGGAATAAGTGGAGACCAGATCCCCCAGGGACGAAGTAATCTCAAAGGCATCTCCATATTTTCCAATGCGCTCTTTGCGCAGGTCTGCCGAAACCTGAAATATGTCGGCAATAAAATTCAGATACTGGATGCCTGTCAAATATTCGTATATATCCGGGTTGTCCGGAATATAGGCAAGCATTCGCTTACATTCTATGGAATCCTCTAAAATATCCCGGCCGCCAACCCGAATGGTCCCGGCGTCAAAATCCTGGATTCCGGCGACACATTTCAGCGTGGTGGTCTTGCCCGCCCCATTGTGCCCGATAAAGGCGAAGATGTCCCCCGGCCTGATGTGCAGGCTCAGATCCGTGATCCCCTTGTCACTTCCCTTATAGTGCTTTGTCAAATGTTCTATTGTCAGCATATTACCCCTTTCCCGCGCCAGGAGAGTTTGACCCTGCCAAACTCCGGCTGCGCCTGCATGATTACGTCAATCGGTATCCGAGAATATCAACCGCCTGACAGGCGGCGATACAGCTCCTGAAATGCCCTCATTTCTTTCAGCGTCTCGAAGGCCGGGTGCTTCAGCGCTTCCAGCACATTTTGCCTGATAAAAGCCCTGTCCCGCGGCGCCATACTGCCCAGCGGCAGCTGCCCGATCCACTCCTCTATCCGATCAAAATATCTGTCCCCGTGGAGCAGGATTTCCCCCTGATCCAGGAGTATGCCTACACATCGCTCAAAGCCCCTCAACATATCCAGCGCCCCTTCTTTCTCATCAGCCAAAACCTGTGCCAAAGCTGCCTGATAATAGTACTGCGCCGCAAGATTGGGATGCAGTTCCTCCAGCCCAAATGCCTGTATCACCTTCTGCGCACGGTCCATGATCTCCCGGGTTCTTTCGGGTTCCGTCTCATACAGGGCCAACAGCGAAACGGCATCCCCCACCAGATCCAGCAAATCCATATATTGCTGGATCTGAACATGAATCTTTGCCTTTTCAGGCTCACCCGTCATACAGTATGCCTGCGCCAGCACTGCCCCGCTTTGTCCCTGGATATACCTGCTCTGCAGAATGGGTTCCAGAGTCTCAATGGTTTCCCGGGCACGGCCCTGCCGCAAACTCAGTATGGCTTTCAAAGACACCGCCTCTGTGCATACTCCCACATCCTTGCAGTTTTGCAGAACCCGGTCACACAGCACATCCGCCTCTCTCAACATCCTCTCTCTTTCTTCCCCGTCCTGCGCCAGCATAAAGTGGTTTAAATACAGCATACAGACCTGTACCAAAAACGGATAGCAGGAATAATAACGGCGCACCAAAGAACGCACTCTCTCCATTACCTCCAAAAAGGGCTGACTGGCAAAATCCTCACATAACTCCCTGTATAGACATCGGATCTGTTCCCACGACAGCCATGCCTCATAGCCCACCAGTTCGTCTATGGTCACTTCAAACAGACCGGCCAGCCGAGGCAGCAGCAGAATATCCGGCATGGTCTGCCTGTTTTCCCACTTGGAAACCGCCGCCTTGGTCACACCCAGATAATCCGCCAGTTCCTCCTGGGTAATCTGTCGTCTCCGCCGCAGACGGGCTATATTGTCCGCCAGATTAATGATATCCATTTTGTTCCTTCCCGTCCTCTCTTATAGGGACGAATGTAATGATTTTTTAGTAATCGTCTGTATATATTATAGGATGAAAAAAGCATTTACACAATGGAGCGTCCCTATACTTCAAGATACAAAATCAACCAGCAGGAAACCTTGCCTGCCTATTCAGCATCCATTGACAGCCCCCCACCGACCTATTCAAAATCCACCGTATACCTGCCGCCCTCCCGCCGGGTGATGACCAGGGGCTGCAGTCCGTATTCCGTAATTCGATAGCCCCTGTCCGTGAGGGAGATGGTGAACTCTGCCATGCCTCCCTTCACGCAGGTCTCCTCCCTCTGGGCGCTGATGAAATTTCCGATGGAGTAGTAGACCAGCATCTCATGCCCCTGTTCATCCCTGAGTACCTCACAGGGCTGGAGCACATGGGGATGGGTGCCCACCACCACGTCCACCCCGCTTTCCAAAAACAGTTGTGCCCACTTTTGCTGGTACGCATCCGTCTGCTCCGCATATTCCGTTCCCCAGTGGGCGAATACAATCACAAAATCCGCCTCCTCCCTGGCTTTTTCTATATCCTCCCGGACCTTCTCCTCATCCTCAAGCAAGCGAACCATATGTGGATACTCCGGAGGCGCCTGTATTCCGTTTGTGCCGTAGGTATAGTTCAGCATCGCCATGCGGATGCCGTTCCTTTTTATGACCGTATAGGGAGTATCCCCTTTCTCCTCTTTTGCCTGTATCCCGAGGCAGATTACACCCTGCTCCTCCAAAAATGCCTTAGTATAATCTATACCCGCCGCCCCTCTGTCAAGGACATGATTGGTGGCGCATGTCACCACATCAAATCCGGCGTCTGCCAGCGCCTGCCCTACCTGGACGGGAGTCCCGAATCTCGGATAGCCGCCATACAGGGCGGGATTGTCGGTAAAGGGCGTTTCCTGATTGATCACAGCCACATCACTTCGGGCAATCACATCCCGAAAATTGTCATACAAAAAAGCAAAGGACCCCTCCTGGTTCAGACCATATCTGTAGATCGGCTCATGGATCAGGTTGTCCCCAAAAACCACAAAGGAAACCTCTGTCTCTTCCCGGGTGAATCCCCAGAAGTCCCAGGTCCAGCAGCTGATCTTGCCCTCCGGGTCGGTCAGCCACAGGTGATTGGTCTGTTCTGACTGCCCCGGCGTCCTATCCTCTCCGCTGCCCGCGGTCATATATACGCCACATCCAGCCCGATGTAGGAGGACATCCACTTGGGCCGGACTTCCCCCTCCCCATACTCATAGACAAAAATATGCTGGGACCATTCTTTTTCGTCCTCCTCCACCCAGAAGGGTTTGTGACGGCCGTACCGCCCTTTTTTCCAACAGAGCAATATCAGTTCGTCCTCGGAATCCTTATCGATATCCCAGGATAACGCCTCCTGGACTTTCACTCCCTCCGGAGAAGTCCATATGACGGCATCATCCCACAGAACCCTTACCGTCTTTTTATCCAGAGATATTTCATATTCCCCGCAGCGGCTGTAATAAGTTCCGCTTTCCCATTCCACCCAACGGGGCAGGAACGCCAGGTTTCTTCCCACAAGACAGATAATGGCGCTGGCAACTGCCACCGCCATTATCCCGATAATAAATTTTTTCATTCCTTGCTCCTGCATAGCGCGGGCCTTGCCTGCGCTCCAAGCTTATTCCCACTCATACCTGAATCGGTAGCTTTCGGTCCACTCCGGCTTTGGGATGACCTTCTCATAGTTATAGTTGCCTTCCTCGTCCGCCTGCAGCCCCATCATCTGCCGCCACTTGGAATCCGTCAGGCGATCTTCCGTGGGCCATGCAAACTGGTAGAAGTCATATACACTCCCCTTCGCAATTTTCAGCTTGCCGTCTACCTTGACCACTACATAAATCACGGACGGGTTACCCGTGGCCGCCTCCAGCACCACCCCATTGGGGTCGGTGGCGATATCCACCACCACAGCCGCCGGAAATTCTTTGCCGGATATTCCCTCGGTCCCTTCTTCCCCCTTGATGGCGTCATACCAGAAATGTTCTATATATCCGCCATAGCATTCAATGAACTCATACTCCTCATCGGTCAGGTTTTCCTCCTGCAGTTCTTTTTGGGAGATCACCCGCAGCTGCTCTGCTATCTGGGACAGGCGTGATAGATTTTCCTGATCATCCTCCCCCAGCATCCCGTATTTCTCCAGGCCCTGGGCCGTCATGTCGGTCAGTCTGGCGAATCTGGCGTAAATCACCGGCTCGGGTTCCACATAGCCCCTGTAATCCGGTTCGCCATAGTCCCCGCCCATCTCAGCAATCACCTGTTTGGAGTAAAGAATCGTATCATGCTTCAGTTCTGTAAAACTGCCTGCAAAGCATTCCAAATCCTTCTTGCGCCACTCTTCGCTCTGCATGAACGTGGGATATCCCTCCCCCTTATCATCCAGCAGCGGACGAAGGGTATTCAGCCAGTTCGCATACAGACTCGACGTCCACAGCGTGGTATCTTCCCGCCCCAGGCCCTCCCTGAGCCAATCCATATTTTCCGCGTACCCTTCATAACCCAGAACGCCATTCTCCGTCAGGATGTCCAGCGCAGTCTCACTTCCCAGCGCCGCCGGCACGTCCAGCACATCCGGGAGCATCCTCCTGTCTCCTACGCTGTTTGCACCTACGTTTTGATAGACCAGCTTCTGCATGATGGCGGCGTCAATGGTAAAGCGCTGTCCCAGGAATCGAAAGCCCGGTATCACGTTCTCCTCGCCGTCCCTGACGGGAATCGAATTGATCTGAGGCACGGGGAGGGAAGCCGTCACCTGACGAAAACGTTCAAATGCCTCCTGGTTCTCCACCAGGTCCTCCAGCGCGGCATGCTCACCATATACCTGGCAGATCACCGGCATATACTCGCACACGCCCAGATCATCACTGGCCCCCGCAAAAAAGGAAGTCACAGCGTAGATGCCCTCCCACAGGCTATAGCTTTCCGTGTCCCCGGCAAGCGCCATGGATATCAGGAGGGCGCTTCTGTCCAGATCCTCGCTCTCCTGGGAAAAGTGAATCCTGCCATACCACATCATCGCCTGGAAATACTGTTCCAGCTTCCTGTCGCCCTCATAATAGCCCCTTGGCACATATTGTGTATAATCTTCATATCCGCCGGTGATCTGGGAGGTATAGATGCCATCGGCATGGGAGATATTTTCAAGTTCATAACGGACAATCTCCTCCACTTCCTTCTCTATCACCGCATCGTCATCCAGCAGCCTGGTCCCCACCGTAAAAAAAGCCAGGTTGCGCCTTGCCGCATTTTCCCACTCCGTGTCCATTAATTGCCAATACTGATCGGCGCTGCTCTCCAGCATCCGGCTGCTGAGTTGTGAGAGACTGTCCATCAGATATTCTTTCTCAACGTTTTTGAGCAGATGGCTGAAATACAGATGATAGGTGTGCATTAGGGAGTCCACTGTCACAAAGCTCGGCATAAGCGTGTAGCGATTTTGCTCGTATATCTCAAAAAACTCGCCGCCTGCGCTCCCGCTTACCACAAAGCCATTTTGTGCCAGCTTCTCCGCCATCCCATCCTCCAGATAGAACTGCCACAGATTATCCACATTGCTCAAGTCCGGCATGACGGTATAGAGCTCCACACATGGCGCCACACTGTTTTCGTCCCCGGTTTCCACATTCCCGGCCAGGGACGGCCTGGGGCAGACCGCGAAGGTATCCCTCACTTCCAGGGACTCCATGGCTTCTATATCCTGCTCTTCACTTATGTTTACCGGCGTATCCTCGCTTTGGCTGGACAAATTGCCCTCGCCGCCTCCGGTCGGCTGGCCGGGCGCGGCACATGCTGTCATAAGCACCATAGCCGACACTAACAGCACCGTCACCCCTTTTCCCCTTCTCTTCATAAATACTCCTATCTGTCCGCTTCAGCGGACTCTCGCAGCAGACAATCCTCCACACAGATTTGTCGAATATTTAGGTATATTATATAATAGCACCTCCGCTAATGCAAGCAGAGATGCTATCTATGTGCTAAACCTTAATGCTGTGCGCTTTTGCGTACTTTTTATTCAGGGAAGTTATACTACATAACGCCAGAATTTACCGTACTGCATAGGTTAAACGTATATGGCTGGCGTTGTGTAGTCAGGTTACTCGGAAATTTTAACTGTTAGGCAGTATAAATACGGAGCCATGTTCAGGCAATGCTCCGGCTATGCTCACTATACTGTATAATCGAATCTGCCGCCATGGACAGCCTGCTCCCGAACGGGCACTCTGGACCAGTCCACGTTCTGGATATTCTGCAATAACTCCTCCACAGTGGAACCAGTGACATGCACCCTCTGCACGGTGTCAACCGTACCGTCCCCGGAGGTCAGCTTTTCAGCTGCCAAACGCTCGGCCTCTTTCTTCTCCTCTGCTCTTTGTTCCGCCTTGGTCTCCGCCGTCTTTTTGGCCGCCGCTTTCTGGTCGGCTTTCTTCTTCTCGGCTTTCTTGGCAAGCCGGGTCTCGAACTCCTTCTGGGCCTTTATCCTATTAGTCGTCTGCTTTGAATGAAGATTGCTGTTGGCCTTCTCAATGTCGGCGAAAAATTCCTTCACCCCATACGGATCAATGGCCACACCCAGATGCAGCACATCCCCTTCCTCCAACTGAACCTTATCCTTCATATCCTTCAGCTGTTCCACAGCCTCATCCAGTTGATCGGTGTACTGCTTGCGCACTTCAGAATCATTGGCCATCTCCTCCAGTTCGTCCGGATCAAGAAGGACCCCGAACTCCTTGGTGCTTCTGGCCAGATAGGATGATGCCTCCTCTGACGACCCATACTTAGCAACAATAAAATCCATATCCTTGTACTGCTTCTGGAGATCCTTAAGCAATGCCTTGGCGGCGTCACTGAGTTCATTGGCGCCGGTCTTCTTGGTTTTTCCAGCATTCTGGGCGCTGCCTGTTTTGTTCGTCTTGGCCTCGTCTCTTTTCTTCTGGACGGCGCTGCTCATATAACTGGCCTGCTGATAAGCGCCGTAGCCACTTACTTTGCTCATACTTCCTCTTTTCTGCGCCGCTTTGGTCTCCAAGCTTGCGGATGCGGCGCCGACACAAACTCAGGGAGAAGCATTTCATTCTCCTGCACTCCGTTGCAATTTATCGTAAATCCATTTACGATCATTAATAATGTCAGTGCTGCCCGGTGGGCTTTTCTTTTTTCTGCTGCCGCTTCTGAGCCTTCTCCACAGCGCTCTTGATTGTTTCTGATACCATAAACATAACTGCATCCCTGCTTTCCGCTGACTGGCATCCGTGCCCGCCACTACACTGTATCTAATATATCGGCTGTTTTGTAGGAAAATTTACCATATGGTAAGAGATTACATGGTCGTTTGATGCTTTTTGCAAGCAGACGCTCCCTTATTTTGCATCCCACAGGCTCATCTGCTCTCCCGCCTGCTTGTCCTCATATGTATGCAGATACTCAAAAATCTTCCCGTTGTCGTGGACGATGCCGTTCCCGCCGCACTTCTGATGGAACAGTCTCATAAGCTCCCTGCTGCGGGGGCTGGGCACCTCATATTGGTTCCCGTACCGCCGGATATACTTCTCCTTCAGACCGGGAAACAGGCGCTCCAACTGGCTGTAAAAATACTCCCTGTTCCCCTCCCGCAGAGTAAGCCCCATGCCAAAGCAGATCACACCATAGACCCTCGCCTCTATACACATATCCAGAATACCGTTGATATTATCCTCTGTGTCATTGATAAAGGGCAAAATCGGGGAGAGCCATACCACCGTGGGTATTCCCGCATCCCGCATCTTTTTCAGCACCGCAAAACGCTCCCCTGTGGTACATACATTCGGCTCCAGCTTTTTACATAACTCCTCGTCGGCGGTGGTCAGGGTCATCTGCACCACGCATTTGGACCGCCGGTTGATTTTTTGCAGCAACTCCATATCCCGCAGGATGCGATCCGATTTTGTCTGCACCGTAACGCCGAATCCATACTGTTCTATAAGAGCCAGAGCCTTCTGCATATTGCCCAGTTCCATCTCCAGAGGAATATAGGGATCTGTCATGGCCCCTGTACCGATCATGCACTTTTTCCGCTTGCGCCGCAGAGCGTCCCCCAGCAGTTCTATGGCGTTTTCTTTTATCTCTATGTCCTCAAAATCGTGATGCATCTGGTAGCATCTGCTCCTGGAATCGCAGTAAATGCATCCGTGGGAACAGCCCCGGTACAGGTTCATCCCGTTCTGGGCTGAAAGTATCCCTTTTGCTTTCACATAATGCATGGCTATCTCCTATATAAAGTTACGCGTCCGCCCTGTTCTTCTCATAAATCTCTCTGGCCTGGGCCGCTAAGACCTCTCTCAAATAAACCGGGCTGATCACCTCGACCTGCGCCCCAAAGGAGAGCAGGAAACCGGTCAGCCACCCATCCTGCGGCATATAAGCCGTCACCAGCATCTCTCCGTTTTCCTGCTCCTGTATATGATTCAAATCAAATTCATCGTAAACGCGGTAGGCAACCTCCCTGGAAAAACGAAGCACGATGGGAGTCTGGTCCTGCTCCGGCGTTTTCTCTTCCTCCGAAGGTTCCGGCCAGGAAACAGGTATAAACTCTTCCTCCAAAAGCTCCCATCTTATAATACGGTTCAGTTTAAAAAGCCGGAAATCCTTCTTCTCCGCGCAATAAGCCTTTACATACCAGGCCCTTGACTTGTACAGTAGCTTCAGCGGATGGATTTTCCTGCTGCTCTCCGCCGTGTACGCGCCCACATAGCTGATCTGCACACATCGGTGACAAACCACCGCCTTCTTCAGATCCTCAAATTTATTATTGTCTTGAGCGACTTCGCCCCATCTGGAGAAATCCACTTCATACCAGTTGTCAGAGGGAAGCCGGAAAAGCGCGGACAATTTGTCCAAAGTAGCTTTGTCGCAGGTGTTTCCGGCTGCCGACAGGCTCTGCAATGCCGCCAGAATGTCCTGCCGCTCCTTCTCCGACAGGAGCGTTCTGTCCAGAACATAATTGTCAAGCAGCGATATCCCGCCGTTTCTTCCCGTCTCTGCATAGACCGGGATTCCGGCTCCGCTCAGAGCGTCAATATCCCGGTAGATGGTTCTGACCGACACCTCAAATTCCCTGGCCAATTCCGCCGCGGTCACCTGCCCCCTATTCAATAGAAAGTAAACAATCCTAAACAATCTGCTCTCCTGCATGAATGGCTTCTCCTCCGCTGTCCGCTCTCGTCTATTCGGCCTGCTTGCAGTTCTTTCTATGAGCTTTCAGCTTCTTGATGGCCCAGTCATAATGGCTGGACAGAATGGATGTAAAGTAAGACCCCAGCACACTGCTGCCAACCCACGGGTACACGCCCTTTTCAAACAGTTCCCGTTCTGTAAAAGTCCCCGCCAGTGCCAGCACTTCCCTGTGGGACTGCTCCAACATCGCTTTCGCCTCGTCCAGAGTGGTATTCTGGTGCTTTTTCCAGAATTCCATGTTCATGTTCCCATAGGTCTTCCAGTTATAGGGCTCGGGCAGAAGGGGGCTGTTCTCGCCTTTCCTGTTCGCCGCCACCCAGTCCAGCACCAGACGGTGCCACTCATAGAGATGAACCAGAATATCCCGCAGGTTCTTGTCACGCCCCCAATGGGCCTGCGTCTTGGATTTCATCTTTGTGAAGTCAAAGGCGGTATCCAGTTCTCTCTCTGTCATCGAAGAGATCAGTTTATTCAGCTCCTCGTATTTCTCCGTTGCCGCCTGGATCAGTTCTGCTTTTGTTGTCGCTCTTCCCATGTCATTCTCTCCTGTTCTGAATTGTTTTTAAGTTCGGCCCTTTTACATCCAAACTTGCCCTAATCATAACACGGAAAGCCTGACATCATATGTCATATTTTCTATTCCTTTATAAATCTATTATCTGCTGCAGGAACTCCGGCTTCGTCAGATACATATCGTTCCACTTTCATCTGTAAATCATATTTCTCCCGGAGTCTGGCAATTTGTGCCATCATAGGTGAAGCATGATGAACATCTATGGAATGCTGGTCTTTCCAACTATCAATTAGAAGCACTGTTTCCCCGTCGTCCATAGGGAAGAAATATTCATATCTGATATTCCCCTCCTGCGCACGCATGTCGTTGAGAACTCCACTTGTAACCATCTCTTCAACAAATCTTCTTGCGTTTCCATTTTTCCCACAATAATAGATATTAATTGTAATAGCCATTTTTCCACATCCATTCTACTAGAATTTTTCGTCCTCTGCCACAATTATCAATAAAACAGCCTATGATTTCAAGAGCAGTTTTTTCACTGTGATACCTCCCAAAACCTTGATCATTCATTTCGATTTTATCACATATATCCGCCTGACTCAAGCGGTGTTAGCGCCCCTTGGTAAATCCTTGGTAAATCCATTGACAAGGGCATACCCTTTGCGATAAGATTATTCAACAAACAGTTCAGAAACAATACAAAAAAGCCATGTGGGAAAATCCCGATGCAATGACTGCTTAGGCAAAACCCCAGATATAGAGAAAAGGGAATACATGAAAACATTAATTTTCAACGGTTCGCCGCGGATCGGCGGCGATACAGAAAGCCTGATCGACATCGTAAGAGAAACCCTTCCCGGTGAACACAAGATACTGAATGCTTACCGGTGTAATATTTCACCCTGTATGGATTGCAGATATTGTTGGGAAAATCAAGGATGCTCCATTCAGGACGAGATGCGGGAAGTATATGACTATATCCAGGCATGCGACAATATCCTGATCGCCTCCCCCATCTATTTTTCGGAGCTGACAGGCAGGCTGTTGGATGTGGGAAGCAGACTGCAGACCTATTTCTGCGCCAGATTTTTCAGAGATCAGGAACCCGTTCCAAAACCCAAAAAAGGAGCTGTCATTCTGATCGGCGGAGGAGACGGTCATATGGATAAGGCATACGGAACGGCCTGCACCCTTTTACACCACATGAATTGTCACACTATCCATGAGGCCGTATTTTCACACAATACAAACAAAAGGCCCGCCAAGAATGACGGGCAGGCGCTTTTGGGGATACAGAACATTGTGGATTTCTTTGTCAATTTATCCCCAAAAACGACGTGATCCAGCTGCCAGAAATAAAAGTCCGTTCTACTCCCCAGCCAGCAAAACACAGGGCTGAATCTTCCGAATCCGAAGAGACAGCAGACAGGCAATTCCAAAAGCCAGCGCTGCCAGCCCGGCCCCCGCTGCCGTAATGAAGCCCGCCGGCACGGTAAAGGTACATTTCACAATGCCGATGCCGCTAAGAAACAGCGCCATAAGCGGATTGATAATCAAGCCGCACGCCGCCAGCCCCACGGCAACGGACAAAATCACGGCGGGCATGAAACTCAGGGCCGTCTGCAAGATCAGCTGGCCGGTGGTAAATCCCAGGGCCTTCAGTATTCCATAATCGCGCTTTTTGCGGCTTAACCTGGTCCTCACCAACAGGTAGAGTACAAACGCTATTATCACTACACCCAGCAGCAGGATGGCGCACACAATAACCGTCAGCAGCGTTACATAAACCGATGCCGTTCCTGAAATGATGGACTGGATATCTATGGTCGCGTTGATATCGCCGGCAAACTGCTCTTTTACTCTCTCATGAAATGTCTCCAGGTCCACGCCCTCCCCAAGATTGATGTAAAAGCTCAGGTTCTGCAAGTCCCCCATTTTCTCGTACCCCTCCCTCGTAAGCAGGCAGTCCTTGCCCAGATTGTTGGTCATCTGGGTAAATCCGGTGATGAGATAGTTCTCCTCCCTCTCTCCCACCGTCAGCGTGATCTCATCCCCGATTTTCAGATCCTTTTCTCTGGCATATTTTGCCGCTATGGCCATCTCATTGTCATATCTGGGGAAACGTCCCTCAATACAGACATCCTGATTGTTCACTTTGGCAAAGTCATCGCAAAGCGTTGCCATCAGTTCCACTCCGCCCACATGGCGCACATTCATCATACTGTAGAGATAGATCTTCTCCACATCCGCGTCCGCTGCCATTTCCTGCAGAAAATCCTCCTCGACCCCCACATTAACATTTATGCAGGAATCCGCTATTTCGCCTACTACCATATACAGAAAAGGCTTTATGTCCACAATCATATTCTCTATCATCAGCCCCGAGAATACCACCATCAGCGACAGCACCAGCATAGTAGCGCATACGGTCACATTCTGTCGAAACCCGGACAGCGTACTTTTCAAGGCCAACGCCAGTTGCAGGGGCATTCCGGTTTTCTCCAGCGGCACATGATTTTTCTGAAAATTATGGGTCTGTATGCCCTGCCTCAGCGCAAGAATGGGATCAATCTTTTTGATCCTGCGGGATGCCAGCCACACCGTAAGGGCCACCGCCGCTCCCAGTATCACCAATGTGAACAGACAGGGCAAAGGCAGAAATCCCACCCCATAAGGAATGCCCGTCTGAGAGATCATCATGGCATTGAGGAACGGAAACAGTATGTATGACAGTCCTATACCCAGTGCCGCCACAAGCAGGGATATTCCCAAAAACTGAAGCAAAAGACTGCGGACCAGCTGCCCGCTGGTATACCCCACCGCCTTGAGCGCACCCAGATTCTTCATGTTCTCCTGTATATAGTTTACAATATTGGACGCAATGACCACCAGAACAATAATTAGTATAATAAATGCCATAGCGCTGATAATCCCCGAACAGATCATCTGGGAAATATAGCGGGAGGTTGTAACCAGCGTATAGGAGTTGCTGGAAACCCTGGCTCCAGGAAACATTGCGGTCACTTTACTTTTCAGCGCCGCCTCAAAATCCTCGCTCTCAGATTTGTCGGCGATCCGGACGGAAAGCAGGGTGCTTCTGGGCGCATACCCTTTTTCTTCCAGCGCCTGATACTGATCCTGTGTCAGGAGCAGTTCACACAATACACAGTTGTGGGAACCGGCCATGACACTGTTGAAAAAACCACATATTGTAAACTTTGCCGTATTGCTGCCAATCTTTAGTTCAATGGTCTTTCCAATGTCAATATCCCCCGTCTTATAGAGTATGGGCAGGTAAACGCCGCTGTTTTCGCCGCCCTCTTCCACGATTTCCACTTTGCCTATATCCCGGGAGAGCGCCGCCTCCTTTTCCAGTATTACTAATTCCGTATTCGCCTCGCCGCCATTGTAGGCAAAGCTTCCCACAATGCTCAGGCAATCCCCCATATAATATTCTGTGGTACGCGGCTCTTCCTCCAGGGTGCGGGTTAGGAAGGGACGCACCTCATCGGGATCGCCATCCATCACCAAAGTCACATGCTCCGCATGGAGCCTGTCGTGACAGCGGTCAAAATTCTGTTTGTAGTCCATGGATAACATCAGCCACATATTCAGCATGGCCGCCGCCAACAGGAGCAGCGCCGCGATAGCGCTGGTCTGTCCCTTGGCCCGGCGCAGGTTGGATCGCACTAAAAGAAATGTTCTGTACATACTACCACCCCATTTCCGCCAGAAATGCCGAGAGCTTTTCATGCCTCCCCGCATCGCCTGCAACATATTTGCCCAGATTACACTCCCCCAAGATGACGCCGTCCTTCAGATACAGGATGCGGCTGCCCCGGCGTGCCGAACGCATATCGTGGGTAACCATCACCACGCTCTGCCCTCGCTGGTTAAAGGCTGTCAGCGTATCCAGCACATGCAGTCCCGTCCGGGAGTTCAGCGCCCCGGTGGGTTCATCCGCATAGAGGATCTCCGGAGAGTTGATCAGCCCGCGGACAATCCCCACCCGCTGGGCCTCGCCGCCGGATATCTGCGTGGGAAACTTCCTCTGGGTCTCCGGAGAGATATCCACCGCCTGAAACAGTTCCCTGGCACGATCTGCCAACACTTTTTTATCCCTGCCCACCAGCAGCCCCGCCGCCAGCACATTGTCCATGACGGACATGCCGTCAATGAGATAAATCTGCTGGAACACAAACCCGCAGTGTCTGCGCCGGAAAACTGCCAGTTCATCCGGGCTTAAATCCGATATCACCTGGCCGCCAAAAGTGATCTTGCCCAGCGTGGGTGTATCCATACCCGACAGGGCGTACAGCAGCGTGGACTTGCCTGCGCCGCTGGCCCCCATGATAACGGTGAAATCTCCCTCGTAAAGCTCCAAGTCTATGTTTTTCAGAACGTGCTGCATCGCCCCGCCGCTGGAAAAGGACTTGCTCAGGCTTTCGGTTTTTAAAAGTACTTTTTTCATTGCCTAACCTCCTCGATCTATTCGATCCACAATTTACATGTTCCATTCTATATTTCCAATTCTTAAATGTCTTTAGGCAATTCTTAAATACTTCTTAAATCCGGGTAGAGATGCCTCTGTTCCAGGGGCTGTTGCTTTTCCCGACTATGTGGACCATACAAACAGCATCCCGCTTATACCAGTTCTGCCGCCTCGGTCAAAACGCAGGCCGCGCCGCTCAGCGGAATCACCACACTGACCCGCAGCCCTCCGGTTCCGTTCTCCACGGCCAGCTCCCCCTGCATCTCTCTCATGAAATAATCCGAAATAAACAGTCCCAGCCCCGCGCCCTCCCTGTCCCCGGCGTTGCTCCCCCGCCTGAATTTCTCTTTCAGCAAGGGAAGCTCCTCCTTGGGCACACCGCCGCCAAAGTCCTCTATTGTCAACACCAGACGGCGGTTTTCTTTCGCTGCGGTGACAACAATTTCTGTGCCGGCATACTTGTAGGAGTTGGCAAAAATATTGTCCAGCACCTGCTGCAGTCGGAGTTTGTCCGCATGGAGCAGACAGGGAGGTATCTCCGAAAACGAGGCACGGTGCAGATAATCGGCATTTTCCAGCAACTCAGCCAGCACACTGCTGTCCAAATCCGCCGGGTTCACGGAGAGCTGCTGCAGTTCCTCCAGGGTTGCGGTGAAAAGGTTGGTGATGAGTGTGTTGATCTGATCCGCCTTTCGGATGATCTGGGTGTAATTGTCTCGCAGTCTCTCACTGCCGGACAGCGCCAGACCCACCTCCGACGCGGCCTTGATACTGGCCACAGGCGTCTTGATATCATGGGAGAGCTTTGCCACCAATTCCTTCTTGCCCGCATTGGCCCGGGCCTCGGCAATCCGGGCTTTCTTCAGTTCCGAGCGCATGAGGTCAAAACTCTCGGTGAACGCGCCGAACAGATTATATCTGTCCATTTCCAGGGGAACCTCCAGATTACCGCCTGCCACCCGCTGGGCAAAACTCTTTAATTTATGAAACGGCTTGACGAGCCGCCTGTGCAGCCAGGCGGTATAGCCCAACAGCGCCCCCGCCTGGATCAGCAGAATCGCCGTCAGCACCGCAGCCAGATTCCTCTTCCAGACCCTATAGTCAGCCTCCGAGCCATTATAGATGATCACCCTTCCCACCAAGATCCCATCCTGTTCCACGTTCAAAATGGTATCACGGTGCGCGATGGCGGCATTGATACTCTCACTCAGCCCATCTGTCGTTTTCCATAGAACGGCGCCGCTTTCATCAAGCGCCACATAGTCATATACGGAAGGGGATGTCTGTCTGTCCAAACAGGGCCAATCCTCTTCTACCCTTTTCAGGATTTCATTTACAGCCACCGTGTCCTGCCTGAAATCGCTGTCACCTCCCATAAACGCGGTCAAAACTGCTGTCTCCAATACAAATGTCAGCAGAATACATATTAAAAAAGAAAATCTATTCATTTTTATCTCACCGCGGCCTCCATCAATCTGTTTCCTCTCCCTGGAATTGGTAGCCCTCTCCCCAAAACGTAACAATATATCTGGGCCTGTTGGAATCAGGCTCTATAGCCTCACGGATTTTCCGGATATGCACATTGAGCGTACCGTCTCCCGTGAATTTATCCTCCCACACTTTTTCAAACAATTCCGCCTTAGACACTACCCGTCCCCTGTTCCGCACCAGATATGCCAGCAGACGAAACTCCAGCATGGTCATCTTTACGGGCCTATGCTGCACCCATACGGCCCTGGCCCCAAAATCGATTTTCAGCCACCCGTCCACATATCCCTCCTGTCTCACGCTTTGCCCATAACGCTTCAGAACCGCCCTGACCTTGGCCAGCAGAACCCCCAACGAATATGGCTTCTGGATGTAGTCATCGCCTCCGATCCCCAGGGCGATAATCTGGTCGTCATCACTGGTTCTCGCAGAAATAAACAAAATAGGAATATCCAATGTCTCCCGAAGCTGCCTGCACAATTCAAAACCGCTGCCATCTCCCAGATTGATATCCAGCAAAAGCAGCTGCGCCTCATTTTCCCCCAGGAAACGGCGACACTCCTCCACGCCGTAGACAGCCGCCGTCTTCACGCCAAACAGATTAAAATATTCCGCCGTACTGTCAGCCAGCATCTTTTCATCGTCTATAATCAAGCAGTCGTAGTTCATGTCCGCATACCTCTCTCAAAGAATCCGTTTCACATCGTCCCTGTACCATTATCCTCTCATTTGTCTCAAATGTCTTTAAGAAATCCTTAAATCTTCCTCCATTTCCCCCTATTAAAATGCAAATCCCCCGGGTATATTGCAAGCCAACAGGCAATATACCCGGGGGATTTCAGTTATAATATATTTAAAGCTGCCCGTCCTCACGACTCCCGGAGCAGCTGTCTGGTATATTCCTCCCGGGGATGGGCAAAAACCTCCTCCGTCTCCCCGATTTCCACGATCTTTCCCTCCTTCATGACCATGATCCGGTCACTCATCTGGTAGATTACATTGATATCATGGGAGATAAACAGATAGGAAAGCCCCATCTCCTCCTGGAGTCTGCGCATCAGTTCCATGATCTGGGCCTGTATGGTCACGTCCAGCGCCGACACCGGCTCGTCCGCAATGACCAGTCCCGGCCGGGTGATCAGGGCCTGGCCGATACTGATGCGCTGCCGCTGGCCGCCGCTGAGTTGGGAGGGCCTGCGGTCATAGTATCCTTCTGTCAGTCCCACGGTTTCCAGCATCTCCATGGCTGCAAAGCGCATATCCGCCGCCGTCATGGCCTGCTTCGGATCCAATTTCCCCCTGGCCCGCAGAGGCTCCTCCAGCAGCCATCCCACGGTTTTGGATGGATTTAAACTGCTGTAGGGATCCTGGAAAATCATCTGGGGACGGCTGGAAAAATGCTCTATCTCTCCCGTGATCTCCTTATTCATGCCCAGAATGGCCTTGGACAGAGAGGTTTTGCCGCAGCCGCTCTCCCCTACCAGCCCAAGGATTTCTCCCTTTCGAATCACAAAACCGGCATCATGCACCACATGGGTTTTCTTTCCCCGGGAAAACAGGCTGTTGCTGCCATCCTGGTAATAGACCTGGAGATCCCGCACTGTCACCACCGACTCCTGGCTTATCCCGGCGCTTCTTCTTTGCCGCTTCATGCGGCCGGGCACCGCCTCAATCAGGTTTCTGGTATAATCCTCCCGAGGATGCTCAAAAATCTCCTCCGGTGTGCCGATCTCCACTACCCTGCCGTCTTTCATCACCGCAATCCTGTGGCAGATCCGCCTTGCCAGGTTCAAATCATGGGTGATAAAAAGCATGGCGCTTCGCTGTTTTTCATTGATCTCCCGCAGTAAGTCCATGATCTGGTTCTGCACCGTAACATCCAGAGCCGTGGTGGGCTCGTCGGCCACAATCAGCCGTGGATGCAGGATAATGGCCATGGCGATCATAACCCGCTGGCGCATACCGCCGCTGAGTTGGTGGGGATAGCATCCATACACCCGCTCCGGATCCCGAAGCCCCACTGCGGCGAAAGTCTCCAAAACCAGCTGCTTCATGGCCTGCCGCTCCTGCCGGCTGCAGCAGAGGCGCAGTCTGCCTTCTATGGGTGCCTGGAAATCGCCCCCTCCTTGTGCTGTCCCATGGGCCACGCCCGCCGCAGGCAGGCTGTGCAGCCGCAGCATCTCCTCCACCTGCCTGCCCACCCTCTGGGTGGGATTCAGCGAAGTCATAGGCTCTTGAAAAACCATGGACATCCGAGCCCCCTGATACCGCCGGTACAACGCCCTGTCCCTGGGCTTCCCTGCCTCCTGCAGCACCACATCGTCGTACAATATCCTGCCGCCGGTCACTGTGGCCTCCTCCGGCACCAGCCCCATCAAAGTCAGCGCCGTCACGGACTTGCCGGAACCGGATTCCCCCACCACGCCCAGAATCTCTCCGTCCGGGATCTCCAGACTCACATGACGCACCGCCTCCGTCCTGCCGAAATTCACTGATAGATCTTCTATGGTAATCACCCTGCGTCACCTCCCATGCTTCCTGCCACCATGCCAATCGCTTTTCTTTAATCACAACCATATCCGCTCACACAGTGGCTGCCCATTCAACATAGATAGTTATCCCCTGTCTCAACGACAAAAGTATCCCTGTTTCCTTCCGGCCTCACCTGCTCAGCCGCTGTATACCCTCACTAAGCAGCGAAAAACCCAGCACAATCCACACGATGGTCAATCCCGGGGCCAGTGCGTACCAAGGGGCGGTGGTCAGATACCCCTGGGCATCCGACAGCATCTTGCCAAGGCTGGCCTGGGGAGGCTGCACACCTATTCCCAGATAACTCATGCCGGACTCCGCCAGAATTGCGTTGTTAAAACCGATCATCACCGACACCCAGAACGTAGAAAAAATATTGGGCAGAATATGCACAAAGAGAATCCGGGCCCGTCCCACGCCCATGAGCCGCGCCCGGCTGATATAATCCGCATCCCGCAGCCGGATAAACTCGCTTCTGACGATGCGGATAAAGCTGGGCATGAATACAATCCCCAGGGAAATCACCAGGTTTCGCTGCCCCGTACCCATGACGCTGATCACCACCAGCGCCAGCAGGATGCTGGGAAAGCCGTTGAGGGCATCAATGATCCGCATTACAATCTCGTCCACAAGCCCTCCGAAATACCCGGTCAGCGCCCCGATCAGAATGCCTGCCGCCCCGGATATGGCCACCACCAGAGTACTGATCAGGATGGTGGTGCCGATCCCCTTCATCACCCTGGAAAAAATATCCCGTCCAAAATTATCCGTGCCAAATATATGCCGAAGGGAGGGAGCCGCGAAACGCTCACCTGCGGACATGGTCGTGGTACTGTAGGGGGTCCAAAAAATGCCCAGCACTGCAAGAAGCACCACCAGGCCCGTCATACACAGGCCCGCAATTAAGTATTTATTCCATTTTATGCCGCTTCCCTTTTTCATCCTGACTCCTATGCTGCCGCAGTGCGGCATCCCATACTCACCTTATTCTTGCGTATCTGAAGTTTGGCTTGGGCCAAGCTCCTGCCGGGCCGCTTACCTGCTGCTGATTCTGGGGTCCACCACCCGGTACAGAATATCCACCAGAAAGTACACAAAGATCACCACAAAAGTGATATACAGAATCAGGATCTCCACCACCGGCAGGTCCCTGGTGGAAATGGAACTGATCAGCAGCCGCCCGATCCCCGGCAGGGAAAATACCTGTTCCACCACGATACTGCCCGCCACAATCTCCGCTATAATCATGCCCAAGAAGGTGATTACAGGCATCATGGCATTGCGCAGCACATGGCCGTACATTACCCGCCGTTCACTGCAGCCCTTGCTCCGGGCCGTGCGCACATAGTCCGACTTCATCTCTGTCAGCATGGAATTTCGCAGAAAGCGGGCCGTCATGGCCGCCTTGGGCAGAGCGATGGCCATCGCCGGAAACAGCAGATAAAATAAAAACCCCCCCATATCCTTTTCATAACTCACATATCCGCCCGGCACAAAGCATTTCAGCACCATGCCAAACAGATAGGTCACGATGATTCCAAGAAAAAAGGAGGGAATCGCCATGGATGCCTGGGTGATCACTCCCAAGGCCGCGTCCAGCACCTTACTTTTGCTGCGCGCCCAAAAAACGCCCAGAGGAATGGATACCACCACGATCAGCACCAATGATATCGCCGCCAGGGACAGTGTTATCGGCAGCTTGTCTCCGATCAGCTCCGCCACCGGCATCATTTCATTCATGTTTTTGGCATATCGGTAACTAATGCCCAGATCCCCCCGGAGCACACCTCCGGCCCAGCGAAAATACCGCACCACCGGAGGATCATTCAGACCCAGTTCCTCCCGCAGCTGAGCCTCCCTCTCGGGGGTTGCCTCCGTCCCCAGTATGGAAGTCACCACATCCCCGGGAATAATCTGAAACGCAATGAAGGCAGCCGCGGATACCACGAACAATGTCATAATGAGAGTAGCTATTTTTTTACCAAGGTATTTCATTGGCTGCCTCCTGCTTTAATGTTTGCATATGCCCTGTCGGCATTGCTTTTTTACTATTCCTTATTGCTCCGTATAGTAAACGGTGCTCATATCCTGCACATACACAGGGTAGAACTTGTAGCCTGCCAGTTTGGGGTCCATGGCGATGGTAATGGGAGGCACCTGGATAAAGGCGCTGCCCGCCTCGTCGCACAGGATCTTCTGGACCTGCTTGTAATATTCCGCTTTCTCCGCCGGATCCAGAGCCGCCGCCGCGTTCTGATACGCCTCATCATAGGCATCGCTGGCGAAATTCACGAAATTTTTCTTGGAATCCGTCTGGAAGCGGTTGGTCAGATAGCCGGGCGTCATGTCGCTGGTGATGCCGGAGATCGTGGACTGGTAGTTCCGATCCGTATAACAGTCGCTGAGCCAGCTGCTCCACTCCACCGGGTTGATGGTGGCATTGATGCCTGCCGCTTTCAGCTGCTCGGCCACCACCTCCGCCGTCTGCATATGGTACTCATAGTTGGAAGGCACTGTGATCTCCAGGTCAAAGCCGTCCGGGAAGCCTGCATCGGCCATCAATTCCTGTGCTTTCTGGATGTTGGCGCCGCTTCCGTAAGTATCCGTCAGATCCACATAGTAGGTCTGCAGTGTGGGCAGCATGGCGGAACTCACCAGTGTGGCTCCTCCGCCTGCCACAAACTCATTGACCATATCCAGATCCAGGGCATAGCAGATGGCCTGCCTGACGCGCACATCATTTAAGGGCTCCACCGCATTGTTCAAAAACAGGGCCTGCACCACATCCGAGGGTGCGGACAGGATCTGGAAGCTGTCTTTCAGCTCATTGGCCTGGCTGTCCGTCAGATAGGGATAGATCTGGATGGAACCGCCCTTTAACTCCAGCAGCGCCGTGTCCGGACTGTTGACGATCTTAAAGTTCACCTCATCCAGATAAGGAAGTCCCTCCTGCCAATAGTCCGCATTCTTGGCAATCACCACACCCTCCTGGGGCTTATAAGACACAAAAGAAAACGGTCCCGTCCCGATGGGTGTCCCGCTTTCCTCCTCCCCGCTGCCCGCAGGGATGATGGCTGCCACAAAGCTGTAAATAAGCTCCGTGTTGGCACTTCCCACTGTGACCTGAACCGTCTTTTCATCCAAAATATCCACGCTTGTGAGAACGCTCAGTGAAGAAATCAGCGGTGTACCGTCCAGCAGCCCGGAGGCTCTGTCCAGAGAATATTTCACATCCTGTGCCGTCACTGTATTGCCATTGTGAAACTTCACGCCCTCTCTGAGCGTAAAGGTATATACCAGCCCGTCCTCGGAAATGGTATAGTCACTGGCAAGCGCATTCATCAAGTCGCCGTTCTCATCCGGCTTCACCAAGCCTTCAAAGATGTTAAATAGGATTTCTTTAGTTCCTGCCGCAGTTGCCTTATGAGGGTCAAGACTATCAACATCCTGTTGTATTCCTACAACAATGGAGCCGCCGTAAACAGGACTTCCTGCCTGGGGCTGCGAACTCTCCGAACTTTCCGCCTGAGACGCCGCAGAGGCGTTATCTTCCGAAGAACCGTCCGTACTTCCCGTCTGGGACTCCACAGAGGAATTATCCCCCGAAGATATGTCAGTGCCACCTGCGCATCCGCCCAGTGCAGCCATCGTCAAAAGTGCCATAATCAGTAAAACGCTAATCCGTTTTTTCATGATATGTTCCTCTCCTCTTCGATTAATAAACCTCTCACTATTCTATTGTCCCCTACATTGTAACATAGATATTCCGCATTGCAAGTATTTTTTCCTGTACATACACCCTTTTTCAACAGATCCGTCAGAACGCCGCATTACCGTGATCCGCATTATTTGTCCGCAAAAGCTTTGATTTCCTCCGCAGCATCCTTAGATGTCATAATATCCCCCGCTATACTGACCTTGCCATACTTCCTCGCGTGCAGGAACAGTATCTGCGGCTCCCCCTCCACATGATAAGCAAGCACCTCCTTGAAATTCCGCTCGTTGGTGTTGCTGACCACTATAAACTTTTTGGGAACCAAACCATATGCCCCGGCGCTCTCCGGATGCCCCTGAAAATAACACTGGCTGCGCTCGTTGAAAATGAAAAAATTCGCGCAGGGATAATCACAGTAATTGGGCAGAATATAATATGCCTGGGTGCTGCCCAAGATGCCCTCATACAATTCCACTTCCCTGTCATCCATCCAGGGGCATCTGCCGCCGGACATAAAGCATTCATATGCGCAGCCCCCGCAGGGATGTATGTTGAAATCCGAGAAATCATACAACTTCGCGTCCCCGTGCAGAGAGCGTAGATATGCGGCAATCTGCCCGCAGTTGCCGCCTTTTCTGGAACTGAATGAAATTATACAGACGCTCATCCCCTGGTCTCCTCCCAGTAGTTGTGGCTGCGGGTCTCGTCATAGTAGATCACGTTCTCCCGCTCAATGGTGATCCGTCCCCCTGTCACGTCCAGAATGGTCACGCCGCAGTTCTTGTGGACGCCGCCGTTCCAGAAATTCTTCTTATCCGTGACGGTCAGGCTGCTGAGCAGGCCCTTGACCGCCGCCCCATGGCTGGAGAAAAGAATGGTCCTGCCCCCATTGTCCGGGTTGTAGGCCACCTCATGCAAAAAGTCCGTGGTTCTCCGGCACAGCTGTTCAATGCTCTCCGCCCCCTGGGGAGGGACATAATTGCCCGGATCGACAAAAAAGTTCATAAACGCAGGATCCGGAACGGTAAAATTTTGGGGACTGCAGCAATACCCCTCATAGACGCCAAAGCAGATCTCCTTGAGTCTCGGCTCCTCAATCAGCGGAATGTTCCGATGCCCCCGGATAATCTCGGCGGTCTGCCTGGCCCTCGTCAGGGGACTGGTATAAACCACATCAAAAGGCACGTCCTGCAGTCCCTTTGCCGTCTCTCTGGCCAATTCCAGGCCGTTTTCATTCAGCGGGATATCCGTGGCGCCCTGCAGCCGCTGTTCCAGGTTCCAGTCCGTCTCCCCGTGCCGTATCAGATATATTTTCATACAGATATGCTCTCCTTTACTGCAGTGTTCTTTCTGCCATTATGCCTTGATATCCGTAAATTCCCTGTCTCCGTTTGCCTCCAGAAGCTTTTTCAGGCTGCTCACAGCAGCGGCAAATCGTCCATAGGTTTCAAGGGCCTGTTGGAAATGGCGAAGGGCTTCTTCCCTGTCCCCTCTATCATTGGCTTCCCAGGAGGCACAGGCACAGCTGTGCAGTTCCTCATGACAGCTGACCGCCTGCCGGAACTCACGGCTGCCCGTGACGCGGCGATCGGTCAGGGAAGTGGCCCACTTGCCGAATTTGCAGCCCTTGGGATTGCTGAGTTGGCTTATTTTCAACGTTTCGAACCCGGCCAGATTGTTATACAACCGCCAGGTAAAAATCAAATGATCAACGTCATAGACAGGGAGCCAGTCCTGAGGGAAAAGTCTGGAGGTGCCCCTTGCCATTTTGGTTCGGATCGAGTCGATGCTCCGTGAAATATGGTAGAGGTGTACACCCGTATCCACACATTCCCCGGAAAGGGTCTCATAGTTGGCGTCAAGAGTCTCCACCGCTTTTACAAAGGACTGCGTCAGTCCTGACTGGTTGCGGATCTCTTCGTTGATAAGATCTATTTTCTCTACGATAAAAGCAATCTGCCTGCTCATGGCATCCACACTCTCAACGGAGTTATGAATCTCCTCGTTGCCGCTTCGCAGACATACGGTGGCGGATTGCACGGAATTAACCAGATTCTCAACGCCCGACATCAGTTCACCCACATATTGGGTGATAGAGCCGGCGGAGGTGGAAGTATTTGAGGCAAGCTCCTGCATTTGGCTCGCCACCACGGAAAACCCTCTGCCGGCCTCTCCGGCACGGGCGGCTTCTATGGATGCGTTCAGCGCCAGCAGACTGCTTTTGCTTGCAAGTTTCTTCACCACATCCACAATGCCGTTGATCTGAAGAGCCTTTTCCTTAAAATCAGCTATCTGCCCGTTGATCTGTTCTATTTGCGCGGAAGAATCGTCTATTATGCGGATACTGTCCCCCAGCTGTTTGATACAGGTGTGGGTGGTGTCCATTATGTCTCTTGAGTTATTGCGGATACTGGAGGCGGACTCCTGGATATTTATGATAGAATCGCCCAGTTCCTGGCTGGAGTTATTCATCTCTTCAATGGCGAGGGACTGGCCGGACACCTGCTCCAGCATAATCTTTACACAGGAACTGTCCCCAATCACCGTCATGGCATCGTTGAGACGCATGACGGATTTGTTGTTGGCGTTCAGTATGTATAGCATAAACTGCTGCCATTTCTGTTCCAACTCCGCATCTTGAAAAGGGATAGGCGCGGTCAGGGAACAATCTCCCTCCATGATCTTGTCCATGCAGGCGAAAAGCGCGGCCTTGTCAGCATTAAACAATTGTTCCGGCAGCTTTTTCTTCTTCATAAGTACCCTCCCTTTTCTGCGCTCGTTATGCCTTGTTTCCGTGCGCTTTAGCGCACATTCTATTCTAAGAGCTAAACGCTGCGCGTTTTGCTCATGATGCCTTGTTTCCGTGCGCCTTAGCGCACATTCTATTCTAAGAGCTAAACGCTGTGCGTTTTGCTCATGATGCCTTGTTTACCGCAAGTTACTGGCAGAAACCCGGATAACCTGTGGTTTTCCGGGTTCGCTTCGCTCGCCAAATGGGTATCTGCTCCAGCGAACTGGGCAGATACCTATTCGCCCATTTGGCTCTGCCCTTTGCGGACATTATACCATATCCATAAACAAAAAGCATCCATAACATGCGCAAATTTTACGATTACTATACTCCCTTTTCAGAATTGCGTTCCTGCCGGGAATTGGCTGTATCGCAAAGAGACGGTGTGTTTCCGATATTTCCGTAGCGCGGAACATGCGGTACGCGCTTTCGCAAAAACAGTCCGGAGTCGTTTTTCCGGAGTCACGGCACTCCAATGTGGGGATCACCGCCCTGCTGCCGGGCAATATGGGAAAACAGGCTAAAATAATGGATGTTCCGTTAGTGATCCTCTCTGTGAAGGGCAGCTATCTGGCAAACCCGTTCTGGGACGAGGAGCACCTGCGAAAGCTCCCCATCAGGGTCTCCCTGGAGCGTATCTTCACGGCGGAAGAGATCAGAAAACATTCCCCGGAGGAAATCCAGATACGCGTTGAAAAATGCCTTACCTATGACGACGCTTCCATAAAAAATATGGATTCCTGCCGCTTTCACGCTAAAGCAGCAGGAATCCGGATTGCTTATGTCTTTATCTCTTCTGTAACTACATCCTTTCCACTGCCTGCCTCTCCCATGCCTCCGCCTGTTTTAAGAGTTCTGCCACCGCGACTCTGTTCTCCCGCAGCGACAGATCCAGGTTTTTTTTCATCTCAAAGGCTTTCTGCCAGTTCTCGTAGACAGACTTATACAGCGCCGCCAATTCCTGGGCCCCATGCCCTTCAAAGAATTTCCATGCGTACCACTTCAGCGGCGCATAGGTTCCCAGAAAATACTCCATGTTCCAGGAACCGGCAAGTTCCGAACCTGCCGTCTGCACATCCTCATCCTCCAAATGCTTAAGCAGGGCCTGATAGGCGTCCAAACCGTCGGCATTCTCACACCATTCATTTCCCAGCAGATGATTCCTGGCCATTTGCATGGTATCCCTGAGGATATCTTCTCTGGATTTTTCCGCCCTTCCCCCTATCGTCAGCACATTCAGAATCGGAAGCTCTCTCTTGCCCAGCTGAATGTAGTCCATCTCGCTCTCCTGGCCGGTGATGGGCAGCACCGCCAATCTCCCTGCCTCATCGTCGTAGCCGGTGATCAGTCCCCACTCGCAGACGCCGATATCCCAGCTTATAACGGGAATGCCGTTATCTATACTTTGCCGGATCAATTCAATTGCCTCCAGGCGCCGCTCTTCCTCGATATCCTCCTGCCCCCACAATCTCTCAACATAATTGCAGTTTATACCGCCGCTCTCCACACAGCTTTTCTGTAAACTAAACTGCCAGATGCTGGTGGCGCTGGGACAAAGGTCCGGGGACACCCACATGCGAAAAGCAAACCCGCTGGATGCCACTATGTCCTCCGCCATATCCGATAACGGACTGTTTTTCACGGCGCAGCACAAAGCTTTCGCAAAAGAAAACATATAGCCTGTGGAGTCAAATACCCCGTCCCATGTCACGTTCAGTTTCTTCATCATATACTTATCCTCCTAAATTTATACTCACGACCGATTCGTTTTTCCTTTCTGCCCGGCATAATAATCCCTATTCTCACTTCTTATCCAGGGGAATATAGATATCCTCCGAGAACAGCCTGCTCTTCTCACAATAGCACTCAAATTCGTAACCGCTCTTGCGCTCATAGCCGCTGTTTGGGAACCACACTCTCTTGATATAGTCCCATGTCCGGCGAATCTGGGTCACAAAAACATCCTGGCTCACGGCAGGGGTAGAAAACACCGCATACAGGCCCCCTGCAACGTCCAGTTCCAAAGTGCCCTGAATATCGCCTGCGGCATACTCGGACCGAATGCCGATATAGTAATCCAGCCTGTTTTCCTCATGGTTCCAACTGCTCACACCGTAATCCCAAACCTCCCGGCCGCCGGACAGCTTCCGGGACAGCCCCCTGGCATTGTACTTATTCCAGAAATTGGGTGGAAATTCCTCATCGCATTCGTACACTGTCAGGGAAAAAGGCTGGATTTCCACAATCCGGGGAGCCACAGAAAAGTCCTTTTCTTCAAATCGAAACCTTTCATACAATTTCAGACTGTTCTGTGCCGCTTTGTATTCCGTGGGCAAAATATGATGCTCCATCTTGAAAGCCCTGACAAAGTTCTCCTTGGAGTTGAACCCATACCGGAACGCAATCAGTGAAATGTTCTGATTTCCCCGCAGGATCTCCTTGGAAATCTCAGAAATTCTGCGCTTACGGATATAATCCGCCGGGGTCAAACCCACCGCGTCCCGAAATATACGTAAAAAATGATAAGGAGAATACCCACTCACCCTGGCACAGTCCGCCAGATTGATCTCGTACCGCAAGTTTTCCTCTATATAATCTATGACCTTTTCTATGCGCTCCTGGTAATCCATCTTATTCCCCATGTCTATCGCAAACTTAAGCTTGTAAAATCATTATACATGATTTTCTGTCTCTACAGTTGATAAAAATTGCTAAATACATATAAATATCCGGTATCAGCCTTTTGGCCAATACCGGACAAACAAACCGCCTGATTATCTTGCGGCTTTTCAATTCTCCTATACATATATACATCACTAATTGTCACATACGCATCACTGCCTCTTTGAACTCCTGCTCGGTATCTGCAAAGTGATAAGGCTCATATTCCCCATAGGCAGAGGGACGACTGATCGTAACAAGCTGTATGGAATCATATCCCACAGCCTGTATCAGTTTTTCCTTCAAGTCTGCCAGATGCTCTCCCTGTGTCATCTGCACAGCCAAGCATCCTATTTCATCAAATTTTTTTGCTATCAGATAACACACTTTCCAATACCTCCCTGCATTCATTTTCACTTTTGATCTCAGCGTTCTCATAAGCCATGCGCAAAGCACAACCAACTTCCGTCTCATATCCCCGTTTATAAACATACTTATGCAGCCAATTATTAATCTGTCTGTCATAATAAGTATTATACTGGATTTCAATCGGATAGTGAAAACTGCTTAGTTGGAAATACACATGCACCCCTCTGTAACCGTCATCTCTCGCCTTCCCGCCTGACATATCTGCTACCCGTACATTGTCATGGCCCGCAATCGAGATTACCTCTTCATAACTATCGCAGAGAGTGCGAAATCCCAACATATCATTAAACACTTTCGCCGCCTGATGATCTGGATAATATCTTTCATACTTTAGTATTGCAGACTGAATACTTTTAATACGGTAGTCAATAATCAATTCCCCAAGTAACTCGCAGGTATCATACCATCTGTTCACATTTAGTAACTCTTGGAATAAAACCTCTTTATCAAAATAATGCAAATTCTTTTTCAGACGAATCCCCAAATCTGATCGGAATGACAATTCTTTCAGTAATTCGAACGATAAACCGTCTTTTTTCAGTATATCCTCCAAACTGTCACCTCCGGCTAGCAATAAAAAATTCAATTCTCATTCATCTTCACCAGCTTCGCCGCCTGATCGGCCGCAATGCAGGCATCTAGGATCTCCTGAATATCCCCGTTCATAACCTTATCCAGCTTGTAGATCGTCAGGCCGATGCGGTGATCCGTCACACGCCCCTGGGGGAAATTGTAAGTGCGGATCTTCTCGGAGCGGTCGCCGGTGCCGATCTGGCTGCGGCGCAGTTCCGCCTCCGCGTCATGACGCTGCTGCTGCTCGATGTCGTAAAGCTTGGATTTCAGCAGGGCAAACGCCTTGGCCCTGTTCTGGATCTGGCTCTTCTCTGTCTGGCTGTACACCACAATGCCCGTGGGATAGTGGGTCAGACGCACCGCGGAGTCCGTGGTGTTCACGCACTGTCCTCCGTTGCCGGATGCCCTCATGACATCAATGCGGATATCCTTCTCGTCAATTACAATGTCGATATCTTCATCCACCTCGGGCATCACCGCCACACTGGCCGTAGAGGTATGGATACGCCCGCCGCTCTCGGTCTCCGGCACCCTCTGCACCCGGTGTACACCGCTCTCATACTTCATCACGGAGTAGGCTCCCTGCCCGATAATGGTAAACTGTACCTCCTTCATGCCGCCAATGCCGATTTCGTCCACATTCATCAGTTCCACCTTCCAGCGGCGGCCCTCTGCATAGTGGACATACATACGGTACAATTCCGCCGCAAACAGAGCGGCCTCATCCCCGCCTGCGCCTGCGCGGATCTCCACGATAACATTTTTCTCGTCATTGGGATCCTTGGGCAGCAGCAGAATCTTCAGTTCCTGCTCCAGTTCCTCCACTCTCTTTCTGCTGTCGCTCAAGGTCTCCTTGATCATCTCCCGCATTTCCTCGTCGGATTCCTCGTCCAGCATCACCAGGGAGTCCTCTATATCTTGTTTACACTTCTTATATTCCGTATACGCCTCCACGATGGGAGTCAGATCGCTCTGCTCCTTCATCAGCTTGCGGAATCTCTCCTGATTATTGGTCACGGTGGGCTCATGTAACTCCCCCATGATCTCCTCAAAACGGATCAACAGATCCTCCAATTTGTCAAACATCTCTACTGCCCTTTCTATATTAGAGTTCCGCATCCGCCCGCCCAGCACACGACTCGGTGATAAATGTTTGGCCGCTTTAGGCGTCCATACATTCATCAGTGTACTGGTCGGGCAGATGCTGTTTTATATTTCCTCTTATCGTTGTCGGCCACCTAGAGTTCCGCATCCGCCCGGCCCACCCTGATAGGCCAATAGCCGGATACCACCCGATCCAGCCCCGCATAGTCCTGCGCCACATTGACTTCCCGGAAGCCCTGCCGCAGCAGCAGTTCCTGCACCGCATCTGCCTGATCGCAGCCGATCTCCAGATACAGCCTGCCGCCGCCATTGAGATAACGGGGACTCTCCGCCGCAATGCGCCGATAAAAGTCCAGCCCATCCTCTCCCCCGTCCAGAGCCAGCCTGGGTTCATGCTCCCTTACCTCCGGCATCAAGGTCTCTATCTCCTCCCGCCGAATATAGGGCGGATTGGACACGATGATATCATATCGCCCCTCCACCAGTTCAAAAAGGTTACATTCCAAAAAGGTGTATTCCTTCTCCGAACCAAGCAGCGCTGTACCATTGCGTCGGGCGACTTCCAATGCCTTCCGGGAGATATCCGTGCCTACCCCCTGACAGTAGTTGCTGTAATGCAGCAGACTGATCAGAATGCAGCCGGAACCGGTACACAGATCCAGCACCCTCATACCGTCCTGCAGTTCCCGCAGCACTTCCTCCACCAGAATCTCCGTGTCCTGTCTGGGCACCAGCACATGCTCATTCACCTGAAACGACAGTCCCATAAACTCCTGACTGCCTGTGATCTGCTGCAGGGGAATGCGCTGACTGCGCCGGGCAATAGCCTCTTCATAGGCTTGCCTCTCCTGTATGCTCATGCTCCTGTCTCCATGAACCAACAGAGTATTACGATCCGTGCCGCAGATATGCTCCAGCAGCAGCCGGGCATCCAACGCCGCTTCCTCAATGCCTGCCTCCAGCAGCAGTTTCCATCCGTTTTCATAACAATCCTGATACGTATCCATCTTTAACATCTCTTAACATATACCTACGTTGGCTCTTCTTCCTCTTCCTCCTGTCGGGGCGGCTCCGGCTCCTCCACATAGCCAAACTTCTCATTCAAGAATGCCTTCCAGTCAAACACAGCCTCCACCGCCGCTATGGCCACCTCGATCATCTGTTCATCCGGCTCCCTGGTGGTCAGCTTCTGCACCAGCATCCCCGGCGCAGACAGGATTTTCACCAAAATATTGCTGCTGCGCCCGGCCAGACGGATGATCTCATAAGAAATCCCGGCCACCACGGGGATCAGCAGAATCCGCAGCACTACCTTTTCCAGCGTATTGTCCACCCGAATAAAGAAAAACAGGACAATGCTGACAATAAACACAAAGAAAAGAAAGCTGGTGCCGCAGCGCTTATGCTGCCGGGAACTGCGCCTTACATTGCGCACCGTCAGCGGACGTCCGTGCTCGATGCAGTTTATGCATTTATGCTCCGCCCCGTGGTACATAAACAGCCTGCGGATATCCTTCATCAGACTGATAGCCAGAATATACAAAATAAAAATTGCAAGCCGTATCCCGCCCTCAATGATCGCCATCAGAGACTCGTTGCGTATATACCCCTTCAGTAATCCCGAGAGATAGTAGGGCAGCACAATAAAAATCCCCACTGCCATAGCCACGGACACAATCGTTACAAGGGTACTGAGCACCTTCTCCGCATTGCCGCCGGAAACCTTGTTCAAAGCCTTGTCCAGTCCGGACTCTTCCTCTTCCTCCTCATAGAAACCGGCGGAATAATTGAGACATCTGGTCCCCAGAATCATGGAGTCCACAAAGTTAAATACCCCTCTGATAAAGGGAATCTTTTTTAACGTATTGCCGGCCAGCACACCGGGATAGCTCTCCACTTCGAAATCAATCCCGCCGTCAGGTTTGCGCACCGCCACTGCGTACTTATCCCCGTTTTTCATCATGATGCCTTCCAGAACGGCCTGTCCGCCGATACCGGAATAGCAGCCCTTTCGTTTCGCCATAAATACATACCTCACTGCCTGTAAAGAGTAAGAAAGGTTGAGATAGTGGATACCTCAACCCTTCGATGCTTCCTATTTGCTTGTAACGCCGTACTTCTTGTTGAACTTATCAATACGTCCGTCGGCTCTTGCTGACTTCTGCTGACCGGTGTAGAATGAATGGCATTTGGAGCAGACTTCTACATGCAGTTCAGGCTTGGTGGAGCCGGTAACAAATGTGTTGCCACAGTTACAGGTTACAGTTGCTTGATAGTACTGGGGATGAATTCCTTCTTTCATGCTTCTCACCTCTCTATATCACTTACGTATTATTCTTTGTTCTCATCCGCACTGCTTATGCAACCACAAACAGCGTTGTTATTGTACCATGCCTTTGGGGCAAATGCAATAGTTTTTTTAAATAAATCTGTTCTTTTTTACCATTGCGACAAAATCCCGGTTATTTCTGGTGCGGGCAAACATATCCAAAATGCGGTCGGTGGCCTCATCGGATTTCAGACCGTTCAGCGCCTTGCGCATAATGCTGATTGCCTCCAGTTCTTCGTTGTCAAGCAGCAGATCCTCTCTCCGGGTACTGGACTTGGCGATATCAATGGCCGGGAATATCCGTTTCTCCGACAGCTTGCGGTCCAGCACGATCTCCATATTGCCTGTGCCCTTGAACTCCTCGTAGATAACATCATCCATCTTGGATCCGGTATCCACCAGCGCCGTGGCCAGAATTGTCAGGCTGCCGCCCTCCCGCATGTTGCGGGCAGCGCCGAAGAATCTCTTGGGCATGTGCAGAGAGGCGGGGTCAAGACCGCCGGACAGGGTACGCCCGCTGGGGGGAACCACCAGATTGTACGCTCTGGTCAGACGGGTGATGGAATCCAGCAGGATCACTACTTCTTTCTTATGTTCAACCAATCTCTTGGCGCGCTCCACAACCATCTCCGCCACTCTCTTGTGATGCTCAGGCAATTCGTCAAAGGTGGAATAGATAACCTCCACATTGTCGCCGCAGATCGCCTCCTTGATATCCGTGACCTCCTCTGGACGCTCGTCTATCAGCAGGATCAGCATATGCATATGGGGGTTGGTGCGCAGTATGGACTGTGCCACCTCTTTCAGCAGGGTTGTCTTACCGGCCTTGGGCGGGGATACGATCATACCGCGTTGTCCCTTACCCACAGGGCTGATCAGATCCATGACCCTCATGGCCACACTGCAGCCGGGCGTCTCCAGCTTGATACGCTCGTCCGGGAAAATAGGAGTCATGTCCTCGAAAGCCGTCCTCTTGGCGGATTCCTCGGGGGTATACCCGTTGATGGTCCTCACAAACAGCAGCGCGCTGAACTTTTCCTGCTGCGTCTTTATACGCTTGTTGCCCCGCAGGATGTCGCCGGTCTTCAAGCCAAAACGCCGAATCTGGCTGGGCGCCACATACACATCCTCCGATCCGGGCAAATAATTGTCGCTTCGGATGAAGCCGTAACCGTCCGGCATTACCTCCAGAATACCCTCCGCCTCAATGCCGCTGTCCAACTCCACCGGATACTGGGTGGAATCATAGGCTTCGTTCACACGCACCGGTCTGGCAGGCTGTTCACCCTCCGCCGCCGGCCGAGTTCCTTCCGTCCTGCCCCCGTCAGTTTTATGGGATTCCGTCCTGACGGACTCCGCCTTCTCCACGGTTTTCTCCGCCGGCTTTTCAACCGGATTCTTCGCTGCGTTCTCCGCCGGCTTTTCAACCGGATTCTTCGCCGCGTTCTCCGCCGGTTTGGTCGTCTCTTCCCTGGCCTTATCCTTCTCGTCCTCCGTCAGCATCGCGTCCACCACCTCGGCTTTCTTCATGGTCGATACTCCCTTGATGCCTCGTATCTTAGCCAGTTCTTTCAACTGCACCAGTGCAAGTGATTCATACTTCTCTCTCATTGCTCCTCCTATTTTCTTTACTTCAGAAATATATTACTGTTCCTATTCAATTCGTCTTAAGGGGTATCTCTCGAATATATACCAGATGTGTCCCGTAACGGAATGAACTTGCTAGTACTGATTATAATACACTTTTATGAAAATAGGAAGTGATTTTTGAGAAAAAATAATTATTTTCTTGAAAAAACCCCGTATTCCCTATAGAATAGAGAGCGTAAAACCTGTTTTTGCAAAATCAAAATGCCAAAAGGAGATAGAATTATGACAACCAGTGAAAAAGCGCTTATGCTTCACGAACAGTGGAACGGCAAACTGGAAACCGTATCCAAAACACCTGTAAAATCCAGAGAGGATCTGGCCCTGGCCTACACCCCCGGCGTAGCCGAGCCCTGCAAAGTCATTGCCCAGGATAAATCGGCGGCTTATACATACACCATGAAGGCCAACACCGTGGCCGTGGTATCCGACGGCAGCGCCGTTCTGGGCCTGGGAAATATCGGCCCCTATGCCGCCATGCCCGTCATGGAGGGCAAGGCAGTTCTCTTCAAGGAGTTCGGCGGGATCAACGCCGTGCCCATCTGCTTAGACACCCAGGACACGGAGGAGATCATCAAGGCCGTCACTTGGATGGCCCCCGGCTTCGGCGGCATCAATCTGGAGGATATCTCCGCCCCCAGATGCTTTGAGATCGAGGAACGGCTGAAAGCTGCCCTGGATATTCCCGTGTTCCACGACGACCAGCACGGCACGGCCATCGTGGTGCTGGCAGGTATCATCAACGCCCTGAAGGTGGTGGGCAAAAAGAAAGAGGACTGCCATATCGTGGTAAACGGGGCGGGCAGCGCAGGCGTGGCCATCACCAAGCTCCTGCTGACCTACGGTTTTCCCCATATCACCATGTGCGACAAGGTGGGCATCGTCTCCAAAGCCACGGAAGGACTCAACTGGATGCAGCAGAAAATGGCGGAGGTGACCAATCTGGAGGGCAGGAGAGGCACTCTGGCCGATGCGCTGAAGGGTGCGGACATCTTCGTGGGCGTCTCCGCCCCGGGCATTGTCACCCCCGAGATGGTGGCCTCCATGAACCGCGATGCCATTCTCTTCGCCATGGCTAACCCTGTGCCTGAGATTATGCCCGATGTGGCCAAAGCCGCCGGCGCCCGGGTGGTGGGCACGGGCCGCAGCGATTTCCCCAACCAGGTAAACAATGTGGTGGCTTTCCCCGGCATCTTCAAGGGAGCCCTGGAGGGACATGCGCGGCAGATTACAGAGGAGATGAAGCTGGCCGCTGCGGAGGCCATTGCCTCCCTGGTGCCGGAGGAAGAACTCTCCGATGAAAATATCATGCCTGAAGCCTTCAATCCCAAAGTGGCCGAAGTGGTGGCCGCCGCGGTGAAGGCATACATCTGAAGCCATGACAAATACCATGCCTCCGGCCCACTGGCTGGACAAGCCCTACTACTCCTTGAACGCCTATCTCAAAAACACCTATGGGCACAAATGCTACAAAATCGCCCTGGATGCCCACATGACCTGTCCCAACCGGGACGGGACCCTGGGCAGCCAGGGCTGTCTGTTTTGCAGCGCCGGCGGCAGCGGAGACTTTGCCGTATCGGGAAACGACATCAAAGAGCAGCTGCAGGCCGGTCTGGCCCTCTTCGGGAAAAAGCAGGTGGGCCGGCACTACATCGCCTACTTTCAGGCATACACCAACACCTACGCGCCGCCGGAGAAGCTGCGCCCCCTGTATGTCCAGGCTCTGGAACACCCTTGTGTATGTGGTATCTCCATCGCCACCAGGCCAGATTGTCTCCCGGAGCCCGTGCTGCGGCTGCTGGCAGAACTTGGCAGGACCTATCCGGATAAATTTATCTGGATAGAGTTGGGACTGCAGACAGTCCATGAAAACACCGCCCAGTTCCTCCGCCGAGGATACAAACTGCCCTGCTTTGAGACTGCTATGAGAAAGCTGCATATGTTGAAAATACCTACCATTGTCCATGTGATTCTGGGACTTCCCGGCGAAACGCCAAGGCAGATGCTGGAGACCATTGATTACCTGAATGTCTGGCGGCCCTTCGGAATCAAACTCCAGCTGCTCCATGTGCTGGAAGGTACGGATCTGGCGGTTCTCTATCGCGCCCAGACTTTTGCGGTGTTAGAAAAAGAAGAATATCTTGCTGTCCTGGTGGACTGTCTGACCCATCTCTCCCCGGACATCGTGATACACAGAGTCACAGGAGACGGCCCAAAAAAACTACTCATCGCCCCCCTCTGGAGCGGCAACAAACGTGATGTACTAAACTCCCTGCATCAAAAAATGCGGCTGGAAGGTGCCTTTCAAGGGAAAAACTATTGTTGTTCTATTCCTTCGACTCCTCCGCCGCCTCCCTCTTAATCCGCTGCATATGCTCCCTGATCTTCTGCTCGTATCCGTTGCCGCCGGGCCGATAGAACTCCCTGCCCCTCAACTCATAAGGAAGATACTGCTGCTCCACATAATTGTTGGGATAATCATGGGCGTACTTATAGCCCGTCCCGTGTCCCAATTTCGCCGCCCCCTTGTAATGCGCATCCTGTAAATGGGCAGGTATGGGCAGGTTACCCGATTGCTCCACCTCCCGGTTGGCGGCAAATATACCCTCGCTGGCAGCATTGCTCTTGGGCGCGCAGGCCACATAGGACGCCGCCTGGGCCAGAATGATCTGGGCCTCCGGCATACCTATGCGCTCCACGGCCAGAGAGGCATTGGCGGCTACCACCAGCGCCATGGGATCCGCGTTACCCACATCCTCCGATGCGCAGATCATGATCCTGCGGGCGATGAAAGTGACACTCTCCCCCGCATACAACATCCGGGCCAGATAATACACCGCAGCATCCGGATCCGACCCCCTCATGCTCTTAATAAAGGCGGAGATGGTGTCATAGTGGTTGTCCCCGTTTTTGTCATAACGCATCACGCGCTTCTGGATGCACTCGGAGGCCACCTCCTGGGTGATATAAATCCGCCCGTCCTCGGAACGCCGGGTGGTCATAATCCCCAGTTCAATGGCGTTCAGCGCATGTCTGGCATCCCCCCCGGAAAGCTGAGCCAGAAAATCCAGGGCATCCTCCTCTATAACGGCATTATAAGAACCCATCCCCCTGTCTTTGTCATACACAGCCTTGCGCAGCAGTTCCTTCACCGCCTCCGCCGGAATGGGCTTTAACTCAAAAATAATGGATCTGGATATCAATGCCCCATTGACCTCAAAATAGGGATTCTCCGTGGTAGCCCCGATGAGTATCAGTGTGCCGTCCTCCACAAAAGGAAGCAGATAGTCCTGCTGGCCCTTGTTAAAACGGTGAATCTCATCGATGAACAGGATGGTACGCTTGCCGTACATTCCCTGCAGTTCCTTGGCCTTGCCCACCACTTCCTCCATGTCCTTCTTGCCGGCCACGGTGGCATTGATCTGGGTAAATTCCGCGCTGGTGCTGTTAGCGATGACCCTGGCCAGGGTGGTCTTGCCGGTTCCCGGTGGTCCATAAAAGATTACGGAACTGATCTTGTCCGCCTGAATGGCCCGGTACAGGAGCTTATCTTTTCCTATGATATGCTCCTGCCCCACCACCTCGTCCAGCGTTCTGGGCCGCATCCGTGCGGCCAGCGGCGACTCCTTCTCCATATTGGTGCTTCTCATATATTCAAATAAATCCATAGCTATCCCTATCTGCCCAAAGTCAGCTTCCGATACCATTCCAACGTCTGGAGATAGGCATTGTACAGGGTATCCAGGTCAATGTCCTCCAGTATCATCTGCCGGGACACCTCCTGCCAGTCCGCATTCTCGTAGCGCAGGATAAAATCGTAGACCTTGGCAAGCGGCCCCTTCCTCTCCACCAGTACATCGCGAACCTGCTTGCTCACATGCACCATGGCCAGCGCCTCCTCCATGGGCATATCCAGGATCACATCCAGCACGGAAAACAGCCCCATCAGGAACAGTTCCGAAGACTGCAGGGCCATGCCGAACACTCCTGCCAGATTCTCCGCAAACCTGGCCCGCAGCAGAGACAGCCGGGTAACCTCATTGGGCTTATCCGTACAGAGTTCTCCCACCACCGCCGTGGTGATCCACTTTTTCAATTCCTTCTGTCCCATCATGGCAGTGGCATGGCGGATGGAGGTAATCTCCGAGTTGATGGCCATATTGTTTACCATTCTCAGCAGAGAGATGGTCAGCGCCGTGTCCCGTCCGATGATATCCGCCGCCTGGGTCAGTTCAAAATTGTCGCTGTTTACCGTATTTAACAGTTCAATGTAGTTCACCTTTAAGGGCGCCACCTCATGCTCGCCGCTGTTTACCGGGATGCGGTAGAAATTGCCCTCGTACAGCTGATATCCCCCGGAAGACTTAAGCGCCGCGAATTCCTCTTGATTGTCCACGCCCACCGCGCACAGATGGATCTTCGGGAATAATTTGGTAAAATAGATTTTGGCCTTGCTGATGTCTATTTTCTTGTGATTCAAAAATACATAGTCCGTCAGCTTCAAAATCTCACGATAAGACTCAAAATCCGCCACCTGCAGTTTGCGCATTGCCAGCTTGTAACCCTGGCTCTTCAGTTCCGCCAATCGCTCTATGTACATGGGCTCCGGCTTCACGGTGGGATCCATCAGCAGCACCAGACGCTCATGGGGGGCGTCACACTGCTCTGAGATATCAGAGAAAATAGACATATTACTCACTGTCACAAACACATCGCTGTCTGAGGAAAGGCTCTCGATTCCCATACTTTGAATAATCTCCAGCCCCTCAATCCTGGCCGCTCCGTCGAACCGCCCTGTCCCCAGCAGACTGGGGTTTAGAAATGTGTTCTTCTTTTGCACAAACAAGGAATATGCCCCGATGTTTAAATTTTCGTCAAATAGTGGAATTAATGTAACCAGCATGTCTTCTCCCTCCGTATTTACCAGTTCATGGTCTTTTTTATATAAGGCGCAAGCACCTCCGCCGCCGCCAGATGAAATCTCTCCAGCGGATGAAAATTTGCCACATAGCCTATGTTCCCGTCCTGTTCCGGCAGACGAAGGGTATGCACCTGCCGATCTCCGGTATGTTTTCTGTAGTTCTCACAGGCCCGCTCCATCCAGGGGCAAAGCCTCTGTCCCATGATGCCCAGCACACAAAACAGTTCCGCCCGGGGATTGCGCTGCCGCACATCCTGCAGAAAACGCTCATAGGCTTCCGCATATTCCTGCTGCTTTTCCAGAGTATCCTGACAGAAACTGTCATCATTGGTCCCCAGATTGACTACCACCGCCTCCGGCTGCAGCCTGGAAAAATCCCACTGCGTCTGCGTGGGATCGCAGCCTCCCGGAAACCGATCCCGGCTGAAACCCACACTGTGATAATAATCCGGAATCAGCTGCTCCGCCATACGCCGCTGCGGATCGTCCGTAAACCCCGAGATAATTCCAAATCCGCTGGCCGAAAACAGAGTGTAATCCACATCCAGCAGCCGGGCCGTATGATGGGCATAGGCTCTGGTGACATCCTCCGTGGCCGTGGAAAAACCGTGGCTGAAGTCCTCATCGTCAACGCCATAGCCGCAGGTGATGGAGTCTCCTATAAATTCCACCAGATGTGCCTTATCGGGCAGAGGAACCATCAGATCTTCCTCCCCGGTAACCAGCGGCTCTACACCGGCCACAGACATGGCGCTCTCCGACAGCTTGATCAGCTGCACCTCAAAATCTCCAGGTATCTCCTGATCTATTACCACCAGCCTTTTATGCGGGCTGTCTATCATCTCATCCCGTATCCGAACACCGTCCACATACACTGCCAATCTGGCATAATTGCCATCCGGCTCCCCGTGCTTTGCCACATAGCCGCCACATATGGGAATCTCCAGATATCTGCCGGTAAAACGCATCCCAATCCCGCTGCCCGACATGGTCAGCCACAGCGTATTCCCTATCTGATGGCATCTGCCCATCTGTTTTACATGCTCCCGATCCGCCTCAACATGTCTCATGTATTCCTTCCTCCATGTATGCAGAGCCTGCCCGCAGTACATGTTTATCACGTATAAAACGCCTTGCTCGATGCTTTGTACTTATTATAGCACATATCTTTTCTTTTTTAAAGATTCTTTTTATAACATACACATGCCGCACCGCCCTCACCGATACCGGATTAGATACGACCGCACCTGCCGGCGGACATACGCCCACCGTCTTTCCATTTCAATAATTCCAGAAGTACCCGTCTCTCTTCGGCTGTCTCCTCAATCATCTCCTGGCTGACGTTTCGGCCGCCGTACGCCACGCCTCCGACAGCACATGCCCGCCCGCCAACAGGCAGACCAAAAGTTGACATCCATCCTTCTCACCGCTCATCCCTTGGACTGCTCTGCCTGTCCATCTCTCCTTCGCACTCTGTTCACATCTGATTTTCCTATTGCAGCATATATCCTTTCTATATTTAGATTACATGAATTTATTTAGCAGGCAGCCACGCTTTCTCTTGGAGTTTAGGCGAAATGTTCCTACCCTTCCATCTCATCAGTCAAACAGGATCTCCTCCACCGTCACAAAAGTGTATCCCTCCTCCAGCAGTTCGTCCACCGCCCTGAGTGCCGCCTCCACGGAGGTCTCATAGTAGTCGTGCATAAGGATGATATCATTCTCCTCCACCTTGCTCACGATCTTTTGTATGATGCAATCCGCGTCCCGGGAACACCAATCCAGGGGATCCACCGTCCAGAGTACGGGAAACATGTTCAGTTCCTGCTCAAAGCTCTTGTCCCAGGAGCCGTAGGGCGGGCGTACATAGACCACCTCCTGCCCGATGATCTCCTCCAAAATCTCGTTGGTCTTTATCAGTTCTTCCTTAAAAATCTCACGATTGCCCTTCCGCAGCTGGATATGGCTGTATGTATGATTGCCGATTAGGTGTCCTTCGGCTCGTGTCAAGACATACATAAAAAAATATGTTTCCCAAACGTCTGAAAGCACTCTGCTATTCCCTGAAGTTCCAAACAATCTCTATGGAATTTTCCTTCCCGATCCGAATTTCCTTTACCAGCTCCTCCAGCATCTCCCGCGTCAGTTCCTTTACAAAAGCATACCGTCCTAAGTCCACGGTCTCCCTGTTCTTACTTTGTGCCGCCTCTGCGAGTTTATCAGATATTTCTTTATACTGCTTGGTAATTTCGTCCTGTCTGGCGGCTATCTCCCCTTTTCGTGAGAGGTATTCCTGCTTTCGGATGCGCCCCTCCGCATAATCCTCAAAGGCCGCTGCCTGTCTGGCTTTGCATCGGTCCGCCTCCTTTTGGCATTCCCGGAGTTTTTCCTGCAGGATGCTCTGCTCTGTCCGGCCATCCTGCCGTGATTCCTCAGGCTGTCCCGCAAGCTGTACCTGAATCCGCAAGGATTCCAGCAGGCTTTCCTCCAATTCTTTCTCACCTATCCTGACACATGCACAGGGAGCCTCCGGCAGCACCTTTCTGGTGGTGCAGTAATAATATGCCTCTTTCCCGCTTTTCGACAATGCCTTGCCACAGTATGCGCATTTCAGCAGCCCCCGGAATCGCTGGTACGGTTTCTGAGGCGTTTTCGTATGGCGGCAATGCCTCAAAACGGTCTGCGCCTGTTCAAATAATTCTTTCGATATGAGGGCTTCATGGGCATCCTCCGCTATGATCCATTCCTCTTTTGGCAGGAGTTTGGATATCTTTGCAGAAACGTCCTCCTTTGCCCGTGTATGGCTGACCAGCCTGCCCGTGTAACGCTCATCGCATAAGGTGCGTCGCACATTTTCCCGGGTCCAGCAGGTCATATCCCCCGCCACCCGCCAGCTATGTCCTGAGTCTGTATGGTTTTCCCTCCGGTACATCAACGGGGAGGGGATGCCGTCGCGGTTCAGTTCCACCGCAATGGCTGTCGGCGTGATGCCCTCCGCCGCCCTCCGGAAGATCCGGCGCACCACTTCCGCCGCAGGCCCGTCAACCTCCAGTCTGCCCTTTTCCGTCCCCGACTTTTTGTATCCATAAAACGCTATGGTTCCCTGGTACTCCCCTTTCCGCATTTTGGCGTGTTTGACGGAGCGGATCTTCTCAGACACGTCACGGCTGTACATTTCATAGATCAGCGCCTTTAACGACACATCCAGGCCGGCGGTACTGCCCATCCCCTGGCCGCTGTCATACCCCTCATTGACGGCGATGAACCTCACGCCCAGGAACGGAAATATCTGATCCAGGTAATCCCCCACCTCCACCAGGTTGCGCCCAAACCGGGAAAAATCCTTTACAATGATACAGTTTACCGTATCTCCGGCCAGGGCAAGGAGTTTCTGTATGCCGGGACGGTCAAAGCTGACGCCGCTGTAACCATCGTCCAAAAACTCCAGTATGTTCCAGCCATCAAACTCTCCATGGCTTCTGACATAATCCAGAAGAAGCGCCCGCTGGTTTCCGATGCTGCAGCTCTCCCCCTCATGGGCATCCTCGTTGGAAAGGCGCATATATAGCGCAATGGTCTTCATGCTCCTGCCACCTCCCCAATCCCATGGATGCCATCCGCTATGTCTTCATCCATGCTGTCCATGGTATTGCCGGCCCCGCCTGCGCATGGCACGGCACCGCATTTTGACGCTCCGAAATCTCCGCCCTTTCCAACCGTTTCATACTTTCCTGCTTCCCGGGCCAGCCGTGTAAACTCGTCCTGGAAATTCCAGGTTATCTCCACTTCATTGTACCCGGATACCCTGATCTGCCTGAGCAGTTCCAATGCCATCTGCCGGGATAACTCCAGCCCCTCCCCATCTGCTTTTCCCTCCTGATACTTCTTAAGGGCAGCGAGCCATTTATTCTGCGGGGAGAATGCCCTGATCTCCTGCTGCTCCTGTTTTTCTGTTTTATCCAGTTCCCCCCGCAGCCTTTCCGCTTCCTCCTCATACTGCCGTTTCAGGGACAGGTATTCCGTTTCCGTCAGGGTATGGTCGCTTAACGATTCATACAGGGAGCCCCGCAGGGATACATTGCGCCTGATCTTCTGCTGCAGCTGTTTCTTCCTTTCTGAAAGTTCTTTTCCTTTTTCCCTGAATTCCGGCTTCTTCTGCAGCCGCCCCAGCATTTCTTCCAGTTCCACGGCCAATCTGATCTGCACCTGCAGGGACTGCAGGATACACTCCTTCAGTTCCTGCTCACCCACCCTTTTGATGCTGCATCCCTGGCCGCCCAGGTTTTCCGCATAGGTGCTGCATTGGAATACATACCTTGCCGTCCCTGCCGGGGACACGCTTTTATGCCGCATCATCTTTTTACCGCAGTCTGCGCAGACAAGCAAGCCCTTAAGGATGTTTTCCGAGGTCGCATATTTCCCCCTTATCTCCCGTGCTTCCAGACGCCGCTGCTCCACCAGCTCCTGTACCCTTTCAAATGTTTCCTGGTCTATGATCCCCTCATGGGTGTCCCGCACAATGATCCAGTCCTCCCGGGCAGTCTTTTTCAGGGGGATGCCGTCGCTCAAAGACTCTTTTACCTTTCCCTGGGCCGTATGCCCCGCATAGGCCGGGTTCTGCAGCATGAACCGGATATGGTATGCCTTCCATATGGCACTGACGCCGGCGGGTTTATCCTTCCTGTTCCCATGCCGGTAATGGAACATGGGCGGGGAAAGCGCTCCCCCGTCGTTCAGCCGCCTTGCGGTCTGCGCCGCGCCGAGTCCCTCCAGTCTCCACCTAAAAATATCCCTTACCACAGGCGCGGTTTCCCGGTCTATCACCAGCCTGTGTCTGTCCTCCCCGGAGCGCAGATACCCATAGGGCGGATGCCCGCTGGTGATCTGGCCCTTTGCCCGCATGGTCTCAAAGGTGGAGTTGATCTTCCGGGAAATGTCTTTTGCGTATAGGTCATTTACCAGGTTCTTCAGGGACACCACCATTCCATCCGTATCCCCGGACAGGGTATCGTATCCGTCATTCACCGCCACCAGGCGGATACCCATGTAGGGGAATATCTTCTCCAGGTAATACCCGGTCTCCACATAATTGCGCCCAAAGCGGGACAGGTCCTTTACCACGATGCAGTCTATCTCCCTGTGCCGCACCTGGTCCATCATCTGCTCAAAGCCGGGTCGTTCAAAATCAGTGCCCGTCTCGCCGTTGTCGCAGAACACGGCTGCAAGCCGCATGTCCGGCTGCTTTTCAATGTATTTTTCCAGCATGTAGCGCTGTGTGGATATGGACTCCCGGTTCTTTTCCAGGTCCTCCCCCTCCACGGACAGGCGCACATAGGCCGCCGCATTGTATATCTTTTCCGGGACAATGGACGGACAACTCTCCCTTTCTTCTGATATGACAGCTTTCCTGCTCACCCTCGCCATCCTACACCGCTCCTTTCTTGGAGCGGCTGGCTCCCTCTCCGAAAGCAGTCATCCCGTTTCCTGAAAGAAGTGCTTCATTTATTGGAGAAATTACATCCCCTCCAGCTGCAATGTCAAGCGGCTGTATTTTTTCCACACTCTCTATGAGCGACAGCGCCCGCTCATAGCTGTCCTGGTACTTGAACCTGATCTGGATGCGGCAGTCCTCACAGACTTCTATCCTGTCAATCAGAGTGACCGCTATATGCCGCGTCAGCTCCGTCAGGTTCCTGTGTTTCTTAAACTGCTCGATCCAATGGGTTCCACCCGTGCGGTTCTGGAGCAGGCTCCCCATCTCCTCCCGGAGCCTCTCCATTGCCGCCTGCGCCTCCTGGAGCTTCCCGTCATACAGGGATTTCAGTTCCAGATACTCCCCTTTGCTCACTATTCCATCCACGAGGGACTCATACAGGGAGGTTTTCAGGCGGGTATACTTCTCCGCCTCCTCCTGCTTCTTCAGAAGCTGCCGGTCCGCTTTCTCCACCTCCGCCTGATGGTAGGGCAGCGTATCTATGTAGGCAAGGATCCGGTCTATATCCGCCGTCTGGGCGATATGCTGCTTTAAGGCAAGGAACACCGACTGCTCCAGCTGCCCGCCGCTTACCCTGTGGCTGCTGCATTTCCCATTGGTGCGGTTATTGCCGCACATATAGTACACATAGGTCTTCCCGTTCCGGCACACGCTGTTGCGCACCATACCAAAGCCGCAGTCCGCGCAGAACACCAGGCCGGAGAGCAGATAGACCGCCTCCTCCTTTGGCGCTACACGGGTATCCTGCAGCAGGAGCCGCCCCACCGCAAGAAAATCCTCCCTGTCAATGACCGGCTCATGGCTGCCCTCCACCCGTACCCATTCCTCCCTGGGCTTTAGCAGTGTTTTCTTTACCTTATGGTTGGGCGTGGTCCGCTTCCCCTGCACCATGGTTCCGGTATAAAGCTCGTTGCGCAGGATGCGCCCCACTGCCACCGCCGTCCACCTGGCTTTTGTGTTTACCTGGAAGCCGGACTGATACCGCATCCCGCAGAACCGCTTGTATTCCATGGGGGACAGCTCCCCCCGGTCGTTGAGGCGGTCCGCTATCCGCTGCTGGCTTGCGCCCTCCAGCTTCCATCTGAAGATGTCCTTCACCACGCCGGCCGCATATTCATCCACCATCAGCTTATGGCGGTCAGCCGGGTCCTTCAAGTATCCGTATACAGCAAAAGAGCCGATGAAATCCCCCTTCTTACGTTTGGTTTCCAGCTGGCTCCTGACCTTTACCGAAATATCCCTGCAGTAGGCATCGTTGATCAGGTTCTTGAAGGGGATCAGGATCCGGTCCGAGGAAGTCCTGCCCTTTGCGCTGTCAAAACCATCATTGACGGCGATGAACCGCACCCCCAGGGCGGGAAATATCTGGTCGATGTAGCGCCCCGCCTCCACGAAATTCCTGCCGAACCGGGACAGGTCCTTGACCACCACGCAGTCGATACGGCCTGCCTCGATCTCCCGGATCATCCCCTGGAAATTCGGGCGCTCAAAAGCTGACGTTAGATAACGATACTTTTGAAAACACTGGAAAATCAAGGTTTTTCGAGCGACGGACAAGCAGGGTATTGTACTAAAAACTGAATACGACGCAGAAGCGGCGTTTCTTACTCTCTACATGGGAGAACAGGAACGCCGCTTTTTTCATGCCCTTTGTTACGCAGTAGGGGCAGAAAAAGCCTTGCTACAAGCGGTTTTCCGGGCGCGTATCTGGCGCGGAAAGGGATTTATACCTTATCCCCCGAAACCGCGCTTCTACTGCGTAACAAATCCAAAGCAAAGGAGCTATGAACTATGGCAGTTTTCAGAGTGGAACGGAACAAGGGCTACACCGTAATGAGCAACCACCACCTACGCAACAAGGAGCTTTCCTTAAAGGCAAAAGGGCTGTTGTCGCAAATGCTGTCACTCCCCGAAGATTGGGACTACACCTTGAAAGGCTTATCCCTTATCAACCGGGAGAAGATAGACGCTATCCGCGAAGCCATTAAGGAGCTTGAACGCGCCGGGTATATCGTCCGGTCAAGGGAGCGCGACGAGAAAGGACGCTTGCGGGGCGCGGACTATGTGATATTCGAGCAGCCGCAGCCGCCTACGCCGGATTTACCTACATTGGAAAATCCAACATTGGATAATCCAACGCAGGAAAAACCAACATTGGAAAAACCTACGTTGGAAAATCCAACGCAATTAAATAAAGATATACAAAGAACTGACTTACCAAAAAAAGAAAAATCAAATACAGATTTATCAAGTACCCATTCCATTCCTATCCTTTCCCCTAACCCCTCTCCTTGCAGAGAAGCG
>CAJUCT010000020.1 GCA_910585015.1 uncultured Acetatifactor sp.
AGCATAAACACTGGGGTTGTGGGTATTTTTTACCCACCATCACCCTTGAAGAGCCCATTAGTTACGCACTTTTCGCTCAGGCTAACCGGACCTGAGCCATCAATTGTCAATCTGAATCCCATTTCTTTCCCTCCATTTCTGAATTCATTTGCTTTTTATAAATCTGAAGCCAAAGGGTTAATTTGGACTTCCAGGTTCCTGGGGCTTCCGTTGAAGGTTATGGTCAGTTCACATACCCCTTCGGAGTCAATGATCTGGTGACTTAAATTGTCGCCCTCTGTGATAATTGCGTTGATGCAGTCCTGTTTTTTGACCCATCTGCTCTTCTGGCTCTGGGGATTATCCGAAAAAAATGCCTTAATATTATCCTCTTTATAGTCCCCGGTAGTGTACCTCAACACTCTTTCTATGTAGGTGGTAGCCTGGGTCTTATACACCGGTTCAAAAGAAGAACGAGCCGAGTCATAGAGCAGATTTCTTGCCTTGTAAACGGAGACATTGGTGATAGTCTCCCCGTTCAAGGCCGCATTGTCTGAACTGAAGATCCACCCAAAATTCTTCTGGTTGATCTGGGCCTTTATATTGTTGGTAAAGCCTGTTATTTCCTTGGGCATTGTTGTGTATGCCAGAAGGGAATTGTTTCCCGCCTCAATGTCAAAGCGTACACCCGGCAACTCCATGTCAGTCTTTTTTCTAGTCTTTCCAAAGTGATCCTTCAGGAACTCAGGACATTGACAAGCCGCCCTGAAGCCTGCCGCCACATAAGCCCCGTTGATATAGATGCCCTCAATCCAGAGACGCATGACATCCTCTTTCTCCTTGGATAATTCTACCCCGTTCTCGTCTGTCACCTTCATCCTGCTGTCCAGAATCACACCGGATTTGTTCTTGGGAATAACGGTAAAATTAGGCAATACCGGAATTGCGAACTCGCTGTATGCCTTACCGATCAGTGGCGCGCATTTTTCGACAGCTTTTTCAATTCCCTCCGCGGCCATTGCATTGAACGTGGTTTCTTCCCTATTCTCAAAGGAGAAGAAGGTCTCCACCCGATAGTCCTTAAACACATCCAACAGAGTGCTCAGTGATTCCATGCTGTACACATTGTCATCAGTCTTGGCCACATTCCCTTTAAAGCGTTCCCGCTGAATCCTGTTTGTTACTTTCTGGCTCCATGCCACATTGGGGTAGATAGCATACCAGATCGTGTCCCGGAAATTGTTCTTTCCATTGGTAGTATTTAAATAGGTTATCAGTCGGGGCAGATAAGAACTCTTAGCCATCATCTCAGGGGAAACATTGGCAATCACCAGCGTGGGTGCCATTCCCTTTGTCTTCGTCTTGTACTGGTCAAAGAACATTCGGATTCCCAGCAGCTTCTCCAGAAGGGGTTTTACCGCCTTAATGAAATTGTCTTTTGAGTTCTTGTAGAACTCAAGATAGCTATTATAGTTGGCCACCTCTGTCTCCACATCTACCTCGGTCTGCTGTGTGGAAACAAGCGGGCAGAAGGTGCGCACCACCAGCCCTTCCACATAATTGTTGGGATTCTGGTTGACTGCCTGATAGTCTTCCTTGAGCACTTCAATCAGCCCGGCGTTGATATTGTCATCCCTGATTGCCAGTGCTGTGGTTCCCTCCTTTGGTGCCTCTAGCACCTTCAGTTCTCCATTATCTCCCAGAGAGAGATAACCCGGAACCACTGTGGAATTATTCTTTTGCTGCTCCCCTGTACCCAGTAACAGCCGGGTTTTGATATCTTCAATTGCCAGCGGAAGCATAGCCATGACGTTGTTATAGTTTTGGCTGGCATCCTCAAACAGCAGATTCAGCTTATCCCCCATATCCAGCTTCTGAGGATCTCCGTCCTCCAGTTCCATGAATTTCTTGTAATTGTACTGGATTTCCTTTCTCACCTGCTTGATATCGTCCATAACCTTTTTGGGGGAGATCATCTCCAGCATCTTTTCAAAGCCAAACTCCACATTCAACAATCCCTGGGCTTTTCGAGACTGCATGACGGAGAGGATCATACCCTGGAAATTCTCAAATTCGTTTAGATATATGGGGGTCAACATAGATTCCGGCAGGCTCATCGGCTTTTCCAGCGTGTACATCACAGACTGAGAGTTCGCGTCAAAAAATGACCATATTACCGGCTTGAATTTCTGTTCTACCTCCTCGTAGCTGCGGCACTCCAAATGCTGGTTAATCTCTTTCATCTTGTCGTCATCAAGGCTGTCAAGTCCTTTCACATCCCCCACCAGAGTAAGCAAATCCTGCTTATCCGGGTTGATGACATCCAGAAGAAGTGTTCGGTTTGTCTGGTTGATTGTCTCCATTTTTACCACTCCCTTTGCTAGTTTTATTTTTGCCCCTTCACTCCGGCTGCTACTGCCATGCTTCAGAGGGCTTTATATCCTTGTACTGTAATGTCAACTCACTGATTTCATCCTCAAAGGAAATATCCACCTTGGCCCCTATCGCAAGCTGATAGCTTTTATTTTTCATCAGAATTTCCCGGCTTTTCATAATCGTACAGTCAGAGTTATTGGTCAGGATCAGGCTCCGATTCATCCCAGGTTTGAAATATATGCCCTTGGCCCCTGGAAATTCCTCTGAAACCTCACATTCCTTTAAGATCTCCTGAAGGGAAAGCACCTTACCCGCCGGGAGCCTAAAAAGGTTATAATACAGCGGCGGAATATCATAGCCCGATTTTGTCCTTGTGATATACAAATTTACCTTGCCCACATAACTGTATTTGCTGGGCTGAGGACGCTCCTCCGCTGGCGCTGGAACCGGCTTCGGACGCCTTATATACAAAATAAGAACTATACAGACAAGCGCTGCCCCCAGCAAAATTCCGCCTGCTGCCCATACGCCCATGGGAGTACCCTGCGGCTTTGGCTCTTCCACGGGCACCGCCGGCGGTGCCTCTAAGCTTACCGTGACACAGTTATCCCCGATTACGTTCACCGGGAGTTTAGAATAATCAAAATAAACCTCATATTTATCCGCAGCGCTTACTCTCTCCCGCATTTCCAACACCCCTGCGTGTAAGGACAACTCTTCCACTTCTCCCCCTATGTCAAGAGTAATCTTACTATGCTCAAAAAAATCGCTCTCCCACAGGGATGCACTGGGGTTTTCCACACTGTAAAAAGTGTAGGAAAGTTTGGCTGTGCGTTGATAATAAAGGCTTTCCTCTTCCTCCTCTGGGAGCCTGTCCTCATAAGCAACTTCCACTTTGGGATAAACTGCATACTCCGGTATGGCATTGACTCTAACCTGGGTTCCTGCGTTAGCCTCAAAGCCGATCTCCAAATGTCCGTCAGCGGGACGTTCTATTTCTAGAAATGAATATCTGTCGCCGTTTATCTGCCTGGCACTTTCCGCCTGGAACGCCGAATTTAGATTCTGAATCTGGGCGCTTCCTGTCAACAGCACTCTTACTCTGTCTGCCCGGAGATATGGAAGTTCCACGATTACCTTTTCTTCTCCGCCACTGGCATCCACAATGGCAACTGTAGACTGTTTAACTCCCATTTCCGCCAAAACCGCATCTATTGCTCCCTGTATTCCTGTCGCCTGGGAAGTGTGCCAACTTTTTCCTCCTGTGGCGGCAGCGGCTTTGAAAATAGTATTGTCTAAATCCTCCATGTCCTGTCCTAAACCGATAACATGGATGATAATTCCCTGTTCTTTGGCACGTTCCAGGGCCGACTGGTACATCTGCTGGGATTCCTGCGTCTCCGTGTCCTCTTTCAGAAGGATTTCCCCGTCCGAAAGCATAACAATATATTTTTCCCCCGCATGTGCTTTGGCTAACACATCAACCGCACAGGCGAGACCGGCGCCCGCATTACTGTACCCTTGGTACACTATGTCCTCGGCCAAATCCATAACTTCGCTCCTGCGGCTGTTTTCAACCTCTCCCTGTAAGAGCGCGGCCTCCGTACCATATATAGCAAGCCCAACCTCATAGTTGGAGGGCAAAGAGTAGAGCAGCTGCGCTATACTGTCCAACGCCAGTCTTTCCGGGTCATTGGTTTTCATGCTGCCGCTGGTGTCCAGTAAAAAGATAACTGACTTTTCCAGACTTTGCTCTTCCCGGGCCTGGACAGGTATACAGGATATGAGGGTCAGTAACAAGCCTGTCAGAAGGGGCAAATATTTATGATATATGATTTCTCTCATCATGCTCCTCCCCCTTCTCTATGCTGTACCGCATCTTTTATCATTGTTCTCCATTATTCTACAATATTTTCTATCTATAGTTCAATACATCTTACGCAATGTATTACAATACGACTTGAAACACCACATCCGCCATCGTTCACCCCGCAAATCCATACATACATCAAAAAAAGCACAAAAAAAGCAGATACCTCCGTATCTGCCCATTTTTATGTGCCTGCCGTAACTGTCCTCCCGCGCGGATCACCCTCTGCGCTTCTTCCCGATGGGATTATAATAATATTCCTGCATTTTCTCCTTAAACGCGGCGCTTCTCCTCTGGGAGAGGGGAAGCCTGGTCCCGCTGGTCATGATAATCTCACATCCCTCCAGCCTGGCGATTCTGTTCATGTTAATCAGGATTCCTCTGCTGCACACCGCGAAACCGAAGGGCTCCATCTTATCCTCTATATCGCTGAGCACTCCCTGGTACAGAAAGTCTCCCCTCTCTGTCACCGCCTTGATGGTCCTGCCATTCTTCTGACATTCAAAATAAAGAATATCCCCCACCGGCAGTCTGACCATCTGTCTCTCATTTTCCACAGCCGCCGGACTGGGCTGCACAAGAGAGATCCAGGTATCCTGCAGACTCCCCCAGGCTGTCAGGAAATCTCTGATCTGCTCTTCCAAAGTCTCCTTCTTTACAGGCTTTTCCAGAAAAGCAAAAGCGTGGGTCTTGTTCATGGCGTCCTCGCAGCATTGGTTTGAATAGGACTGGAAGATAATCTTCGTGGCTCTGTTCCTGCAATACAGCTTTTTCCCAATCTCTATCCCGTCCTCACCTTCAAGCGCGGCCTCCATAAAGATCAGATCGAACAGAACCGAGGAAACCAGCAGTTCCTCTCCGCTTTCAAACACCTGAATATTGTAACGAACAGTATATCCGCCCAGCGCCTGCTCCACCAGACGCCGCGTCTCTTGGGAATCCTCCCCGCTGTTATCACAAATCGCTATATGCAGCATATCTTTCTCCTTAGTTTTCCTTTACTAAAATTTGTTTCTTAAGCAACAAACCAAAATCGCCTATCCGTAACATAGCGAAAAGTCCTATGTATTTACATTAATCCAAAATTCATATTATCATGCCATAGGGCTTCTTGCAATATGCTTATGTCAGGATTTTATTTAAATTTTTTACCTTCTCTATAATACTTGTCCCCTATGGTCTGGCGCAAGGATCTATATCACGATCTCTGAACACGTCAAAAGGACCCTGGCGCCTCGGCGCCAGAGCCCTTGTCCTATCGCTTTATTATGCCTGTCCCACAGACCCGAACAGTTCCATTTTCTCCTTCACGGTAGCCTTGATGGCCTCTGCGCCGGGAGCCAGAAGCTTACGGGGATCAAAGCCTTTGCCCTGCAGATCCTTGCCCTCCTCCACATACTTTCTGGTGGCGGCGGCAAATGCCAGCTGGCACTCGGTGTTTACGTTGATCTTGGCCACGCCCAGGGAGATTGCCTTCTTGATCATGTCGGCGGGAATGCCTGTGCCGCCGTGAAGCACCAGGGGCATGTCGCCGGTCTTCTGCTGAACGGCGTCCAGAGTCTCAAAACTCAGACCCTTCCAGTTCTCGGGATACTTGCCGTGGATGTTGCCGATGCCTGCTGCCAGGAAGTCAATGCCCAGATCCGCAATGGCCTTGCACTCGTTGGGATCGGCGCACTCGCCCATACCTACCACGCCGTCTTCCTCGCCGCCGATGGAGCCAACCTCTGCCTCGATAGACAGGCCCTTGTCGTGAGCCGCCTTAACCAGTTCTGTGGTCTTGGCCACATTCTCGTCGATGGCATAGTGGGAACCGTCGAACATGATGGAAGAGAAGCCTGCCTCGATACACTTATAGCAGCCCTCAAAGGAACCGTGATCCAGATGCAGCGCCACGGGAACGGTGATGTTCAGATCCTGCAGCAGGCCGTTTACCATGCCTACCACCGCGTGGTAGCCGCCCATATACTTGCCTGCGCCCTCGGACACACCCAGAATCACAGGGCTGTTTAACTCCTGCGCGGTAAGCAGGATGGACTTGGTCCACTCCAGGTTATTGATGTTAAACTGGCCTACCGCATAGTGGCCGGCCTTTGCCTTTTTCAGCATCTCAGTTGCGGAAACTAACATATCTTTTACCTCCATATATAGTTTTTGCGTAAGGCGGCTGCCCTGTGGACAGATCCGCCAACGTCTTCCTAATGGAAGTATAACCTATTTTTCCCTAAATTGGAATATCTTTGTTAAATGTTCAGCAAAAATATTTTGCCTCTTGTTTTGCCGTCAGTTCCGTTTCACCCGCATGGTGACGGCCCTGTGGCGGTTGCGGATGGTGACCAGTTCATGACTGCCGCCGAACTCCCCGTCCAGAGTCCAGGCAATGGGCTCCCGGCTCTCGATGGTGAGACAGCCGGTGCGGAAGTACAACATGCATTCCGCATTGATATCCCGATTCAGCAGGGCCGCCACCACGGCGTTGAGTTCCTTGGGATTCCCCGGTCTGCGGATCAGGGTCACCTCAAATACCCCGTCATCCAGCACCACATTCTTGCCGGTAATCTGCTTGAAGCCGCCCACCGACACCGAATTGGTGATCATTCCAAAGATAAATTCATCCTCCACCACCTGGTCTTCATAGCACACCTTCAGCGGATAACTGCGTATGGAGGACAGGCGCTTGACCCCTTCCAGCAGATATGCCAAATGGCCCAATACATTCTTTACATCCTGGTCAGTCTCATAGGACACCTCCGTAAAAAGGCCGAAAGCCGCGATATACACGAACACGTCCTCGTTAAAAGCGCCCACGTCACAGGGAAAATCCTTCCCTGTCACCGCAATCCCCGCCGCCCGGATCATATTCTTGGGCAGCCGCAGGCTGATGCCGAAATCATTGGTGCTGCCTGCGGGAATATAGCCGATGGGTAGGTTTCTGCCGCTGGCCAGCATACCTGTAACCACCTCGTCCAGAGTGCCGTCCCCGCCGCTGCATACCACCAGCTCCGTCTCCGGGGAGCAGTTCTTCACATAGTCGCAGGCATCCCCTCTCTTAGTGGTGGGGCGCACCAGAGTCTCATAGCCCCCCTGCTCCAGCAATTCCAGAATATCGGAGAGTTTACTGCGGATCGCAGCCTTGCCTGCCTTGGGATTGTATACAAACAGCGCCCGCATCTTCACGCCCCTATCAGATACTTTTCAATGGCATCCACTGCCGCTTCCTCGTCCGTACCCTCCGCCGTCACCATCACTTGATCCCCATTGTCCAGCCCCAGGCTCATCATTCCCATGATGCTCTTGGCATTGACCTTCTTGCCCGTGGATTCCAGATAAATCCTGCTCTCAAACTTGCTTGCCACCTGCACCAGCATAGCCACGGGCCTGGCCTCCAGTCCATTCTGCAGCTTGATCTCCACCGTCGAATTTTTCATAATACTCCTCCTTAATGCTAACCTATTTTCTCACCTTCTCCGCCAACTCGCTGAGTTTGCAGAGTCTGTGATTCACTCCTGATTTACCTACCGGCGGATCCAAATGGCCCCCCAACTCCTTCAATGGCGCATCCGGATATTCCAGTCTCACCTCCGCCATCTCCCGCAGAGCGGGCGACAACTTTTGCAGGCCGTAATGATCCCGCAAAAACAAGATATCCTCGATCTGCCTGCTGGCCGCATTCACCGTCTTGGTGATATTAGCCGTCTCACAGTTGACCCTCCTGTTGATAGAATTGCGCATCTCCTTCACAATCCGCAGATTCTCCAGCTTCATCAGCGCCACATGGGCGCCCATCACATTCAGCAGGTCCACGATGCCCGCCCCCTCCTTGATGTAAACCACATAGTATTTCTTACGGGATACAATCTTGGCCTCTATGGCAAACTTTTGGATCACCTGCTGCAGTTGTCTGGCCTTGGACTCCTGTGTACACACAAACTCCAGGTGGTAACCCTTCTTCGGATCACTGATGGATCCCACGCACAAAAAGGCCCCACGCAAAAATGCTCTGCGGCAACAGGATTTTTGGAGCAGCCGGGAGTCCGCCGGCTCCTGCAAATCACCGAAATTATGGTAAAAATCCTGCATTTCCTCCTGTGTGAACCCTATTTTCTTTTCTATATTATATGTTTTTTCCAACAATGTAAAGCCTTTTCTTAAGACATCTTCATTTTCCAGCTGGAAACCGATGGTATACAGGCCCTCTCCGTCCCTTCCATACTGTCCGGAAAAACTCATAATAGCCGCCAGTTCCGCCAGTTGGCAATGTCTGGCGCCTCCGGTATGCCCGGCAAGCTCCTCCTTTACCTCCCTTGAGAAAGACACTTCCATCCTCCTATTGAAGATTATTATACTACATAACGTCAGAATTTACCATATTGCATTGGGTAAACGTATATGACTGGCGTTTTGTAGTCAGGTTACTCGGCAGTTTTAACTGTTAAGCAGTATAAATCCGGTGTTTTACGTTCCGCTGTTGTTCACATCACGATGGTGCAAAGTCACCCCGTAACTGCCCTGTTCCCTCAACCGCCGGAAGAGAACATTGGCCAGCGTCACGCTGCGATGTTTGCCGCCGGTACAGCCGATGGCGATCACCAGCCGATACTTTCCCTCTTTCACATAGTTGGGGATCAAAAACCTTATCATATCCTCCAGCTTGTCCATGAAGGCGTGGGACTCCTCATAGCCCATCACATAGTCCTGCACTTCCTGGTCGTTGCCGGTCTTGTGCTTCAACTCGTCGATATAAAAGGGATTGGGCAGGAACCTCACATCAAATACCAGGTCCGCGTCCGCCGGAATGCCGTTCTTAAACCCAAATGACATGACTGTCACCATCAGGCTGTTGTAAGCTTCATTATTCACAAAGATACGGTCCAGTTCCTCCTTCAGTTCCCTGGTCAGAAGGCTGGTGGTGTCAATCACATAGTCCGCCTGTCCGCGGATCTTCTCCAGCACCCTGCGCTCCTGGCGCACACCGTCCTCGATACGCCCTTCCGCAGCCAGCGGGTGCAGACGCCTGCTCTCCTTGTACCGCTTGATCAGCACATCGTCCCCCGCCTCCATAAACAGGATCTCCACATTGTATTCCCTGCTTTTCAACTCCTGAAGGACCTTGGTGGCATCCTCAAAACTCTGGTCCGCCCGCACGTCCAGCCCCAGCGCAACCTTAGTGATCTCACTGCCCGGCATGGTGATTAATTCCGCAAATTTTCGCACCAGTGTCACAGGCAGATTATCTACACAGTAATAACCCGCATCCTCCAGCATCTTCAGCGCGGTACGCTTGCCGCCGCCGCTCATTCCCGTCACTACCACAAAGCGCATCTTTTGTCCGCTCCTTCCCTGCTTCCAGCTGCTTTGTCCTATTTGCATCCCATGGTATCGCACCAATCCCCTCAGATCTATTCTATATATATAACTTCCGTCTCCAGATCCACTCCAAAGCAGGCTTTGACTCTCTCCTGCACATGGGCAATCAGATCACGCACATCCTCGCAGGTGGCCTTTCCCGTGTTAATAATAAAGCCGCAATGCTTATCCGACACTCTTGCTCCGCCGATCTGACAGCCTCTGAGACCTGATTTCATAATCAATTCCCCGGCGTAGTAGCCCTGCGGCCTCTTGAATGTGCTGCCTGCGCTGGGATATTCCAGCGGCTGTTTCTCTCTCCTTTTGGCCGCCAGTTCCTCCATCCGGCTCTGAATGGTCTCCCGCTCTCCCGGCGCCAGCTGCAATGTCACCTCCACCACCGTGAATGGCTGATGCTTGATGGCGCTGGTGCGATAGCCAAATTCCATGGTGGCATTGTCCAGTTCCAACATATTGCCGTCGCGATCCACCGCCTTCACAAGGGTGACCACCTGGGAAATCTCTCCGTCGTAGGCTCCCGCGTTCATAATCACGCCGCCGCCCATGGTGCCGGGGATGCCGGAGGCAAATTCCATTCCCGTCAGGCCCTGCTCGCAGGCTGTCTTAGCCACCTGGGCCATGGACGCCCCCGCCTGGACCACCATGCGGTCCCCCTGCACCTGGATCTGCTGCATACGGGGGCCCACATGCAATACCACGCCCTCGTACCCCCTGTCGCTGACCAACAGATTGCTGCCGTTGCCGAGCAGCAGACAGGGCATTTCTATCATTTGCAGGTAGCGCTTTACCTGTATCAGCTGCTCCACGTTTTCTATCTCCACAAAGCAGTCCGCCTCCCCTCCGATACGGAAGGTGGTATGTCTGCTCATGGGCTCTTCCAGACGGATATTTTCCCGGGGGACATAACACTCCAGGGTCTCTAACACTGCATTACTTATCATCCATTCTCCTAACCGCCCGCTTTACGGCACATGGTTTATTCATTTATAATCAATCCCGCCGCACCGAATATGCCGGCGTCATTGCCCAGGGTTGCCAAGGCGAACCGGGCGTTCCTGCAGCCATGGAAAACATATTTCTCATAGGCCGGACGGATATAGTCAAACAGGATCTCCCCCGCCTTGGACACGCCGCCCCCGATGACAAACACTTCCGGATTGACCACCGCGGCCACCGCCGCCAGGCCCTTGCCCAAGTATTCGCCGAACTGCTTTGCAATCTGGACAGCCACCCGGTCCTCCGCCTTTACCGCGTCCCACACTGCCTTGGCGGACAGTTCGCTGCGGCTGCGCAGTATGCTGGGTTCCTGATCCTGCGCCAGACGCCGCCTGGCCAGACGCACCACCCCCGTGGCGGAGGCATATTGCTCCAGGCAGCCGTGATTCTGGCAGCCGCAGGGATCCGGCTCATTGTCCTCAATATGAATATGCCCGATTTCACCGCCCGCGCCGGTGGCGCCGGTGAGGATGCTGCCGTTCACAATGATGCCGCCTCCCACGCCGGTACCCAGAGTCACGGCCACTATGTTGGCATGGCCCTTGCCGCCGCCCTGCCACATCTCGCCGAAAGCTGCCACATTGGCGTCATTGGCTGCTTTCACCGGCAGATCCAGCTGCGCCTGCAGTACCTGGGGGATATTGAACACATCCCATCCCAGGTTTACCGCCTTATACACAGTGCCCTCTGTGTCCACTGGACCCGGCGCGCCTACACCCACACCCAGAATCTCGTCCTTGGTCAGCCCTCTGGATGCCATCCTGTCCTTGACGGCGGCGGCAATGTCCGGCAGGATATGGGAACCCTGATCCTCTTTCACCGTGGGAATCTCCCATTTCTCCAACACCTGCCCCTGCCGATCGAACAGCCCCAGCTTCACTGTAGTGCCTCCGATGTCTACCCCGATTGCGTATTCTTTCATTTTACTTGTGCCCTCCCTGATTTATATATACGTGTTTTGCTCTATTTTATGCATGGATGCCGTCAGTCCTCCTCTTCCCTTCTCCTGGCCAGGGAATTCTGCACTCGGGTATACAATTCCTGGGCTGCATTGTAACCCATCTTTTTCTGGCGATGGTTCACGGCGGCAGTCTCACAGATGATCGCCAGGTTACGGCCGGGGCGGATGGGAATGTTATGGCACACGATCTTGTTGCCCAGATACTCCGTGTAATTCTCCTCCAGGCCCAGACGGTCATATTCCTTCTCCTTGTCCCAGTCCTCCAGGCGGATCACCAGATCGATGGACTGGGTCTCCTTCACGGAGGAAGCGCCGAACATGGCCTTGATGTCCACGATACCGATACCCCGCAGTTCGATGAAGTGTTTGGTGATATCCGGCGCGCTGCCGATGAGAGTATCATCGCTGACCTTGCGCAGTTCCACCACATCGTCCGTCACCAGGCGGTGTCCGCGCTTTACCAGTTCCAGGGCCGCCTCCGACTTGCCTATGCCGCTCTCGCCGGTGATTAGTACGCCCTCGCCGCAGACATCCACTAGTACGCCATGCACGGAGATGCAAGGGGCCAGCTGCACATTGAGCCAGCGGATGGACTCCGCCATAAAGGAGGAGGTGGACTTTTTCGTGGACAGGATGGGAATATTGTGCTCCACAGCATACTGCATGAACAGTTTATCGGGCTGCAGCTCCCGAGAAAAGACAAAAGCAGGAATTTCATAGGAAAATAACTTGTCATAAACCTCCCGCTTGCGGGTCTCATCCAGACCCTCCAGATAAGTGTATTCCACAAAACCTATGATTTGCAGCCTTGCGGCATCAAAATGCTCAAAATAGCCTGCCAGCTGCAGGGCAGGACGATTGATGTCGGGCTGGGTGATCTTCTTGCCCAGATCCAGTTCCGGTGTCAGGTTCTCCAACTTCATTTTTTCGATTAATCTATTCAGACTTACAGTTGCCATATTGCTCCTCCCTACCCGTATGCTTTGCATATCCAATAACACTATAGCACATCCCCCATTTTTATTCAACGACAGAAGTTACACTTTTCAGAGCGGGCTTTTCGGAGCGGATCAATGGGGGAAGTTCTAGGGCGGATTCTTGCACAAGCGGCAATTCTATGGTGAAATGCGATGGAGTAAAGCGGAATTATATATGGAGAAGCTTATGGAACATATAACAATTACAGTTGAATGAGGGAACTATGGTGCTGCTGTGCGCGGCCTCTTTGGTCATGCTGCTGGGCATTGCCGCAGCGGGAGCCGGGGGATGTATGTCTCTGGGCAACCTGAAGTTTAAGAAGTTGGGAAATCTGTTTTCCTTAGGCGGAGTGGCAGGGCAGATCCTGGGGCTTGTACTGATTTATGTATCTTACCGGCAAGTACTGGGCAGCAGCAACGTGGAGAGAGTAGAACCCATATTCCCCGGCGGATATATAGTGTATTTGATATTGACTGCTCTATTGCTGGTTTCGTCACAGAATACACCTGCCCGGTTTCTATCGGTTTTATATCACTCTATCCTTGTCAATCAGTTCTTTTTCTTCTTGGAAAGAACAACTGCCGCCACCGCGATCACTGCGATTACCACCACCACGATCACCACGATTACTACCGGAGATACGGAAGAGGAATTTTCCGCCGGCGCCTGGGCCGGTGCGGACTCGGACGAGGGGGCTGCTTCAGGCTCGGAACTCTTCCAGCCCGGACGCATCCTGGGCCGCGAGCGCCGACAAAGGTGAGAGCGCGAGCGAGCAGGCAAACTGGGTAATATGATAAATTCACTGCCAAATCCTGGATTTTTTTATAACTAACAAGAATATTTTGCATCCCTTGTTCAGCATGGCGAAATCGTTATCGAAAAAACCGGCATATCGCCTCCGCCACATTTTGCGGAATCTCCGGCACCAGCATCAGTTCCTCCACCGATGCGGCCTTGATCTCCTCCAACGACTTGAAGTGCCTCATAAGAGCCTTACGCCGGGCAGGACCCACGCCGGGGATCTCGTCCAGCCGGGATTTGACCTGGGCCTTGCTGCGCAGAGACCTGTGGTATTCGATGGCGAAGCGGTGGGCCTCGTCCTGGATCCGGGTGATCAGCTTAAACCCCTCGCTGCGGGTGTCGATAGGAATCTCCACATTGTTATAATACAGCCCTCTGGTGCGGTGGTTGTCATCCTTCACCATGCCGCAGACCGGGATATGGATCTGCAGTTCCTCCAGCACGGACAGAGCGATATTGACCTGCCCCCGGCCGCCGTCCATCAGCAACAGATCCGGAAATTTGGTAAAACTGCCGTACTCCTGATCCATGTCCCGCTCCTCCAGTTCACGACTCTCCTCCAGGCCGTGTACCAGTCGCCGCGTCAACACCTCTCTCATACATGCATAGTCATCCGGCCCTGCCACGGTTTTAATGCGGAATTTTCTGTAATCACTGCGCTTGGGCTTACCCTTCTCATACACCACCATGGAACCCACATTTTCAAAGCCGCTGATATTGGAGATATCAAAAGCCTCCATTCGATCCACACAGGGAAGCCCCAGCCAGTCGGCAATCTCTTTCACTGCGCCGATGGTCCGGCCCTCTTCCCGTTTTAGCCTCTCCTTGTCCTGGCCAAGTACCAGCTTGGCGTTCTGGGCCGCCAGTTCCACCAGCTTCTCCTTGCTGCCAATCTTGGGTACACGGATACGCACCCTGGAGCCCTTCCTCTCCGACAGCCATTTTTCCACCAGATCGCTGTCCCCAATCTCATATTGAAGCATCAGTTCCCGAGGAATAAAAGGCGTTCCCGCATAGAACTGTTTTACAAAATCCTCCAGGATCTGCTCCTTCTTAATCCCCGCCACGTGCATCATATAGTAGTGCTCCCGGCCTATCAGCTTTCCGTCCCGCACAAAGAACACCTGCACCACTGCGTCCGTCTCATCCTGATACAGAGCGATGATATCCTTGTCATCCAACGCGCTGTCCGTGATCTTCTGTTTCTGGGAGACGGATTTCACGCTGGCGTGAAGATCCCGGTAGCGGGCCGCCTCTTCGAACTCCATGTTCTCCGACGCCTGCTGCATCTTCTCCTCCAGATCCTTCAAAATCTTGTTGTAATTGCCGTTCAGAAACTCCAGCGCCTGTCCCAGCTGCTGCCGGTACTGTTCCTTGCCGATATAGCCCTGGCAGGGAGCCATGCACTGCTTGATATGGTAATTCAGGCAGGGGCGGTCATTGCCGATATCCCTGGGCAGGCTGCGGTTGCAGGTGCGCAGGCAGAACAGCTTGTTCAGCAGTTCTATGGTATCCTTCACCGCCGCGGCGCTGGTGTAGGGGCCATAGTAACGGGATTTATCCTTTTTCATCTGCCGTGAAAAAAGGATCCGGGGAAAATCCTCCCCCATGGTCACCTTGATATAGGGGTAGGTCTTGTCATCCTTCAGCAGTGTGTTGTACTTGGGGGAATGCTCCTTGATCAGATTATTCTCCAGTACCAGGGCTTCCAGTTCCGAGTCCGTCACTATATACTCAAAGCGGGCGATCAGCGTTACCATCTTGTCGATCATGGGCCCTCTTCCGATTTTTTCCCGGAAATAGGACCGCACACGGTTGTGCAGATTTACCGCTTTACCCACATACAGGATGCCGTCTCCGGCATCCCGCATGATATAGACCCCCGGCTTGGCCGGTAATTTTTTCAATTCTTCCTCAAAATCAAATGTCATGGTTTCCTCGCCATACGCACGAGCGTTTAGATTTTCCTTTCTGCCCGGCGCACGTTGTCCGATTATGCGGCATGTGCCGGGCAGAAACTGGAGAATCTTAACGCTCGTCAGTGTAATACCCTTCGCCTCTTGTATCCGGCATACCTGTCAGAGTGAAAACCGTATTACAGGTTTCCGCCGGAAAACCGGCCTGCAGGACCCGTGGGGGGCTGCTGGGGCGGCCATGGCCTCTCCCCATCCTGAGACTGTCCGGCGCCGGAGGGCTGTTGCCCATTGTCATACTGCGGAGCCGAGGTCTCTTCCTCTCCCTTTCTCTGATCATTCTCCCCGCCGGGGATAACCGGAGCCTCCGGCAGAATGATCTCGGGCACATGCATGGTCTGTCCGCCGCTCTGGCTGTCCTGGCTGTGAGAGGTATCGTCGGTAACAGTCACATCCACCCTAGAACTGCCCTCTGCAGTCTTGCCGTTCTGCTCCTTCTCAGACTCCTCCTTGGGCTCGGGCAAACCCTTCTCCCGGCGGAAAATCTCCATAAATTCCTTGCCGGTGATGGTCTCCTTCTCGATCAGGTACTCAGCCAGCTTATCCATCAGTTCCCTGTTTTCGCGCAGCAGTTCCTTGGCCTTCTCATAACTCTCCTTCAGGATGGCCACCACCTCCGCGTCAATCTCCGCCTCGGTGGCATCGCTGCAGTTCAGTGTAGCGGCGCTGTCCAGATATTTATTCTGCATGGAGGCCAGCCCGATCAGGCCGAACTTCTTGCTCATGCCGTACTCCGTCACCATGGCCTTGGCGATATTGGTGGCCTTCTCGATGTCGTTGGCCGCGCCTGTGGTCACGGTCTCGAACACGATCTCCTCCGCGGCCCGACCGCCCACCAGGCTCACCAGCATATCCCGCAGCTCCGCCTCGGTGTTCAGGTATTTCTCCTCCTCAGGCACATGCATCACATAGCCCAGCGCCCCCATGGTGCGGGGAACGATGGTGATCTTCTGCACTGGCTCGGAATTTTTCTGCAAAGCGCTGATCAGCGCATGTCCCACCTCATGATAGGACACGATGCGCCTCTCCTCCTTGCTCATGATGCGATCCTTCTTCTCCTTGCCCACCAACACCTGCTCCACCGCGTTGAACAGATCCTTCTGGCACACATACTCCCGGTTTTCCTTCACCGCGTTGATGGCGGCCTCGTTGATCATATTGGCCAGATCGGAGCCCACAGCGCCGCTGGTAGCCAAAGCGATGGCGTCCAGATCCACCGTCTCGTCCATCTTCACATCCTTGGCATGTACCTTCAGGATATCTACGCGGCCTTTCAGGTCCGGCTTATCCACGATGATCCGGCGGTCAAAACGACCGGGACGCAGCAGGGCCTTATCCAGAATCTCCGGGCGGTTGGTGGCCGCCAGAATCAGGATACCCTTGGAACTGTCAAAGCCGTCCATCTCCGACAGCAGCTGGTTCAGGGTCTGCTCCCGCTCCTCATTGCCGCCGCCGTACTTGGAATCACGGCTGCGGCCGATGGCATCGATCTCGTCTATAAAAATAATACAGGGGGCGTTCTTGGTGGCCTCCTTGAATAGGTCACGTACTCGGCTGGCGCCCACGCCCACATATAATTCGATAAAGTCGGAACCGGTCAGAGAGAAGAATGGCACATGGGCCTCACCGGCCACCGCTTTGGCCAGCAGGGTCTTACCTGTTCCGGGAGGGCCCACCAGCAGCGCGCCCTTGGGCAGTCTGGCGCCGATTTTGGCATACCTGCCCGGATTGTGCAGGAAGTCCACCACCTCCACCAGGGATTCCTTGGCCTCGTCCTCGCCTGCCACGTCCGCGAAGGTCACACCGGTCTCCTTCTGTACATACACCTTGGCATTGCTCTTACCCACACCCATGGGACCGCCGCTGCCGCCCATCCGCCGGAACAAAAATCCCAGCAGGATCCACATCAGCACCAGAGGAAGCACCAGCGTCATCAGGATCTGCATGATCCACTCGCCCACGCTGGTGGACACGCCGTATACCTCCACGCCGTGCTCCAGAGCCCTCTGCGTCACAGTCTCCGTGTTCTCGATCTGCAAAGTCTGATACTCAATCTTTACGGGCTTCATACTGTAAAAATCATATAGCTTGGGAGCCGATTCATCCACCACGCCGTCCTTCAGCGTGAAACTGACCGTCTCCCCACTGAGTTTCACGGACTCGATCTCATCCGCGTCCATCCTCTCCACAAAAGTGGAATAGGGCACCTCCATCACGTCGCCGCTCTTCCCGAAAAAGAGGGACCAGAGCATGGCAACCAAGAGCAGGCTCATCAATATGAAAACCAAAATAAACATGATACTGGGACGCTGGGGCTTCTGTCCATTGTTCCCGCCGCCGTTTCCGCCGGGGCCTTTGCCGTCGCCGCCTCCCGTGCCGCCGTTATTATAATTATCCATCCGATTACCCATTAGTTCCTTTCTATAATTAAGAGTTCCGTACATCCCCGTTAATCCCGCGACTCTCCGCGTCCTGATCTGTTTGGGCACTCATTCTTTTATTATAGAGATTCCCAAAACATAAATCAATAGTCAATCTCTAAAAGATTTATAAAGATTTCCTGGACGGAAAAAGGCGGCAAAGCCTCTTTTTACAAGCTCTGCTGCCTTTATTTCTGTTCCTCCAGATATATATGCACTCTGCTCTGTATAATCCGGGCCGTTTCCCCGGCGTCTTTATCCCCCGCAAAATAACCGGCGGCTTCTTCCCGGATAATCGACATAACCTTCTCCTGATAGCCCGGCACGGGACGAATCCGGGCTATCAAATCCCATAGCTGCTCCAATTCCTCCGGCAGGGGTACATATTTTTCTATTATCCTTTCAATTTTACGATCGGATCCGACAAAAGCATCCACCGTAAGGATCCTTCTGACCGGGTTTCCCTCCCGGTCGGTGACAATCATTCCGTTTTCATCCCGCTCATAGGGCTCCCGGGCGGCGGTGTTTCCATTCTCCTCCAGCCTGTCCTTCAAGATTGAAAAAAATTCCGCCCGCTCGCCCTCCTCCCATATCAGATATTCCAGATAATCCCATGCCAGATCCCTGTGCTTCCCCTTTGACAGGATGGCATAAGCCCCCTCGGAGGTATCCAGCAGGATACCCGACTGTCCGTCCGGGGTGGGATACCCCACATAACTGACCGCTTCACCGTCAAACCATTGGGGCATCTCGGAGATATAGCCGACGTCTACGCACCAGTTCCATTTGAGTATGCACCCGTCCTCCCTCGAGATATCGTTCCAGCCATACGGGCTGCTTTTCCCGTCGAAGCCTCCGGCGAACTCCAGTATCTCGTAAAACGCATCCTGCTCAAAGGCGCAGGTGCCGTTTTCCTCATCTACAAAGCAGGGCAGATAGCATTTCAGACATATATCCAGCATATCCTCCGGAGAGATGCTCTCCTGTGTCCGACCGTCCTGATAACGCTCAAAAAAAGCCATCATCTCTGGGAGGTTCCAGCCGTCTCTGTCTCCCACCATGGACTGCCTGCCGGTTATCACCTCCAGCCGGAACCAGGTGGGCAGCGCCACCAGCTTGCCGTCAACGGTATAAGTATCCGCCACCGGCTTAAACACATCCTCCCGCCGCAGCCGCGCACTGTTATCCAGAAAGGGCAGCAGATCTTCCAGAATGCCCTTGGAAGCATATTTTTCCAGTTCCGCATATCCTACGGTGATGATATCCATATCTCTGCCCGCCGCCATATCCCTGTCCAGGGCCGCAATGGCTTCTTCATGGGTGGCGTATCCGTTTATTCCCATGTATTCTTTCAGACGTACCCTTTGCTGAGGATGCTCCAGATTATAACGCATGGTCGCTTCCCGCATACCGTCTGTCATGTTCATTACACACACGGTTATAATTTCCCGGCCGCCGTCCCTGTTCTCTACCTGCTCCAGATAAACCAGTCGGGGCGGCTGCCCTTCCTCCGGCATAAAAGCCGCTTCATTTATCCTATCATCATACAAAAGCAACAAAAGCCGTCCGTCCGAAAGCCTGGTCATATCCGTCAGATCCCGCACGTCCACATCCGCGTCCAGCCAGTTCAGAATCTGTTCGGGAGCCTGTCCCTCCTCTCCGTGCCGGTATATGCCATGTCTGTCAAATACCCAAAGAGGCGTATCCTCCCCCGGTATTCCGCTTATCCCTATGGGAGAATCGGATATAACAGTCTCGCTTTGCAGAGTTCCCGGTTTTACGGCCTTCACCTGATACCGGCCTAGGCCGGCAGAACAACAGTACCCCACCCGGCCGTCTGCCATGCGGGCGATAAAATATATGGCTGTCTCCGTAAAAGTATCCGCAAACGATCCGTCCGGATTCATTGCCAGCAGAACAGTCCGCCCCGCCACATATATATTTTTTTCCTCGTCCACGGCTAGGGATAGCGAGTCGTTTGTCATCTCCGCTTCCTCCAGCCATTCGTCGATTCCCCATATGCGCAGCGCGTTGCCCTCCGCGTCGTATATGCCCACAAAATAACCGGGACCACAGGTTTCCTGGCCCGAAAACGCTTCGTTATTCCCCAATATGTAATAATTTCCGTCATCGTCTCCGGTTATATCGGCAACTCTTGTCCTCCCCGCCGGAAACCGGAAAGGTATCCGCACGGCTTCGGCATCCTCCTCCGTCAGAGACAGCGTATAATAATCATCTCTCGCTGGCTGCATGCCCTCTCCGTCATAATATACCTTATATACCAGTTCATCGCCGCAGAGAAAGGCATCCCGGACGACCCCTCCCTGGGCATCCACCTGCCTTACGGCGGGGACATAGCCGTAGGTCTCCTCTGTCTCACGCCGCCCCGAGCAGGCAAAAAAACCGACCGCAATGCATATATGCAGCAGCACTATGGATACTGTTTTTTCAAATATATGTTTTTTCAAATAAATCTTCTCCTCACACCTGCTGCCAATGGGAAGAATGCGAGACAATCCTCTCATATGGGATTTCCGCTGTCAAAGACGGCATGGAGCAGAACAAAATGAAAAACGGCCTAATTATGATTGCTGTGCAGGGGGGGATGATTTTTGATGCTGGTCCATTCCCGGCTCACATGTCCGCATTCGTTGCAGCTGAACTCCCAGTAATGCACTGTATAGTAGAACTGCTTCTGGCAGAAGGGATGCTCGGTACAATTCACCGGCTCTTTGTATATAGTCTCCGTTTTTACTTCCCGCTCCAGCATTCTTCCCGGGCAGTTTCCGTCAGCGTCCCTGGTCATATCGTTAATGCCCGTCCAACCCGCAGGAAACCCGAAAGAGGTCCGCCTGGGTTCGGCATCCATCTGCATCAGATCCTGTACATAATATGTATATCTTGCCGGACTGGCTCCGTTTCCGTCATAATATACCTCATACACCAATTCCTCACCGCAGAGAAAAGCATTTCGCACCACACCGCACTGGGGATCCACCTGCTTTAGTGTAGGAACATAGAAAAAGGATTCCCCCTCGCTTGCATGTTGGTCAAAACAGGCAGCGAGTGAAAAAACCATGGTCAAAGCCAGTAGTCCCATTGCAGCATCATTTTTAGGATATCTCTATATACGAGCAATGTCAACACCTTCGATTCATAAGTTCTCGAATTACATCCAGGCAGCCCGCTTTGCCCGAATATCTCAAAAACTTTTTATTTTGGTATGTATATCTTGATTTTACCACCCTTTTTTTGTAAAATATTATAAATTCAGCAATATGGACCCCATCTATTATCAGGTAAAATACGCCAAGGCCTTTGTACTTTTTTATAAAACACGACTTTTAGGGAGGTATACGAACCAAATGAGTAAAATCGGTTTCGATCACGACAAATATCTAAAAATGCAGTCAGAAAAAATTAAGGAGCGGATCGCTGCTTTCGGAGGAAAACTCTACCTGGAATTTGGGGGCAAACTCTTCGACGACAATCATGCGTCCCGGGTGCTGCCCGGCTTTAAGCCCGACAGCAAGATCAATATGTTGGCACAGCTGCGGGATCATGCGGAGATCGTCATTGTCATCAATGCGGCGGATATCGAAAAAAATAAAGTACGCTCGGATCTGGGCATCACCTACGACGTGGACGTGCTGCGTCTCATTGACGCCTTCCGGGGCTACGGCCTGTATGTGGGCAGCGTGTGCCTGACCCGCTTCGCGGAGCAGCCCGGCGTCGTGGCATACCAGAAAAAGCTGGAGTCCCTGGGCATGAAGGTGTATCGCCATTACTCTATTCCCGGCTATCCCTCCAACATCCCGCTGATCGTCAGCGACGAGGGCTACGGGCGCAATGAGTATATAGAGACTTCCCGGGAACTGGTGGTGGTCACCGCCCCCGGCCCCGGCAGCGGCAAGATGGCCACCTGCCTGTCCCAGCTGTACCATGAGCACAAAAGGGGCATCAAGGCCGGATATGCCAAATACGAAACCTTCCCCATATGGAATCTGGCTTTAAAGCACCCTGTGAATCTGGCCTATGAGGCGGCAACCGCCGATCTGAACGATGTGAATATGATCGATCCTTTCCACCTGGAAGCCTACGGGGAAACCACCATCAACTACAACCGGGATGTGGAGATCTTTCCGGTACTCAGCGCCATGTTTGAAAAGATCATGGGGAAATCCCCCTACAAATCCCCCACCGACATGGGGGTAAACATGGCAGGTTTGTGTATCGTGGATGATGAAGCCTGTCGGGAGGCTTCCTGCCAGGAGATTATCCGCAGGTACTACAACACCATGTGCGAAAAGCGCCAGGGCAGTGCGGACGACGAGCAGATTCTGAAACTGGAACTGTTGATGAAGCAGGCCGGTATCACGGTGGACGACCGCCCGGTGGTCAGCGCCGCCAAGGTTAAGGCAGCCGCCACGGGCAAGCCTGCCGCCGCCATCCAGCTGCCGGACGGCCGAATCATCACCGGCAAGACCAGCGAGCTTCTGGGAGCTTCCTCCGCCATGCTGCTGAATGCGCTGAAAGTGCTGGCCGATATCCCTGATGAGGTACAGCTGATATCCCCCAACACCATCGGCCCTATTCAGGAACTGAAGACAAAACACCTGGGCAACCGCAATCCCCGTCTGCACACTGATGAAATCCTTATTGCTCTGTCCATCTGCGCCTCCACAGACGAGACTGCCGGACGAGCTGTCCGTCAGCTCCATAATCTGCAGGGGTCAGAGGTGCATACCAGCGTGATCCTTTCCCAGGTGGACAAGAATGTGCTGAGAAAGCTGGGAGTGAATTTGACCTGCGAGCCGGAATATGAGTCCAACGGACTGTACCACAATTGAAAATATACCCTTCAAAAAATCAGGAAAAGTTTTTGTGACATAAAAAGAGACACCCTGGCATCGTCCTCGGTGTCTCTTTGACGGTTATCACATTTATTGTATTTCTTATAGTTTCTTCAGGTAATTTCCCTCTACATGAACCCCTTCATTGATCACGATAAACGCCTGGGGATCGTATTTATGGACTATAGTCTTGAGTTGATGTACCTCATATTTGGACATCATGATGTAGAGAATGTGGGATTCCTCATGGGTATAGGCGCCCATGGTTTTCCACTTGGTGATGCCCCGCCCCAGTTCCGAGAACACTTCCCTCTCCAGTTCCTGGGAACTGATCTTGGTGATCACGTTCACCTCCACATTGATGTTCTGGGCATGGAGTTTGTCAATGGCCACAGAGTACACCGCCGCATTGATCACGGAATACAGAGCCGTCTCCACGTCAAAGCGGAACAGGCAGGCGCTGTACAGCGCCAGATTCATCATCAGATTGACTCTGCCTACGCTGAAGTCCTGTCTCCACTTCACCAGAATCACGCCTACAATATCCATGCCGCCGCCTGAAGCCCCCATGCGCAGCAATATGCCCACGCCCGCGCCGCAGATAATGCCGCCGATGACACTGGCCAGCATGGTGTCCTCCACAATCTGGGTAACGGGTATGACGGCCATACCGCCTGACATTACCGTTACGCAAATCAGCGTCTTCAGCAGGAATTTCTTGCCCATTTTCTGATAACCAATTACAAAAATCGGTATGTTGATAATATAATATATAATACCGGCGATGTCCACATTACCGATGGGAAGGTGCATATATTCCACCAGCAATGTGCGGACCACCTGGCACAGGCCCATGACGCCGCTGCTGTACAAGCCCGAAGGCACGATAAACAGGTTGGTTCCCAGGGCATAGATCGCCGCCCCTACCATCGCCAGCAAAGTGCGTCTGCCCTCATAGACCAGCAGACGCTTATCTTCTAAGATTCTCATTTGCATCCCCCCGGATATGGCATTTTTCACCATGTTGTATTGAATCCATTCGTCTGGACGTACATGGCAGCGTCCCGGTCCAGTGCTCCGTTTCGAAAACCCGGGCGCAGATTACCCGGTCTATTCTCTGGCGGCACAGAAAATCCGAACACGGGGTACTGGCTCAGATGTACGCCTTGATCTTCTCCTCCAGATCCGCTGCGGACATTCCCCCCACATAGGTAGCAGCCGGTTCCCCGTTTTGGAAGAAAATAAAAGTGGGAATATTCTTCACATGATATCGGTCGGAAATCTCCATGGCCTCCTCCACATTCAGCTTGCCGATCTTGATCTGCCCCTGATATTTTTCTGCCATGCGCTCCACAAGCGGAGCCATCATCTTACAGGGACCGCACCAGTCCGCATAGAAATCCACCAGTACCGTTCCCTGTGCCTGCAATACTTCCTTCTCAAAATTTTCCGCTGTAAACTTCATATTTTTACCCTCCTATTTAAGTTCCGCATGTTCCCTTCCCGCACACATGCACCGTGATGGAATTCCGGCCGCTTATGGCGTCCGGATTTCCATCAGTGTACTGTCCGGGAACATGCTGTTTTAAGTTCCGCATGTTCCCTTCCCGCACACATGCACCGTGATGGAATTCCGGCCGCTTATGGCGTCCGGATTTCCATCAGTGTACTGTCCGGGAACATGCTGTTTCTAGTTCCGCATGTTCTGCCTTCTTTATTTTTCCCGATAAATAATATATTTATAGATGGGGTTGCCTATGGCAGAAAATTTTTCCTCATACTCTGTCATCACATTGCCCTCCATCAACGCCCTGTCCCCGTGCAGATCATAGGTGATCACACGGGCCTTCCAGCCCGCGGGGGCAAGTTCCTCCACAGCAAAGTCAAACAGTTCTCGGTTGTCCGTTTTGAACTCCAGCTGCCCCTGAACCTCCAGAATCTCATCGTATCTGGTCAGAAACTGCCTGGACGGAAGCCTGCGTTTGGCATGTCTGTCCTTGGGCCAGGGATCGGAGAAATTCAGGTAGATGCGATTCACCTCACCGGGAGCAAACACCTCCGTAATCTCCTCCGCGTCCATGCGGATGAACTTCAAATTGGGCAGCTCCTCCTCTTCCATCTTCTGGACGGCCCGCAGCAGCACACTGGAATATTTTTCAATGCCTATATAATTGATCTCCGGATGCAGGCGGGCCATAGCGTAAATAAATTTTCCCTTGCCCATGCCGATTTCAATATGGATCGGGTGTCTGTTCCCAAAAATCCCGGACCATTTTCCCCGGCAGGCCCGCTCCTCATGTACCACATAGTCGCTGGCAGCAATCGCCTCACGGGAACCTGTAATGTTTCGAAGTCGCATATCTATTTGTCCTCCGGCCTTTCATAGTAAATCTCCTCCTCCGGCAATTCATGCAGCCGGCGGTAGCCCGGTTCCATGTTTTCCCCTTGTCTCCTGCGGGACTGCCTGCGGCGGGCCTCCTTCACCTCCTGACGATGCTGCTGCAGGAAACCCGGCCCCGTTTTCTCCTCGTACTCCCGGCGCTGCTGTCTGCGGCGGGCTTCTTTAATCTCCTGCCCGAGCAGCTGGCGGTAACTTGGTTTCGGCCTCTCGTCACCCTCCCGGCGCTGTTGCCTGCGGCGGGCTTCTTTCACCTCCTGACGGCGAAGCTGACGATAACTTATCTCCTGCCTCTCATCGTCTTCCCGCAGCTGCTGCCTGTGGCGGGCTTCCTTTACCTCCTGACGGCGAAGCTGGCGATAACTTATCTCCTGCCTCTCGTCGTCTTCCCGCAGCTGCTGTCTGCGGCGGGCCTGCCTCACCTGCTGGCGGTGCAGCCGAGCAGTATTCACTTCGTGCTCCTCATCATCCCCCCGACGTTGCAGCCTGCGGCGGGCTTCCCTGACCTGCCTGCGGCGCTGCTGGGCCATGCTCTGTTCCTGCTCTTCCTCATATTCCGTAGGATGATGCTTTCGGCGGTCTTTCATCCAGTTCCGCCGGGTGTTGGTGCGCCGGGCAGGAAAATGATATTCCTTCAAAAACCGTCTGAGTCCCCATACCACCAGCGCCGCGGCAGCCAGAATACCCGCCCCCATCAACACCTTCACCACATCTATGAACACAACGTCCGGCACTTTGACCCCGTCGGCGGCCTGGTCCTCTCCGGACGAACCGCTGGCAAAGCCGTATCCCTGGTCCTGAGATGCCGCCAGATCCACGGAAGCGCTGCCCAGATCCACACCCTGATAACTGTAATGGATAATCGCTGCCTGGCCCTCGTCCACCGTATCATAATCGATTGTAGAGGTCACATCCGCAAAGTCCACCGCCCGGGGCAGCACGATACAAGCCTCCCGGTTCAGGGACAACAGCGGCTTGGAACTGCCGAATATATCACGTTCCCCGTAGAAAAATCCCGTATTTCCAATATCATATTTCGTCTCCACCTGGGAGACATTGACTTTTGCGAAATTGCCAAAACCATAATTGAACAGCGCTATGGTATCCTCGTAGTGGGCGGGAGACTCGTCCCTGAGCACCACACAGATCAGTTTCAATCCGTCCCTCTCCGCACAGGATACCACACAGTAACGGGCCGCATTGGTATAGCCGGTCTTGACACCCACCAGGTCCTCATATCCGTAGGACCTGCCGGGCAGCAACTCTATTTTGGAATTTTCCAGCTTTTCATAGGGCATATGGTCATTGGGCAGGATGTGCAGCCGGGGCGTCAATGAAATTCTGCACAACAGTTCATTGGCAAAAAAAGCCTTGCCGATCATGGCGAGGTCATAGGCTGAAGTATAATGGTTTTCATCCGGCAGGCCGTTGGGATTGACAAAATGGGAATCCACACATCCAAGTTCTGCCGCCCTGCTGTTCATAATTTCCGCAAAATCCTGCCAACTGGTGCCGGTGATATGCTCCGCCACCGCAAATGACACCTCGTTGGCAGAGCGGATCAGAATGGCGTTCAGACAGTCCTCCATGGTCAGCTGCTGTCCCACATCCATGGCTATATGGTTGCTGTCCGACGGGGTGTCATAGATGGCCTCCCGGGAAAAGGTGACCCATTCGTCCAGGGAACACTGCTCGGACGCAATCAGGGTAGTCAGGATCTTGGTGGTGCTGGCCGGGTATTGCCGGGCGTGTATATTTTTGGCATAGAGAATGGTGCCTGTTTCAGCCTCTATCAAAATGGCCGATCCCGCCGTGACTACAGGGCCTGTGGGCCAGCCCGGGATTTCGTTGCTCTCCACGGTCATATCCTGCTGAGTCTGGATGCGCTCCTCCATGGTCTCCGCCGAGACAGGCATTCCACGGCACAGCAGGGCCAGCGTGATCAGCCAGGCATACATGCGCCATCCCCTGTACCTCGGAACTTTTGAAGCTATCAATCTCTTCATGAAATATGTCCTTTCAAGCGGCCAGCCTTGTCCGATGCCTTCTCAGATTGTTTCCGGGAATGATTGTGCATCTTACGGGCATGTTCCCGCCGCTCGGTCAGCCTCTCCACATCCTCCGGGGAGATGAAGCGGCTGGTCTTTACCACATAAACCTGCCCGTCCTCCGTCTTGCGAATCCGGGCCTTACATTTCAGATATCCATGCTTCTCGCAGAATGCCACGCAATAGTAGTGACGCCCGTTAGGAGTAAACCATTTCACCTTTTTGCGCAGGTTCCGTCGGCACAGATAGCACTTGCTGGAACTTACCTCCCGATCCGAAAGCGCCGCCGTCTTGTCCGGAAAAACACGGGAAATATACTTAAAGTAAGTGTCAAATTGTACCTTAATCTCCTCCTCCCGGCAGGAAGGGGGATTGAATACATCATATGATACGTTCTTCAGTACCTCCGGATCCTGAATCGCCGCCAATACCTTTGCGGTGTAATAGGCATCGCTAAAAGCCCTGTGAAAGGGGATGTCTTTCTCGATCTTGAGAAAATCCACCGCCCATTCCAGCGCCCGTCTGCTCTTGCGATCCTCATAGGCAATACTGAACAGCTTCTGCACGTCTAAAAAGGCTATGGGGCCCCTGGCCAGGGGCTCCATGCCGTAAAAACGCAGATTGCGCTGCAGTTCAGCCAGGTCAAGCGGTCCCCAGGTGCAGAAGATATAATCCTCCCCGCACCAGCACAGGAAATCCTCCACCACCCGAGTGAAGGGCCTCCCCCGCTCCAACTCCTCCATGCGCATATGGATAAGCTTACTGGTAATTCTGTGCATCCGGTGATACACAGTGGGCCGGATCAACTGACTGAATTCACTGACCATGATCCGCTCATGATTTAATTTAATCGCACCGATCTCAATGATCTCAAAGGGCAGCGTGGCCACCTCCGGCTCCTGTCCGGTGCTGCTTTGGTTCCATTCCAGATCCAGAATAATATAATTCACTGTGTTCTCCCGAAATCGACTGTAAAGATCTATGTGCTGCAACATATTATGCACATTATCTCTTATTCTTCGTATGCCTCAGTACACATTCTGTTCAAAAAGCATTTTGCCCATTATAACACATCTTTATCGATTCGGAAAGAGCCAGTTACTTTAGCGGATATTTATTAGCGGATATTTAACCATTAAGATTCAAAATTACCTCTTCATGAATATCCGGCGTTTGGCTTGGCCAAACGTCCGCCTTGCCTGTGATATTGCGTTAATGCGTATTGGGATGTACACATCCCAACTTATTTTACAACGATATCACCGCTTCCGGTGGTCAGGCTTACCTGGCAGGCGCCGTTTCCATAGGAGGAGTTGAACATGCGGCCAGAAACTTCGTATCCCCTTATACTCATGTCACCGCTGCCGGTGCGGGATGCGATGGAGGCCCCTTCGATCCAACTCAAATCCAGGTTGATATCACCGCTTCCGGCAATCATATGAATATTATTGGTTCTCGCGCTTGCCGCCAGCTCAATGTCTCCGCTGCCGGTCTTGACCTCAACGGCTTCCATATCCGTCTGTAACTCCACTTCCCCGCTGCCTGCCGCCGCATTCAGTTCCCGGCCCCGGATATTCTCGGCATCAATGTCTCCGCTGCCGGAGCGCAAGTCAGCCCTGTCGCACGCAATATTCACCAGTTCCTGTTCCCCGCTGGCAGTCTGCACTTTCAGCAGTCCCGCCTCCAACCTATCCGTGCTCACATCGCCGCTGGAAGTGTGCAGGTAGACCTTTGCCGCCGATATACGCCGGGCCGCCAGATTCCCGCTGGTGGTTTGGATTTCGATCTCCGTATCCTCGTCCAACTGCATGGCAATACCGGATACTTCCACATCGCCGCTCTGGGTTTTGCCGAAGAACTTTTTGCAGTCCACGTCCTCAATCCTCAGATCCCCGCTGATACACTGGGTTTCCAGTTTCTGTGTCTGTATTCCCCGAATCCGCAAATCTCCGCTGGTATTGTCTATCTCTATGGCAGGAAGCCCTGCGGGGATCTGCACATTTAAATGAATATCACCGCTGGACCAGCCGGCGAATTGGTTAAATACAGATAAAACATCCCAGATGGATTCCGGAGCGGAGTCCTCGTGGCGGTCTGGTCCCTTGCGCTCTTTTACCCCCGCGTAAAATACACCGTCCCGCTCATACTGGTAAAATTGGTAGCGCATCTTCTGGGCTTTACTGCCGCAGTTATCATAGTCGATCCTGATCCGGTCGTCCGCCGAAGCTGTTATCTCCACATCCGCCAGCAGTCCCTCTATAACCACCGCCCGGTAGAGTTGTTCATAGTTGTTGCTCTGATTGGCCTGGCTCTCCATAATTTCCAGTTCCTGCTTCAAATCCTCCTCCGAGAACTCCTTCAGCATATCATCAATATTGCCCAACTCCGCAATGATATCCTCCTCTCTGCGTCCCTCCGCCAGGCCCTCCGCAAAGTGCTGTTCATAATCCTCCAGAATCTCCATCTCCAAAGCCCTGTTATAATGCTGTAACTTCTCCCGCAATGCATTCATATATTCTGATTTTGTCATAACTGCTCCTTTCCTGCAAATCCTAAATTTCTTCTTCACATATTTCGGGACAGGCATAAGCCCAACCTGTGTCCTATTTTCTCACCAGACGGTTCACTGCCGTCTGGAACTGTTCCCATTCCTGCAACATAGCCTGCTGGTATTCTCTGCCCTTCTGTGTAAGCTGGTAATATTTCCGGGCCGGGCCTGACTCCGACTCCACCAGATAGGTGGTCACATAGGCATCCTCCTTAAGTCTTCGCAGAATCGGATACAGGGTCCCGCTGGCAATGGACATTTCCTCAGAGATCCTCTCTGTCAGTTCGTAGCCATACTTATCGCCGCTCACCAGTTGAGACAGTACGCATAACTCCAGGGCACCCTTTTTTAACTGTGTGTTCATGATATTCCTCCTTTCTATATAAAGTCCCCAGGCGATTGCGAAACACCCTTTCTGGTAACAGTGGACGGGCAATATATACAAAATAGGGGGCGACCTGCCACTGCGTCGGAGTTCGTTTTTGTATATATTGACCGGCAACGTCACTTGCAGAGAACATTTCGTAATTGCCTATAAAGTTCCGCATGTTTCCTATAACTTAATTCATTTAGAAGATTGTATCACATGCTATTGTTTAATGCAATATACCAGGGCAAAAAAAATCATCTCCTCCTGTTACTCCCACACATCCGCTCTTCAGCCATCCATTGGCGCTGCTCACGCTCTCCACCGACTGTCTGTCGCAGCTTTCCCATGCCTGCTGCCTGTCAACGCTGTTCCTCTTCTTCATGCTGTCCTGCTTTTTCATATCCTCTTGCTCCTCCTGTCTGTGTTCCGTGCATTTTCTGTGTTACTCTCTTTATGTAGATGAGTATATCACATGCTATTATATATTGCAAGATACTAAATAAAATTTTTTTGAAAATTTTAAGGCAAGGTCTTCCTACGGAAAACCTTGCCTGTACCAACAGTCATTCAAGTCAGGGAAAAAGCCCCTCCAGCCAGGTGTGTGCCAGACTGATCCAACTGGCGCATTCCGGCCGGATACAGTTGCCGTCCGAGGTCTGGGTGAGGGATGTGGCCAGAGCCAGTCCGTGGCCGCCCCGGGGGTACATGTGGAACTCCGTGGGGATGCCTGCCCGGCGCAGGGCGCTCACCAGCAGCAGCGAGTTTTCCACAGGTACAGACTGGTCCTCGTAGGTATGCCAGACAAAAGTGGGCGGTACATCGGCGCTCACCTGCTTCTCCAGAGAAACCTGTTCCAGCAATTCATCCTGTCCCGGCAAATCCCCCAGCAGGCTCTCAAAAGAACCCCTGTGGGCAAATTCCCCGGAAGAGATCACCGGATAACAAAGCAGCAGGCCGTTGGGGCGCAGCAGACTGTGCTCCGGATCTTTGTCCGCAATACCCGCACGCTCTCTGAGCCAGTCCCTGTCCCAAAACATGGCAAAGCTGGCTGCCAGGTGTCCCCCTGCCGAGCAGCCCTGAATCACAAGCTTGTCCGTCTTTACATGCCACTGCTCCGCATGTTCCCGGATCAGCTTTACACTGGCTGCCAGTTCCAATAGCGACGTGGGATACCGGGACGGGGCACAGGAATACCGCAGCACCGCCGCATGATATCCCATGGCCAGAAATTGCAGTGCCATGGATTCCGCCTCTCTGTCAGAAGTATATGCATAACCGCCCCCGGGACAAAGCAGTATCAATGGCCTCTCCCGCATCGCCAGCGAATCCGAGTAGTCTTGTATATAAGTTACCAGATGGGCATTCGGCTGAGATCCTTCCACCTGTAGCGAAAACACTTCATGTATCATTCCTGCCTCCTATTCTTAGTTCTGCATATTCCCTCCCGGCACACAAGTCCGATGATCAATATATGGCCGCTTTCAGGTATGCAAGTCCATTTTCCGCTTTAATATGCCTTCCCCCAGTATACCATCTTCTTGGCGGGCTTGCCGCAGCAGACGCAGGTATCGGCCAGCTGCTCCTGGACAAAGGGCATACAGCGGCTGGTAACACTCATTTTCTCCTTGATCAGATCCTCACATGCCTGTTCGCCGCACCACATGGCCTTGACAAAACCAGTCTTCTCCGCGAATATCCTCTGAAATTCCTCAAAGTCTCTGGCCTCATAGGTGTGGGCATCCCGGTGCGTCCTGGCCCGCTCCAGCATTTCCCTCTGGATAGTCTCCATCAGCTCTCCTGCCTTTTCCTCCAGCCGATCTAGTTCCACCTCCAGCTTTTCCCTGGTGTCACGGCGACAGATCACGCATTTTCCGGCCTCGATATCCTTGGGACCGATCTCTACGCGAATGGGGTAGCCTCTCATCTCAGCTTCCGCAAACTTATAACCGGGGGTCTTGTCCGTATCATCTACTTTTACCCGGAATTTCCCCTTCAGCCTGTCACGCAGTTCATATGCTTTATCCAGCACTCCCTCTTTTTTCTGCTGAATGGGTACGATGCAGATCTGGATGGGTGCCACTCTGGGAGGCATCACCAGGCCCTCGTTGTCGCCATGGACCATAATTATGGCGCCGATAAGCCGGGTGGTCATACCCCAGGAGGTCTGATGTACATACTTTAGTGTATTGTCCTTGTCCGCATACTGGATCTCAAAAGCCTGAGCGAAACCGTCTCCAAAATTGTGGGTGGTGCCGGACTGCAGGGCTTTGCCATCATGCATCAGGGCCTCGATGGTATAGGTGGCCACTGCGCCGGCAAATTTCTCTTTCTCGGTCTTTTGGCCCTTGATCACAGGGATGGCCAGCACTTCCTCACAGAAATCCGCATACACATTCAGCATCTGAACAGTTCTTTCCTCCGCCTCCCGGGCCGTGGCATGAGCCGTGTGTCCCTCCTGCCACAGAAATTCTCTGGAGCGCAGGAAAGGTCTGGTCTCCTTCTCCCAGCGCACCACGGAACACCACTGGTTATATACCTTGGGCAAATCCCGATAAGAGTGAATGTCATTTTTATAGAAATCGCAAAACAGAGTCTCCGAAGTAGGACGCACACACAGGCGTTCCTGCAGGGGCTGTAAGCCGCCCTGTGTCACCCAGGCCACTTCCGGCGCAAAGCCCTCCACATGATCCTTCTCCTTTTGGAGCAATGACTCAGGGATAAACATGGGCAGATATACATTCTGCACCCCTGTCTCCTTGAACCGGGCATCCAGCTGCTGCTGGATCAGTTCCCAGATTGCATACCCCGCAGGCTTGATCACCATACAGCCTTTGACGCTGGTATAGTCAATCAGTTCCGCTTTCTTCACCACATCCGTGTACCATTGTGCGAAATCCTCCTCCATGGAGGTAATCGCTTCCACCATTTTCTTGTCTGCCATAATCCTGTCTCCTTATTTTAAGTTCCGCATATTCCCCCTCAGCACACATGGGCGGTGAGCAATATCCGGCCCCTCAGGCGTCCGTATCTTGCTCAGTGTACTTTTCGGGAATATGCTGTTTTTAAATGCGCGGCCTGCAATACAAAAGGGTAGTACGCCGCAGATCCCATCCCTTTTCAGGGACCGAATCCTCGGCGGTACCACCCTTATTAATGTGCGTACTTAACGGGGAAATGTCCCCGAAAGTCCAACATTCTGCTTCTCCTGCCGCTAACGCCGGCGCTGCGCTGTATTTCCCTGGCTGTCATATCTCCAGGCTCACACAGGACTCCGAGGCAGGTTCCGGTAGCTTCGCATAAGGGCCTCCCACCGATGGCCCTCTCTCTGGAATACTCCCCTTGCCGTACTATTCCTCTTCTCCGTCTGTACTCTATGTCCGACCGGCCCGCCCCAGCAATTTCTGCGACTGGCCTGCCGTCTCGCTTTGACTCGATTGTAGTTCACATCTGTTTTTTTGTCAAGTATAAATCGTTGCTTCTCAACGGTTATTTTTTCTATTCTGAAAACTTTCCCTATTCGTGGCAGACTGCTTTTATATTTTGCCAAATATCATCCTGTTTCCGCCTCTCCAAGTCTCTCCCGGAGCCGCTGCCTGGGTGTGGGGGCGCTGTGCCAGTTCTCCTTCATACCCGGCAAAGTCACAGATGCCGTACCAGGGCTCCAGACATACGTAGCCCGCGCCGCTGTCGGGATGGCTCCAGATTCCCCATACGGGGGCATCACATTCCACCCGCACGTATTCCCGGCCTTCCGCATCACACAACGCTGCCGCCGTAATGCCCTCTTTGTCAAAGATCAGCGCATCCCCGGCAAACAGTTCCTCCGTGACTGCAAAGCTGCCGCTCTCAAGCTGTACAGGCAGCAACTCTTCCGTTATGACACCCTTGTTATTGAGTCGCAGACTGTACAGTTCCGCATCGGGCTCCACACCGTACAGCTTAATCCTCTGGCCCACCCTGCTGCCCTTTCGGTCCGCTTTTCCCGGCGGGCAGGCGAAAGCGGCATGGCCTCCCACAGAAAAATACATGGGCTTATCCCCGGTATTTTTCACCCACCACTCCTCCCTGATACCGTCGGCCTGGAGGATATAGGCAATCTCCAGCACAAAAGAAAAGGGATATTTTTCCCTGGTGGCATCGGTGTCCTGTACACAAAAGCGAATGCTGTCATCAGTCTGCTCCGCCACCCTATACTCAACCCGCTGCCCAAAGCCATGCTTATCCGCCGGAAATACCCTGCCCTCATAGATAAACCGCTCTTTCTCCAGTTTCCCGATAAAGGGAAAGAGAAACGGCGCCGTCTTACCCCAAAAAGCGGGATCTCCGCTCCACATGTGCTCCAGTTCCAGCTTTTTGTCCCACACGGACTTAATCTCCGCGCCCATGCTCTCCAATACAACCTTAAATCTTTCATTTTCCAGTATATACTTCATGTCTGCCTCCATCTGTCCGCCATATCCAGCATCGGCTCGCGCTTCGCTTTCAGCACAGGTTGACCTGTGCTATTACATTAATGTATATCTCTCTATTCTACCAACGCCTGCAGCTGCCGCTTTACCTCCCCAGAGGACTCCAGAATCTTCTCGTTGGATGAGTTGATCTGTGCGGACACTGCTGCCAGTTCTCCTGTCTTGTCATTGATGCCGGTTACCACATCCGCCAGATACCGGGCCTGGCTCTGCACCTGTGATACCGCCTCCAAAATCTTGGCCTGAGTATCGCTGCTGCGGGACGCGGTCTCCTTAGAATCTGAGGCCAGCTTGTTGATCTCCCCCGCCACCACCGCGAAGCCCTTGCCCGCCTCACCGGCCCTGGCCGCCTCGATGGAGGCATTGAGAGCCAGCAGATTGGTCTGGGTGGCCACGGAAACCACCTCGTTATTGTTGGCCGCCAATTTCTGGATCAGGGCATTGATGCTGAGCATGGAATCATTCAGACCGCTGCAGAAATTTGCCACCTCCAGTACATTGGCAGAAATCACCTGACATTCTCTGGCGTTGGTCTCGTTGCCCTGGGCCATCTCATCTACCGCCTGATATACCATATCGAAACGTTTGTTGATCTCGTCAATGGTATCCACGATCTTCTGATGCTGGCGGGCAATCCTTTCTTTCTCTGCCTCCACCTGCCCGGCCAGTTCCAACGCGTTGTTTTTCTCTGTTTCCACCTGGTCTTTCAGGTAATGAATGCAGTTGTCCCTGTAATTGAAGCCATTATAAATGGCGCAGGCCATCTCCTCACAGGTTCCATATCCGCAGCAGGAGCAGTTGATCCTGCGGGAGGACGGCGTATCCTTCCCCATCTCCATGTAGATGCGATTCAGTTCCGCCTCGCTGGGTGTTTTTGACAGACACTGGGCAGACTTATCCGTGTACTCGCACAAATAATCCTCCAGCTTCAGATGAGAAAACTGTCTGTTCAGCGCTTTCAGTCTCTGTGCCGGTTTCAGGCGGCGGGACCAGGTGCTCTTAAAGCTGTCGTTCTTGCTGGCCGCCCTGATCCGCATCATCTCCATCAGCACGTCATCGGTGGCATTTTTTGCGTCCTCCGTGCCGGTACCATACAAGCATCCCTGGGCGCAGTTCAGCGCGTCAATAAACAGATAGGGGGTGTCATTTCCCGCAATGCGTTTTTTATTTTGCTCCAGATAATGGTACATATGACTCTCGCCCTCGCACTGCCGGATGTAGGCATCCTCACCCAGGAACCAGTACACGTTTTCCTTCAGGCCGCCGGGAGTGGGATAGACGGAGCCCAGCCCATACTCGATCTCGTCCTTGCAGGAAGGACCGGAAATATCGTGACACCTCACATACTTCATCAGATGGTCAAAAGTCACATTGTAGGAGATCAGCCCCTTGCCCCGTTTGGACTCAATCTCGTCTTTTTTGGCGATACAAGGGCTGATAAATGCCAGCTTATCCTGCACTTTCATCTCCTTGCGCACATACACCGCCGCGCACATCATGGGACTCTGCACCGGCATCAACTTAGGAAGAAGCTGGGGCAAATAGTGTTCGATATAGTTGACCACCGCCGGGCAGGGCTGGGAGATTCCGCCCAGGAAATGGTATTTGCTTATGTAATTCAAGTAGGCCCAGGTGGTGATATCCGCCCCAAAGGACACGCTGATCATCCGATTCACACCCATCGCCTTCAGACCGCCCAGCACACTCTCGTATTCCCTGGGATAATTGGCCAGAAATGCCGGGGCAATCAGGATGGATATTCTCTCCCCCCTCTGCAGTGCCTGAAAAAAAGCCTCCGTATCATCCACATATTCCCTGGCGCCGTGCTCGCAGGCGTCAAAACAGGCGCCACAGGCCACACATTTCGCTCCGTCCACTTCGATGATATTTCGTCCATCCGGCTCCTGGCGGGCCACCATGGCCCCCATACAGCTGCAGACTCCAATACACTTATTGCAGCCCACACAATTATCGTTGGTTCTTACCAACCCTTCCTTCGTCATATGCTCCTCCTTGCGCATATGGCAGTTCGCCTGCCCTCCTGCGCTGATGTGTGTTGGGAAGTGCCGCTTTTGGTATCTCACTTTACGATGAAATGTCTGCCCCATGCACTCCCAAATATACAAGGTTTAAGGCAGTGTATTTGTTTGATTATAACATGATTTTCATTAAAAGAAAATATTCTCAAAATTTTTTCTTGACCGTAACCCTACGTCATCCTGTATGATAGAAATACAGATATCTGGGAACATATAACAACAATGCCGAACTAGGCGTCAATTAATTTCTGTTCAGTACATAAACCGGGACACCCCAGCGGATGGATATCAATCCTTGGCACTGTGTACCGGGAAGAAATGTGTGGAACTTATACTGCTTAGCAGTTAAAATTGCCGATTAACCTGACTACATAACGCCAGCCATATACGTTTAACCAGTGCAGTACGGTAAATTCTGGCGTTATGTAGTATAAAATGGAGGTAAACTATGGATAAGCAATATTATACAGCAGGAGAAATCGCCCGGATCGCCGGGGTCTCTCTGCGCACTATACGCCACTACGACACCAAAGGACTGCTGCCCCCTGTATCCCACTCGGATACAGGCTACCGCTACTACGACAAAAGTTCTCTGGCTCTGCTGCAGCGGATCATGATGCTGAAATACTTGGGCTTTTCCCTGGAACAGATCCAGCACCTTATTGCCGCCCAGGAGGCGCACGCCCTGGATCAGGAAGCGATCCTGGCTCAGCAGAAGAGCCTGCTGCTGGAAAAGAAAAAGCATCTGGAACTGCTGGTTTCCACTATAGAACTGGCACAGCACAGCGCCCAGGAGGACAAGTGGCAGGTGCTGGTACGCTGCCTGAATTTGCTGACCAGCGACGAGAAAGTTCTGGAGCAATATCAGAATCCCGAAAATCTAAACCGCCGGATCAATATCCACAATTATTCCACCAGTTCCCAGGGTTGGATGGAATGGGTATATGAGCGGCTGGCCCTGCAGCCGGGGGAGACTGTGCTGGAACTGGGCTGCGGCACAGGTCTGCTCTGGATGGAACGAACCCGTCTGCTGCCGGAGGGGCTGCACCTGATCCTCACGGACCGCTCCGAAGAAATGCTGGAACAGACCCGTCAAAACCTGGCCCCCTATGAAAAAGAACTGGCGGCCCGACAAATCCTGGTTGAGTACCACGTTCTGGATGCCAATACCCTGGAACTGCCCCCGGCCTCCTATGACCGCATCATCGCCAATCACATGTTGTATCACGTAGAGCGCCGGGATGCCTGTCTGGCCGCCATCGCCCGGGCGCTGACACAGGATGGCACTTTCTACTGCTCCACCGTGGGAGACACTCATATGGAAGAATTGCACCAGCTGGTCATCGACTTTGATCCCCGAATCGAGATGCCGTTTCAGAACCTGACCGGAGGCTTCCATCTGGAAAATGCCGAGCCCCAACTGCTTAAGCACTTCTCCCATGTGGATCGCCAGGATCAGGACAACGACTTAATCGTGGATGATCCTCAAGCCATCTATGACTATATCTATTCCTTCCCCGGCAATGCCTCCCTGATCCTGGAGCAGCAAGGCCGAAAACTGATGGCAGTGATACAGGATAAACTGAGCCGTGAAGGGGCCATGTTCATCCACAAGTCCACAGGAATGTTTATCTGTAAAAAATAGCGAGGCGCAGGCCAGATAGAACTCATAAAATACAGTTTGCCATAAAACATAAAAACACTTTCTGTCCAAAACAGGCAGAAAGTGTTTTTATATAAGTATTTTGCCGTCTCTATTGTACCAGATCCAGGTGCTGTACGGTGCCCACATTGCCGTTCTCATAGAGAAAGATACCGGTGCTGCGGAGATAGCCGTTGTCCTGACCATTGCTGCCCTTCAGGGAGAAATCCGTGGCTGTGTTCTGTAAACAGATAGCTCCCACTCCCTTGTCGCCCAGCGTGTAAAGGCTGTCCGTGCCGTCAGGGTTCTTGCACCAGATCTTCAACTTGGACCAGATGCTGTCATTCTCGTCAATCCAGCCGTTGCCGTCCTCGTCATAGGCCGACAGGTCCTGGAAACCGTTCCCGCTCTGGGGACCAAAGAGTTCGCTGCCGTCATTGATGACCCCGTCGCCGTTCTTATCCAAAGCCAGATATCCGCTGCCTGCGCCCAGCATGGAGACATTGTCCTCCTCGCCGTCCGCATCTATGTCGAACCGGAACTTTTGGTCACTCAGAGATGCCGCGTCCGCATCAAAATTTATGACCAGCGGATCACAGGTCTTCTGCAAAGCCGACAGATTCAACTCCTGCCGATAAGCCTGGGTAAAACTCCTGCTCATACTCAGATCCACATTGAAGTTGATCTCCCTGCCGTCCGCTGTCCGCACCGTACCCACGGAGGAAAACAGCATATTTTCCTGTTCGGAATAATACTCTTCCGCATTGAAGGACAACACCTTCATATTAAAGGGCTGCAGCTGCAAGGTGGCATTGCCGTTCTGGGTATTTTGACCACTCTGATCACTGTTATCCGCTGCGGAAAGGTTTTCATCCTCCCCCATAAATCTGCGGGTCTTGTCGTCGCCAAAGAGCAGCATAAAGATATACCGCATGGTATAATTGCGCAGCTTGCCCATTGCGTTGTCGGAACCGCTGCGCAGCTGCACTCTGCCCGTCCTTCTCATACTCTCCACCCGCTCCCGCAGATCCAGAACGCCGCCTGTGGTGAGAACCTGACTCTGTTTGCCGCTCTCGTTGTTCTTGCCCTGATTCTGGGTGGTCTGTCCCTTCATATTTCCCATTTCCGACTGCTGTCCGGCCACGCCGGCGCCGGTGTTTGTTCCGCCCTGCACATAATCCTTTAGTACAAAGCGGCCATAGCTTGTTCTTGAAGCCTTAAAGCTTCTGGCGGAATCCATTCCTATTGTACTTGATTCAATTCGCAAACGCCCCTCGTTTCCAGTTCACTTTTTTGCCCGCACTTCCATGATTTCCCCCCGGCTTGCGCTTACCGGTGATGCGCCCCTGCGCATAGGCAAAAAAAGGACGGCACGACACAAGGATCTCCATATCCCCATAACAATACCATCCGTGGTGACTATATGTTAGTTTACAAATGCTTTGGCCAAAAGCTTTTGTATTATACTTATCGTCAGGGCTAATGAAAAATTTACCTCTTAACCGGGATTTCATTTATGATTGCACGAAACGACTATGGAACATCTGGTGATACAAACTTTTTCCGGTTGACAGGCATTAAAAAAAGTGATACACTGCGCAGTGTGTCACTTGGTCAAAAAGTGCGGTATGCGGAGCCTGCGAAAACGCGGAACTCCTAATAGTCATAGAGAGCGCGAGACGGGAATCGAACCCGCGACCCCCTCCTTGGCAAGGAGGTGCTCCACCGCTGAGCCACTCGCGCAAATATACAGGTTCCTACCTGTGTTTTTCACGGTCTGTTCCGTGAGAGCGGGTGATGGGAATCGAACCCACGTATCCAGCTTGGAAGGCTGGTGTTCTACCATTGAACTACACCCGCATGGAAAACGGCAACTACTTATCTGTCACAACATTGGTTATTTTACATGCCCAGACCGGGATTGTCAATAGTTTTTTTATAATTTTTAAATATTTCTTCAATATACATATCAGCCCGCTCTCAGTTCCAGGTCCGACACCACCCTATTTTTGCCGTTGCGCTTTCCGTAATACAGGTTATCGTCCGCATGGGTAATGGTGTGGTCAATCGTGTTGCCGCCCTGATGCAGGGCCACGCCGATGGTAATAGAGCAGTGTATGGTCTGCCCTTTGACGCCAAAGGCAAAACTGCTCACCTCCTGCCGGATGTCTTCTGCAATCCGGCGGGCCTGCTCCACATCCCCCCGGATGATCAGCAACATCTCCTCGCCTCCCCAGCGGCAGGCATGTCCCTGCTGCCCCACATGCTCCCGGGCCATCCGGGCAACTTCCCGCAGCACCAAATCTCCCGCGTCATGACCGTAGGTGTCATTGATCTTCTTGAAGTCGTCAATATCGCACATGACCAGGCAGAAAGGGGCCTCCTCCTGGGAATCCTGCGCATCGCTCAGAAAATTGTGCATACTGCGGCGGTTATACAAACCTGTCAGAGGATCAACATTGGCCATGGTATCCAATATGGCATTCTGTTTCTGTAACTGATTGGTGGCCGTCTGCATCTCCACCAGGAAAATCGCGGTGACCATAAACAGGAAACCGAAATTACAAAAAGTATTGAAAATATAGACGCCCAATTCCACAGCCTCCGGGATATCCAGCTGATAGACAGGGCCAAAAAACACGGAGAGCAGCCGGCAGCTGACAAAGGATCCAAAAGCGATCAGGCCCAGTATGGTGGCAATAGTATACCGGCGCTTATCTTCAATCAGGGCATGGCACATATAATAGCCAAAGGGAACCAGGGCGATCACATACTGCGGAAACCCAAAACGCCAGCCAATGCAGATGGTAGCGGCAAACGACTGTACGATTATCTCCAGATAAGTGGCGTAGAACACCCCTCGCATGTCTCCGTCCTGTCGGATCACCACAAGGCAGATTATATAAGTGGTCACACTGCCAATATTTATAAGCACCATTGGAAGGACTTGTAAAAAACTAAAGAGAGCCACCAGGCATACATGAACCATGCCGATGGCGCTGATAATCAGGCTGTATTTAAATTTTGCCGATTCCGCTCCTCGCTTTAATATGTTTTTTATGGGGTCAACAATCATCATAGGAATACGCTTTCTAAAACTTCTGTTCCGGCCTCTGACCAATCGTAAAACATATATGTATTATAAAACAAATTCTCTATTTTGTAAATCACAACCTTTATTTTAGTCCGCCCATTTCCCTCTATCCATAATACCATTCCAGCAGAAGCTGCACCACCCGGTTGTAACTGAGCACCCCGTCGCTGACGCCAAAAGCCTTCAGGCTGGTATCCCGCAGCACGTCCGACACTTTGTCCACCGTCTCTGTGTCGATTAATGCCCTGCCATTGATCCGCTCCCACTCCCGGTCTGTCACAAATATATTATCCGCCTGCACCAGCGGCGATATCCGGGGCTGGGCGAGATATGCTTCCCGGTCTCCGCCCACGGCTTTATAGAAATCGTTGTCCAGATAATTCAGCACCGACAGATACCCGCTGTACTCAAACATGGAATCCCCGGACTGGATACAGGCCAGGAAGCTGATAAAGTTGGCCTCATCCTCATAGATATAGCCCCGCAGGTGGGCCAGTTCGTGGCAGAAGGTATCCGGCTTATTCATAATATACATCACATTGTTATAGTTTGCCTCCATGGAAAAAGGAAAATAATAGCCCTGCATATGCTGCTGGCAGAAGAAATCCGAGGCCGCAAAGGGCTTGGGATGCGGGTAATAACCGTCCAGCTGCCCATAGCTTTGCCCCAGCTGCCGCATGGCACGGATGGCCGCCTCCTGCATATCCCGGGCGCTTCCATTGTATACAGCAGTTCCATCATCGTCCCGCTCTATCTCCTGGGCGAGGGCATTGCACCGCTCCACCACCATATTGCGCAGTTCTATGAGTTCATCCAATGTATGTGTTTTTCTGGCATTGGGAAAGTACTGTTCCGAAAAAGTACTGACTTGATACAGCAGAGAACAATTCAGCGTCATAACGGTACATACAGAGAGCAGCGTCCAGGCAAAAAAAATATAGTAGCGCCTTATCCAAAGGGGGCATGTGGGAGATATATCGGCATTGCGGCTTCTTGCGGCCGGCGCTGCCACTCCCCGGACCAGCAGCGCCAATCCCAGCGCCAGCGCCACACACACTACAGCCACGCCGAGGGCCAGCATCCATTCCCCCACAGAAAAGGGAAAAATGTCCATAAAACGTCCATAAGTGTTTACCCAAATGGGGAAAACATGCCGGATATACCAGTCCCCCAACCCCGGAACCACACCCGCCGCCAGATTTACCAGCACCACCAGCAACGCCCATACACCATATATTTTCAAGGCCCTATGTATCTTTTTCTCCTTTTTGTGTCCCATCTTCGTCCACCTCCGGCCGCAGCTTGATCTTCGCCTTTTTCCAGATGCCCAGACGATACAGCAGGTACAGGATCACGGCAGAAATTCCGTTGCTGACCACCACAGAGTACCACACGCTGCGTACACCCATGTGGAGCAGATCCCCGCATACCCACAGAGTCAGGAAGCGGAACACCCACAGTCTGCTGGCATCCACTGCCATGGTCACCTCGGTATGCCCCGTACCCTGAAACAGCCCCATGCTGGTGTTGTACACTCCGTTGGTGAAACACCAGAAGGCCATAATGCTCAGGAAATCCGCCGCCATGGCAATCACCTCCATATCGTCACTGAATATGCTGACTATGGCGGTGGAAATCGACTTTCTTGATAATATCATACCACTTATAAACAAAAATACAACACAAATGCGCCGGGAAATCTTATAGCCCTGCTCCGCTCTGTCCTGCTGCCTGGCTCCGATGTTCTGTCCCACGATGGTGGCGGTAGCCGATCCGATACCGTTGCTTGGCAGAGTGATCATGCTGTTGATCTTATTACCGATGCCGTAAGCCGCCATGGCCTGGGTGCCGTAGGCGTACACATTGCGGCTCATGAGCAAAAAGCCCAGCTGCATGGTACTGCCGCCGATGGCGGAAGGCAGACCAATCTTCAATATCAGCTTCAGCTTCTCTTTCTCGAAATGCATATATTTCCTGCTGATGCGGAGTTCCTTCTCCGGTCTGGTCAGCAAAAATGTAGCCACTGCAGCCGGAACCATCTTGGCAAACAGGGTAGCCGCCGCCGCACCCCCGGCCCCCAGTTCAAGTCTCATGATTAACAGGGGATCCAAAAACAGGTTCAGCACGATACCGCCCAGATTCAGGAACATGGGACGCACCGTGTCCCCCTGGGCCTGATGAATAGCCGAAAACAGATTGATCACAAACAGAAACGGCATATCCCATATCACGATCCGCAGATACATCAGGCTATGCTTATAGGTCTCCGCGTCCGCCCCCAGCCAGGTCACAATACCCGGTGTCGCAAGGAAGCACACAGAAGTACATACCAGCGCAAAGAGCATGGCCGCCATAAAAATCTGGTTTGCCATCTTCATGGCTTCTTCCTTTTTGCCTGCACCAATGTACTGTGTCACCAGCACGGAACCGGCCACAGTGATACCACCGCCAAAATTGATGATAATGTTCTGAACCGGCGTCACCAGGTTGATGGCCGCCAGCTGAGCCGTTCCGATCTGGCCCAGCCAATATGTATCCGTCAGATTATACATGGTCTGGAGGAAACTATTGATGACCACCGGGATGGCCAGTGACAGAATCGCATGTACCATATTGCCGTGCAGAATCAGTTCCCTGTTTATTTTTTTACCACTTGCCCGCATAAAATCACCTCTATAAATTATATGTATTGTAGCACAAAAATCCAGTACTGTCCGCTGAATTATTATCTGATTCCCCCAAAAGCGCTCTTTTTTTGCCATAAAAAGAGCTGTGGGAAAATCCCACAGCTCCGCATTTCTTAAACACAATCCATTATTCCCAATTCATATACTCCTTGTAATCGGACCAGATATTGCACACCCAGGTTTTGCCTTGGTTAAATACAATCTCATTGCCGCTCTCGTCAAAGTAGCGAGTGCGCTCATCCGCATTATCCCGGGACCAGGTACCCTTGATTACTCTGCCGTTGGTAAATACGTATGCTTCGTTGCTGCCATAAGTCGTAAAGAACAGGTAATCGTTATTATCTCTCACAAGACCATCGCAAACCTTAAACACGATATTGCTGACAGTTAACTGCTCGTTGTTCATCTCGTCGATCTGCTTGCCGTCATACTGATAGCGATAATAAAGGCCGTCTTCCTCATTGTACTCAAACCACGGCCGGGCATTGCCATAACCGCCGGAATTGCTGTTGCTGCCGCCGGGATATACCTTGACGGCACTGGGCTTATCCGCATATTCCGCACGATGTCCGTCGTTGGCAAACAGGAATGCCCCCTGGAAATCAGAATCATATTCCTTGTCGTAGCCATGACGCTCCACAGCCTTGTTATAACCATCAATAAGCATATATCCTCTGTACTCGTCCTTATAGCCTGGTCTGTCCAGCCTGGTGAATGCCTCTGAAGACGGGTTATGTATACCGGTAAGCGCCTGACTTATGTTGTCCACCTGATCGCTTTTCAGCAAATCCTCCACATAGGGAATGGCCAGACCCCAGTTGCAATAAATGGCATCCAGGCCCATAGCCTCGTACACATAATAATCACGGCTGCTACGCACAGGCCCTATGTGATCCAGATCATCATAGTCCTCAAAGAAGGCCATCAGACGAGTAATCCGTCCCTCCACAGGCGCTTCGTAGATGATGCTGGCCCGGGAAATACCATATTGAGGCATAGCAGGCTTATTGTTGGGAATCATCACTGCCATGCTGCGGCGGCGGGCAATTGTCTCGTCCTTCCACTCACCGGTCAGATAACTCTGCATCTTGCCGTCCACCACTGTTCTGTCTCCAATCGTTGTCGTGGCCGCCACAGGAGCCTCGGAACTATCCGGCACCTCTACACTGTCCGAAACCTGAGAGTCCGAAGGCGATGTGCTTTCCTCAATAGGTCTGGCCAAAACGTCTGAACCGGGAGTCCCCGTAGGCTGCTCCTCCGGTCCTCCGCAGCCTGCCAGAATGCAGGCCGTCAACAAAACGGCGCTCATTAACTTTATTTTTTTCATCTGTATCAATTCCTTTCCTAATTTAGAGTTCCGCATTTCCCCTGCATGCACACATTCCCGGTGAACATAATCATGCCGCTTGGGCGGCCTGCTTTTGTTCAGTGTACATTCCGGGGATATGCTGTTTTGGAGTTCCGCATTTCCCCTGCATGCACACATTCCCGGTGAACATAATCATGCCGCTTGGGCGGCCTGCTTTTGTTCAGTGTACATTCCGGGGATATGCTGTTTTGGAGTTCCGCATGTATCCCCTGACTGTTTAACTCCATTTACCTTCCCTATTGTATCGCTAATTCTTTTTTTTGTCCACTGTCTAAATCTTAATTTTTATGAAAGATTTTGTTATATATGGGTATTATTGTATTTCATTCACATCAATCAGAAAGCGCAGCACATACTCGCGCTCCATGGGATAGCGGTACTCAGGGGCTGTGGCTGGGCCGCAGCTGCCTGTGCCTATGCCCATCTGGAAGGCCGAAATGGTAACATAGGTTCCCGTGCCCTTCTCGTCCTCCCGGTGCTTCATGGATAGCAGCTGACGGTCACTGTAGGGCTTGATCCCCAATTCATAAGGGCGATCTACGGCCCGAAAACTGACTCTCAGCTTTCCGTCGCTGACGCTGGCCCACTGGCAGTCACAGCGGTTGCCGCTCTCCTGGGGGCGAATGTTGGGTTCCGTCATGTCCCTGACTCGGCAGGAGACCATGCCGATCTGAGTATGCTCTTTCATATCCGCGTAAGACTCACCGTTTCTTCCATAATATGCCACATCGCAAAAACTCTCGTCCAGTCGGAAAGCCTTGCCGAACCGGGGCAGATATCCGCTTGCCCGCTCACAGCGAAGCCTGCTGGTGACCAGGATGCCCTGGCTGCAGTACTCATAGGTATCCGCGCAGAGAAAGCTGCCTGCTTTACAGCTGATGCGGGTCCTCACCTTCAGCTGCAGTTCTGTGCGGTGGATGTCCAGCAGTTCCTCCCGCTGATCCGTAAATTCATTCACCCCGCAGCGCCGCAGCAGGTTCACGTCATTGTCCGTAGGGGCCCGGAAAAGGATGGTGTAGGGATCCGCCGCCGCCAGCCGAGTTTCTCCCAGATAAAGATTGGGGCGTCCGTTGTCCTCCTGCAGAATGGGCGGCAGCGGTTTCTGGCTGCTGCGGGCAGGTCTGGGCAGCGCCGCTTCCCGCAGAGTGATCTGCTCCACTGCCACCTCTCTGCCTGTATTTTTTTCCACAGTGGTGACTGTGAGCAGCAGTTCCTGGCGGGAATCCCGGTATATTCGCCGATATCCCTCCTCCGACCGCTTCTCGGGCGGCAGAATGCGGATGCATTTTCTCTCCAGCGGCCCCACCATGGGCACCACCTCCGTCTCCCGTCCGTCACTCCATTGACAGCGCAGCACAAAGCGGCTGCCGGGGGTAAAGCCCGTGGTGTTGAATATCTCGTACAAATTTCCCTCTACATGCGTCACACGGATGGGCCGGTAGAGAAACCGGGCGATCCGGGCGCCCGTAGAGGGGGTCCTGTCCGGATAAAAAATGCCGTCCACACAGAAGTTGCCGTCATGTTCCCATTCTCCGTGGTCTCCGCCATAGGTATAGCTGCCGTCCGGGTGCAGCACCGCATGGTCAGCCATTTCCCAGATGCAGCCTCCCATGAGGTTGTCATACCGATAGATCTCCCTCCAGTAACTCTCCGCATTGCCGGGACCCACCCCCATGGCATGGGCATATTCGCATAGAAAATAAGGCCTGTCGCACAGCTGGGACACATTGCGGACGCCTTCCCCCACCTGACGCACATTTTCCACAGAAGGATACATCTCGCTGCCCACATCGTAGGCCCTGCGCCGGGTGTGAATCACGCCCTCATAGTGGACGGGCAGGTTTGTTCTTTTTTTCAGATAGCTATACATCTTATCCGTATTGCAGTAGCCGCCGGATTCGTTGCCCAGACTCCACATGACGATGGAAATATGGAGTTTATCCCGGTGGAACAGTCTGCGGGCACGATCCAGATAGTGCAGACGCCAGGCCGGATCGCCGCTGATGTGGCTGTAATTGGGCGGCAGTCTGTGGGAAAAGCTGCCATGGGTCTCCAGATCGGCCTCGTCCACCACATAGATTCCCTGCTCGTCGCAGAGTTCCAGCAGATAGGGATCCGGCGGATAGTGGGATGTCCGTATGGTGTCTATATTGTACTCCTTACAGAGGGATATATCTTTTTCTATCTCCTCCGGCGTCATGGTATAGCCGCCTGTAGGGCTGGTGTCATGATGATTCACGCCGTGGAGCTTTACCGGTCGGCCGTTTAAACGGAACACTTTTCCTTCTGTGGTCACATGTTTAAAGCCCACCCTCTCCCGTACACAGCAGCTCTCCGTCTCGATAAACAGATCGTACAACACGGGTTCCTCCGCGTTCCACTCCCGGACGGAGAGTTCGGGAAAACGCACCTGAGCCACATGTTCCCGGGAATGTCCTTCTTGGCTTATGTCGAGGCCATGTCCCGCCAGGGTAAAGCGCACCGGGCCGTCCTCATACAGGGTAGCGGTGACAGTCGCGTCATATACTGCCCCCGGCATTGGGGTCATTCCGCCCTGTCCGTTCCTGCAGATCTCAGTCTCCCAGGCCACATCCCAGATATCGCTCTCCTCGCAGACCCGCAGCAGCACATCCCGAAAAATACCGTTGTTGCGGAACATATCCTGACACTCCAGGTAGGAACCGTTGCACCACCTATGTACCACGGCCAGCAGTTCGTTTTCCCCCTGACACAGAAACTCCGTCACATCAAACTCCGCCATGTTGTGGGAGCCCTCGGAATAACCCACAAAACAGCCGTTTACATACAGGTCCACACAAGCGGCAACCCCTAAGAAGGAAATCTCATGCCTTTTTTCGGGATCTTGTACCTGAAAAAAGCGCCTGTATACACCCACAAAATTGTACTCCTCACCGGGGTCTTTGCGCCGGGGAGTGTTGCCCTGATCCGCGCCCACCCAGGTGAAAACCGGACCCACCTTGCCCACCGTGGGGATCCGGGGCGGCTGGAAGGGGAACTGGTAACGGGTATTTACATAGAAGGGCCTGTCATACCCCTGGAACTGCCAACAGCCGGGCACGGCTATCCGATCCCACTCCACCTTCTCCGTGTCCAAAATGGCGGGCATCCGGGATGGCTTTGCATAGAAATGAAAATCCCAATTGCCGCTTAGACAAAACACCTTGGGGGACGCATAGCGCTTTTGGCGCAGGCTGACCCGCTCTGCCTGCTCCCGATCCGGATAGGGGATAAAGTAACTTCTGGGGGCCAGTCTGTTTACGGCCAGCGTCTCAAAAGAGTGGTAGTTGTCCTGGTTGATAATATATTGCATGGTCGTATCCCTCCTATTTTTAGTTCCGCATGTTCCGCATGTTCCACAACAGTCTCTATATTATCCCATCATAAAATAGGTTTCGCCGCCCAGCAGGCGGAAGAAAAAATAGGCCCCGCACCAGATCTGGTAGAGCAGTACCAGCCCGGCCAGAATGTAAGCGGCGCGAATCAGAACCAGCCGAACCTGCCTCATGGGTTTTTCCTCCCGGGCCGGCAGCATAATGTCTATATTCCGCAGGGACAGCCATTTGACCAGGCTCACCGCATACAGCCAGAAGATGGCAAAAAGATAACCCCACAGAAAATTCCCGTCTCTGGAACGTCCGCCTGTCTCCACCAGAAGCAGGGCCTCCGCAAACCCAACCAACGTCATCAACCAGGCGAAGAGGTATGTGCGTCTTAGACGAAACAGATATATGTCCCCAGGCCGGACGTTTTCCCTGACCGCTCCCGGTCGTCGTCCGGTCACGGCCAGCACACTGGCCCCCAGCACCACCAGGGGAAAAGCCAGTGAACAGAGCACCGCCAGCTTGGGCCTGTCTGCGTGCAGGGAGAAAGTGTACCAGGGGTCAAAGGTCATGCCATTGCCCGTGTCCTCCCCAAACAGCACCATGTTCTGCCACAGCACTACGCCGCAGGCGGGCAGCACCGCCGATCCCAATAGGAATACCTGTATAAAACGTACTTTATGACACAGATCCCACAGCAGCTTCAAAGCCAGCGCCGGGGCAAAGACTGTAAGAAAGCTGGGCTTAACGCCGGTACATACCACCAGGAGCAGGGCAAAGACAAACCATTGCTTTACCGTAATTTTTTCCCGGTAATTCTCCTCCAGCTTCTGGTAATACAGCAGCGCCGCCAGCGCAAGCAGCCGCATACACAGGTAGGTGGAGTTGTGCCACAGATTGCCGGACTGGTAACTCACATAGCGGTAGCTGCCCGCCCATTTCAGGTAAAAGGGCATCACCAGGTTCAGCGCCAGTGCCGCCGCCATGGTGGCCCAGCTTCTCCTCTGCATACCGGCCATGCGGCGCAGCAGCAGTTCTGTCAGCAGCAGGGAGGCCACCGTCACCGCCGCCAAAAACAGGGCTATCCCCACTGTAGTCCTACCACACAGGTAGTACAGCGCCTGATAGGCATAGGCGGTAAAACTGTAGTACCAGCCGTCCTCCACGATCATGCTGATATGGTAGGGCAGGTCGGATTGGAAGTAACGGTTGTCATAGTCCAGGGGCTGAACCGACTGCATATAATATAGATAGAGACAAGCTGCGCCATACAGCGCCGTCAAGACCCACATCGCCCACTGGCCACCGCCAATTTCACCTTTTATTCTTTTTTTCTTTGTCTGCTTTATATTGTTTTCCACTGCCGCACTCCCTGTCACAAAATTCTGTTTCCCTCTCCTATAACCTTTTCACCGGCCTGCTTTCCGGTTTTCCCATCCGGGACTTTCACTCATGTACAGTATATCCGTTTCTTTCATGAAAATCAATGACAAAAGGGGGTGACTCTCCCCCTGCTGGAATGATATATAAAAGTACGGGGTAGAATATCTGCTGCTCCAGTGGAAGAGCGGCGATTACACTTATGGCGGGGATGATCCGTACTGGTACGTGTTCCAGAGAGAATCCTAAGAAAAAGCATGGATGAGTAGGGCTGTAACAGTGAAGCCTGCCCGTATCCTTTTTATATCAGGAGACAGGGCAGGCTTATTTTTGATAGTATCTCAGAGACGAAATTTGGGAACTAATCTTCCAAATACCGATTGGTGCAATATCACAGGCGAAACCGGAGTTTGGCCAAGCTAAACTCCAAATATGCATGTAGAGGTAAGTTATGCAGAATCTCCGGGGCCCTACCGGATCTCCCATACAACCGTGACAGTATCCGAGACCTCAATATCATCCGGCTCAATATCCAGATCGTAGCTTGCGCTCAACGGAGCCAGCAAGTTCTCAATCTCTTCACTTGTCAACATCTCGCCGCTCATCGGGCGCGCTTCAAGATTAATCTGCCCCCACGAATAATCAATGCTCTGGATATCTTTGAGTTCCACACCCGCGGCCTGAGTCAAAACGGCCGCCTTCTTCTTCGCGTCAGTCACCGCCTTACCCACAAGTTCATTCTTTACCGCCTCCTGATCCTTCACGGTATAGCTGAGTTTAAATTTCGGATTAATCGGGCAGTGCGCAAGCGCATAGAGGATCTTTCCAAGCCGCTCATTGTCGGACGCAAACTCCACCTTCATCTGATGCTGGAATTTATATCCCACAAATCTCTGCTTATAACTGCCATCCTCATTATACCTCTCATATTCCGTGTCCACTTTAAAGTTCAGGGTCTTAAGTTCTGACCGCTCAAATCCAAAACCCGCGAGAATGTCCCTTAAACACTCCGTGTCCTGGGCCGAGTGCTGGAGCATTTCACTGTACTCGGGATATATCCCCTCCAGTGATATGGCGATTCTTGTCGTATCCGGCCTTAACCTTATCTGCCCTTTGCCTGTTACGCGAATTGTTCTCATACTGCTCATAATCTGCCCCTTTCTTATAGTGTTACTTTATGCCTGGCTTTTTTCCAGACATCCTTTATTTAATTGTTACAGCCTTTACATAGCCTGCATAGTCATAACACAGGTCACAATAAATCATTACTGATTATAAACACCTTTTCCGCTTTCAAATTTCGTTGTCGGTAACTGCTGTAAGAGAACCATCTAAGTTAGGAAGATTTCCTTTTTCTATTTATACCGCTTGGCTTATCCAGTGTCAATTCCCCATATAGTGTCATGTACAACTTTGTCATTTTGCAAAAGGTGCAAAAATACGGCGTTAGGAGCTTGCTCTGATTTCAGGCAGAAGCGGTCACCCCTCCCAATTCAATGCGCCATACACCGTCTCCAGCAGGATCTGGGGCATAAAAGGCTTTGTGATATAGTCCTCCACCCCCAGCTTTCTGGCTTTTTCTATGGCAGTCAGTTCCTTGGTAGCTGTCATAACTCGTCCACCATTTTCAGCATAATCTCCACGATCTGAGGGTCAAACTGTGTCCCCTTCCCTGCCAGCAGTTCGTCCCTTATCACTTCCTGGGGAAGAGCCCTTCGATAACTTCTGTTTGACGCCATGGCGTCATAAGCATCCGCTACGCCGATAATTCTGGCATGTTCCGGCGTATTGTCCCCCACAAGGCCGTTGGGATAGCCTTTCCCGTCATAGCGCTCGTGGTGGAATTTCGCCCCGGTCGCAATCATCTGATCCTTGGTAAAGGCTTTTAATATATGGTATCCGGAAACCGGATGTAATTTTATAAAAGCATATTCTTCCTCCGTCAGTTTGCCTGGCTTGTTGATAATTCCGTCAGGTATCCTGATCTTTCCCACATCATGCAGCAGCTCCGCCTGCTCCTTTTCCTGGGCCATGGTGCTGGCGCCGATAGCCAGGGCATCCTTTCTGGCGTTCTGATAAAATGTGGTCATTATGTATGCCGACAAAAAAGCCAGCGCCGCCAGCGTCACGATTATGGTGATAAAAAAATGCTTTTTGTTTGTTTTCATCTCAAGTCCATCCCTGATTTCTTTTGCGGCCCATATTATGGTTTCAAATCACTGTTCTTCATATAGAAGAGAAACTTTACTAAATCATATATACTGATATAAGAATAACAGAAATGCTGTCGGCAGCGCAACATATAAAAACAATTAAAGCGAAAAAGGCAGACTTTTAGTCCTGCCTCCTTCTGTCTATTTTCTCAGAGTTCCCCATATTCCAAAACCAGTGTCTCCTTTTCCCCGTCAGGACAAACGTAGACAAACCTTACCATAGAATCCTTACAGGCCCAGAAAAACGGCTCCGTACAGGCAATATCAAACCCTGCCTCTCCGCTGATGGTATCTGTCAGCACAATACTCTGAAAACAGGCTGTTTGATTCATCTCCAGCACTTCCAGCTGTCCCTGCAGAATCCGGTGCAGTTCTTTCTTCGTAATCGGGTCTTCCAGAATCTGCCTGTAGCGAAAGCAGGAAGCTGTATAACGATTGGTATTAATGATTCTCTCCATGTATTCTTCCAGTTCTTTGGGCAGGATCTCTTTGACCGCAACCCTTATTTCCCGTTCCGGATTCTTGTGAATCTGTACGATCAGGGAGGAAAGCATCCGCGAAGTTATAATTATAAAATCCTCTCCTCCATTAATTTTTAGCATAAATTCCCGCATTACAATCCCCTTACTCAGAAATGTCTCTCCCGGATCAATTCCTGTGGATTTCTAAAGTCATATCCTTTCATTTTTACCCGTTTTCTAGGCGATTGCGAAACTCCCTTTCTGATAACAGTGGATGGGCAATATATACAAAATAAGGGCGACTTGCCACTGCGTCGGAGCCCGTTTTTGTATATATTGACCAGCCACGTCACTTGCAGACAACCTTTCACAATTGCCTGTTACCCGTTTTCCGCGCTCCGGAGACGTTCCACCAGCGCATCTTTTGCAAAGCGGCTCATAATTACGAGTGTGATAAAGACAGGTACGATGGTCAACACGCCGCCATAGGCGAGGGCAAGCCCCGTGGGGAATCGAAATGCCATATAGAACGCGCCTCCCCTATACAGCATCCCGCAGAGTACATATCCGCAGAGTGTGCCGACGGTCATGGTCACGCCCACAGCGGCCAGTACCAGCAGCAGACTCTCCCCCAGCAGCATCTTTCGAATCTGCCCTTTGCCCATGCCGATGGATTCCAGCATGGCAAGTTCCTGCCTGCGGGTGACGATATTTGTGATCAGTGTGTTCATCATACTCAATATACTGAACATCATGATGAATACCGCCAGACCGCTGATGGCGCCGAACATCTGATCCGCATTCCGGGAATAAGCCACCCGGCGCTCCGCCAGGGTTTCCAGACCCAGTTCCGCTCTCTTTGCAACCAACTGTTCCAGCGCATCTGCCACCATGGATTCCTTGTCTGCCGATACCGCCACCAACAAATCGGTATTCAGGCTGTCATACTCCACCAATTCCAGGATGGCCTGTTCAGGCATCAAAAACCATCCCTCCAGGCCATTGCGCTCCAGCGCAAAACGGTAATCTACAATCCCCAGAATCGTAACCTCCCTTTCTGCCGTCTCGTTGCCGTCATAGTAGTGCAGCGTAATTCTGTCGCCCGGCCGGAACTGCCATCCATAGACTTCCTGGACGGTGTCGTTGTCTGTGGTCAGAATGTAATCGCCGCTCATCAGCTTGTCATAGTCTGCGCTTCCATCCTCCAGATATTGTCCGATCTGATCTGTCTCCTGTGCTGTCAGCGGATAAATCACATCATTGCTGCCATATTCATCCCGCTGGGGAAAATCAAAACGTACCCCAAAATACTTAACCTGATCCACCCTTTCCACACCTTCCAGAGCAGTAATATCCGCAATCAACTCCCCGTCCATAGGATTCAGGGCCTGCAGGCCGCTGACACCGTTTTCACTCAATTCAATCGCCGCCGGGGTATAATAAATATTGAATTCCGCATTCCGAAAATATCCCTGTCTGGCAAAATTGTCCTTATTAAAAGAGGACATATAGGTGGCTGCCGTCATAAAGAGAATGCCGCCCAGCCCCAGAGACAACATGGTAATGACTGCTTTTTTCTTATTTTTGGAGAAATTTATGGTCGCCAGGCCCAGGGATGTCAGTCTGCGGCACAGCTTTCTGCCCCCCGTCTGCTTCATTTCATCCTGAGGCACATAGCGCAGCGCCTCCATGGGCGAGACAGCTGCCGCTATCCTGGCGGGTCTGTGCACGGAAATCATGGTGATCACATAGATCACGGCAAATACCACTATCAGGATTGTCAAAATATTGCCCACACTGAATCCGTCGGGGATAAGGACACAGCCCACCAATATGCCGATAGCCATGCCTATGGGAGCAGAACGGAGAAACAACATACTCCCCTCTCTGGAGACCATCTTTTTCATCTGCTTTCTGGTCATGCCAATGGTGCGAAGCTGCCCAAACTGGTGGATTCTTCCTATGACGGACAGGTAAAACACGCCGTAAATCACCAGCGTACACGCCAGCAGAATCACCGCCCCCACCAGTCCCCACAGCAATACAATCTGGGAGTCCGGTGCAAGGGAGTCCAGAAAGGCTTTGGAGGGATTCACATATTTCCTCTCTATTCCATGGTCCTGGCCAATCTGATACATCAGATTCTTACATTCCTGCGCCGACAGATAGGCTGCGTCAGATAATTTCGCATACACCTCATAGGGCTGACCGGCCAGCTGGCTGCCATGCTCCGCATACCCTCGGGAGAAAAATACGGAAAACTGCTTTGTCTCATCACTTCCTGCCAGAATTCCGGAGACGGTAAAGGTCTCTGCGCTGCCGTCATAAAAGGAAAAAGTCACTTTGCTCCCCACCTCGGGATCTATGCCCATCTTCCCGAGCATGGCGCCGCAGACAGCCACCTCATCGTCCTGTGTTGGCAGCGTTCCGCTCTCCAGCTGACCAACCCGGATCTCGTCAGACATGTCGCTGACATAGTAGGGCATAAGGCCAAAGCTCCCCATTTCTGTAAGCACTCCTGTCTTTACTTGGATCTGATAGGAGATTCGCTCATCCCTTTTCAGAGCCTCTGCCTGCTCCTTTGTCAGGTTATAGAAACCCACCTGCTGCCTGTGGGCCAGTTCTCTTCTGTTCCGCTCCTCCTGGCCCATGGAAAATGCCAGAATCCCCGTGAGCAGGGCCGATGCCAGGGCGATGGTAATCATCACGAAGATATTGCGCATACGGCTGGTTTTAAGACTCTCCCTGGACATCAAAGATATCATTTTGCTGGTCGTTTTTTTACTGTTCATATTACCCTCTTTTCTCGTTCCTTTTACACGATTTTTCCGTCTTCTATACGGATTCTTACATCCGCTTTCTCCGCAATCTCCGGGTTGTGGGTGATCATCACAATGGTCTGCCGGAATTTATCGGCGGTCATCTTCAGCAGGTCAATCACCTTGTCGCTGGTACGGCTGTCCAGATTGCCGGTGGGCTCATCTGCCAAAATGATGGCCGGCTTGGAGATCAGTGCCCTGGCGATGGCCACCCGTTGCTGCTGGCCGCCGGAAAGGTGGCTCGGATAGTTCTTCAGTTTTCCCTCCAACTCCAGGAACCGAACAATCTGCTCCAGGAACTTTGCATCCTCCGTCCTGCCGTCCAGACGCACGGGCAATACAATATTTTCATAGGCGGTGAGATAAGGGATCAGGTTATAGTTTTGAAAAATAAAGCCGATCCGCTGTCTGCGCAGTACGGTGAGTTGTTCCTCATTCATCTTTTCAATATTCCTGTCTTCCACTGTCACGCTGCCGGAGGTGGGGGTATCCAGGCCCCCCAGCATATTCAGCAGTGTGGACTTTCCACTGCCCGATGTGCCTATGATGGCCACAAACTGTCCGTCTTCCACAGACAGGTTTACATTATCCAACGCCTTCACCAGGCTTTCGTCTTTGCCATAATACTTTTTTAGGTTTGCCGCTTTTAAGATTGTCATTTTATTTCTCCCTTCTGAATTAAGAGTCCCGCATATCCCCTGCCACCACACATTCAGGTGATCAACATCCGGTCGCTTCGGCGCCCTGATGTCGATCAGTGTGCTGTCCGGGAATATGCTGATTAAGAGTCCCGCATATCCCCCGCCTAAATCTAGAATACTTTTTTATTTGAATTTTGCAATGGGGATTGTTTAAACTAATATTATGACTGCATATTTTAAGATGAGCAGGCACTAAAATAGCCGGCTGCTCCTAATCATATATAGGAATCAACCGGCATTTCCACTCTGCAATTTGTATTTTGAATTTCATGCATAGATTATCCGATATATTGAAAAGTGAATTGCCTTGTCAAAAGTGAAGAGAATATATGCTTTGAGAGCATAACAGCATATCCGAAGCGGTAATGCAAGAAAAATTTAGGGCAGCGGCAGCAGAATCTTTAACTGGAAACAGTCCTTCCCCTGCCGGATCAGACACTGGCCGTCATATTTATCCACGGCCTGCCGGATATTTCTGATTCCGAAACCGTGCAGAAACTTATCCTCCTTGGAGGTTTTTTCGCAGTCCGTCTCACCCGGCAGACAGTTGTTTTCCACCACCACAGACAACATATCCCGCACACACTCCGCCTTCACCGTGACCAGACGCTGCTCCTTGGGCAGCTTTAAGCTGGCCTCCAGGGCATTGTCCAGGGCATTGCCAAAAATGGTGCTTATATCTATGGGTTCCAGAAATCCGCCCTGCTCAAAGTGAATCACCGCAGAAAATTCAACCTGGTCCTCCTTGGCCTGCCTTGCCTTGTCCCGGATAATAATATCCAAAAACGCATTGCCGGTATGAATATAATCTTCGTACTCGGCAATCTGTCGGCGCAGGTTCGCAGCCATCTGCCGGGTCTCAAAGCTGTCCTGCCTCTCCAGCAGCAGAAGGTGATTTTTCATATCGTGATACAGCCTCCGCACGGTCTCCTCCGACTTCAGCTTCTCCTCATAATAGGCGTACTGCTGCTGAAGCTGCCGGGCTTCACGGGCCGTCTGTTCCGCGCGGCTCATATAGGCGATGAGGGAGACACCCACCAGGCTCCCCAGAATAATCACCACACACAGCGGATATACGATATAGTTGGCCTGGGTGATAAAAAATATGGTGGTAAATATAGCGGTGGTGGAAACCAGCATCACAACGTCCGCAATAAGCCAGCTTTGCTTTTCCATATTCTCTGAAGCGATCTGCTGCCGGTATCTTCTCAGAAAAAACCATGCCCCAACCCAGAACAACAGGCGCACTGCCTGAGACAGGGTGTAGATTGCCGTACTCAGCAGCAAAGTTTCCATACTCCAGTTCTGGCTTCCGCCTGAGTCATGGTTCGGGGACAACGCTTGACGGACAACAAAGAACAGGTCGCCGAACAGATTCTGCTGTAGAAAATTAACGGCTATTACTGTGGGATAAAAGATCAAAAAAGCCGTTACTTTCTTCTCCCATTTTCCCGAATAGAAAATTAATATATGGGCCGCAAATCCCACCAGAGCCAGGGAAATATTCCATGGGTCATTCAAAAAGATAATCACCGGGGCCAGATTCAAAAGTACCAGAAAGGCCAGCACTTTCAGCAGCCAGTGTCTCCTGGTGGGAATCACAACAGCTATCGCCTTATAGACAACAAAAACATATATAAAGTTCAGTACATAACACAGACTGTCCAGAATTGAAATTATGGTCTCCATTACAGTCTGTCCCCCCAATAGTCGGTCAGCTTCTCCATAACCAGCTTTCGCTTGGGCTGACTTATGGGTATGGTCTCTCCGTCCGTCAGGATGATCTCCAGCTTGCCCACCCGTTTTACAAAGAACAGATTCACCAGATAGCCGGAATGACAGCGGATAAAATGGGCATCCTCCAGTTCCGCCTCCAACTCCTTCATCTTTTTGTAAGAAATAATATCACCGCTGTCCGTATGTAACTTCACATTCCTGTTATAGGTTTCCAGATAGTGCAGAGTACTCAGGTCCACCCTGTGGCGCCCGTCCTCATTGGTCACCAGAATATACTTTCTGTCCTCCCGCCGGTAACTCTCCAGCCACCGGTCCAACTCCCTCTTCAGACGCACATACTTTATGGGCTTGATAATATAGTTTACCGCCTGGTACTCATAGCCTGCCAGCGCGTATTTTGTCAGGGAAGTCAGGAAAATAATGCTCACTTTCTCATCCTTGGCCCGGATGCGCTTTGCCGCCTCCAGACCGTTCATTACATCCATTTGAATGTCCAGAAAAATCAAATCCAACTCGATTTTTTCGCTTTCAATCAACTCCCTGCCATTACAAAACAGGGTGGTGCGGATCTCCGTACCGCTCTCTCGGGCATACTGCCCGATCATTTCCTCAAGTTCTGTGGCAAAAGCCTGCTCATCATCGCAAATTCCGATATTGTACATGGCTATCCCCCTGTGTATCATATTACCGTCAGGCTATGCTCCGCATGACTTATAAATTATTTATAATACTCCTCTGCCATATCCAGTTCTTCCTGCTCTTCCTCCTTGGACACCGGACTCAGGGGCGTATGGCGCAGATAACCCAGCCAGTATCCGCCGCCCACGATGCCTGCGCCGCCTATGATATTGCCCAATGTCACAGGAATTATACAGTTAGTAAAAAACCGTGCCCATGTCAGTCCTTCCATTGCGATTTCATATTCCCGGGAAGCCAGCAATGCCGCCGTGCCGAAATACATATCCGCCACACTGTGTTCAAATCCGCAGAGTACAAACAGCATGATGGGCCAGAAACTGGCCATCAGCTTGCCGGAGATATTCTTGGCCCCAAAGGACATCCATACCGCAATACAAACCAGAATATTACACAGGATTCCCCGTACCAGTCCCTCTGAAAAACTCAGGTTACACCGGGAAGCGCCTGCCGCCACCACACTGCCTGCCAGATCGCCGCCAAACAGATTGGGCGTATGCCCGTAGACCACGCCTACAGCCACCAGCGCCGCCCCCAGAAAATTGCCGATGAAAACAAAAAACCAGTTTTTCAGCATTTTAAGCACCGAGATCTTCTTCTCCAACACGGCTAATATAATCAATGTATTTCCCGTAAAGAGTTCACTTCCGGCGATCAACACCATGGCCATGCCCGCGGGAAACACCACCGCTCCCAGCAGTTTTGCCACCGAGGGGTTGACAACGGTGGAGGATGCCGTGGTGGACCCGATCCCCGCGAAACCGATGAAAAACCCGGCGAACATGCCCAAAATTATCATCTTAAAGGCGGATAAATGTGTCTTATGTATGCTGACCTCCACATAACTCCTGGCGATCTCTAAAGGTGAATGCATAGGCGGTACCTCCTGATTTTGATATTAATATTATATGTGAAGCCGGGAGATTTAGCAATACCTTGCTTTTCCTACAAAAAGAAAATCTAATCGGCAGCGCGTATAAACGGAAGGACAGACTAAATTTTCTCATAAAACAGTTGACAGCATCCAAACTATGTGGTTGAATAATATATGTCTGCGGCTCAGTCACCCGCCGATAATATGAAAGAAAGTGAGGTAGCAAAAATGACTTTTAATGCACACGCAGGTTTTAACAAGCTTCATTGTATCAAAAACAACACGCTTACCTCGGTTTCACACATATGATTTTTACACTTCGGTGAAAAGATCATCTGAACAACGCTTTTAAAACCCGGGCAACGTTTGTCCGGGTTTTTTGGCTTTTAAGCAATGTGAAACCGGGAGTATGCGGAACGTAACTAGGAGGAGATTTATTTGAAAAAAGTAAAACACTATGTACTTCCATACTGGAAAAGCTATGTCTTTGCCATTGTCAGCCTGATCCTGGCGATTCTTCTGGAAATGCTGACGCCGCAAATCACCAAAATCATTGTCAACGAATCCTTTGTCGGCGGAGATTTCTCCAGATTCGGCTTCCTGCTGGCGGCTCTGGTGGTGCTGGGATTCGGCAGAAGTCTGTTCGGCTATTGTAAAGAATTTACTTTTGACAAGAACAGCCAGACCATCGGCACCGAGATGAGAAAAGATCTGTTTGCCCATCTCCAGACACTTTCCATGGATTATTTTGACAACACCAACACTGGCGAGTTGATGGCAAGAGTCAAGGAGGACGTGGACAAAGTAAAGGATGCCTTCGGCATGACGGGAATGCTGATCATACAGATCACCCTCTATATCGTTTCCGTGCTCTACTGTATGTTCTCCCTGAGTCCCCTGCTGGGACTGCTGCCCCTGGCGGTAATGATCTTCGGCGGCGGACTGAGCTTTGCTCTGGAGAAGAAATTTGACAAGGTATACTCGGACATCAGTGAGGAAAACGCAAGACTTACCACCGTGGCCGAAGAGAATCTGGCCGGAGTGAGAACGGTAAAAGCTTTCGCCAGGGAAAAATTCGAGATTGAAAAATTCGCGAAGCACAATAAGCACTACTATCAGTTAAATATGGAACAGGCCCGCATCGTGGCAAGATTTTATCCCATTTATCATTTCATAGGAGCCGTGCTTCCCGTGGTTTGCGCCATTCTCGGCGGCGTCCTGGTCATCCGGGGTAAAATGGATCTGGGTTCCCTGGTGGCTTTCGTCGAATATTCCAGAGATTGTACTTGGCCTCTGGATATGTTTGCCGAACTGGCAAACGAGCTGTCCTCCTCTTTTGCCTCCTACAAGAAGATCAAGGCCATTGCCGACGAAAAGCCCAGGCTTGTCCAAAGTGAAAACGCCGTACATCTCGACCGGATACAGGGGGATCTGAAATTTGATAATGTGGAACTGACCCTGGACGGAAACACCATCCTGTCGGGAATTGATATTGATCTTCCCAGAGGCAGGACTCTGGGCGTCATGGGCGCCACAGGCTCCGGAAAGAGTTCCCTGATCAATCTTCTGCAGCGGTTCTATGACCCCAGTGAGGGAAATATCTCCATTGACGGCACGGATATCCGCAGCATGGAACTTTCCCAGGTGCGCAGCACCAGTTCCGTGGTCATGCAGGATGTTTTTCTCTTCTCCGACACCATCGAAGAAAACATCAAAATGGGCAGACGGTACTCCATGGGACTGCCGGAGGTAAAAAGAGCCGCCAAGATGGCGCAGGCACAGGGTTTCATTGAAAAAATGGATGAGCAGTACAATACCGTGATCGGCGAAAAGGGAGTCGGCCTTTCCGGCGGTCAGAAACAGCGGATCAGCATTGCCAGAGCGCTCTCCAAAAAAAGTCCCATTTTGGTCCTGGACGATTCCACTTCCGCCCTGGACATGGAAACGGAACATGAGATCCAGATGATGCTGAAGACCATAACCGATTCTTCCAAGATCATTATTGCCCATCGGATTTCCGCGGTGCGGGGCGCGGACGAGATCATATACCTGGATAAGGGCCGAATCGCCGAAAGGGGCACCCATGAAGAACTGCTGGCCCGCAGAGGACTGTATTACGCCACATATATGGCTCAATACCCGGAACAGAAAGAGGTGATATAATTGGCTGTAAATTCATTTCGTGAAGATGAACATATACAGGCAACGGATGCCAAGAAAATCGTAAACCGACTGCTGGGATACCTGAAAGGCTACACGAAAGAGGTCATCCTGGTTCTGGTGGCCATGACCATTACGGTAGGGATCAGTCTGTATAATCCCCTGTTAATAGAAACCGCCATCGACGATTATGTGGCAGAATTTGACATGGGCGGACTGCTTCGCCTGGCTGCCTTTGCGGTGGCCGTCAACATCCTGTATGTAATCATGGTGAAAATCCGTATATATGTAATGTCCTATATATCCAATAAGATTATTTTATCCATTCGCGAGGATGTATATGAACATATCCAGTCCCTTTCCTTTACATTTTTTGACAGCCGCCCCAGCGGAAAGATACTGGCAAGGATCATCGGTGACGTAAATTCCCTTAAGGATGTGCTTTCCAAGGCCGTCACCAATATCATCCCCAATACCCTCACCATTATCGGGGTACTGGTGATCATGTTTGTCAAGGACTGGCGGCTGGCCCTGGCCGCCCTGTGTACCCTGCCCTTCATGGCAGTGGGGATCTTTTTGGTGGAAAAGACCAATCATGTGAGATGGCAGCTTGTCCGCAAAAAAGCATCCAATGTAAATGCCTATGTACATGAGGACGTGGCGGGGATCAGAGTGGTACAGAGTCTGGACGCTGAAGAAGAAACCAGAAATCAGTTTAATGAACTTGCCCAGGAGCAATGCTCCTCCTTTATCCATGCCTGCCGCGCCGCGGACCTGTTTTTCCCGATCATTGACACCTCTTGGGGAATCAGCCTCATGATGCTGTATCTGGTAGGCGTAAAACTGATCGGCGCTCCCGAGATATCCCTGGGCGTACTGGTGGCTTTCGGCTCCTATGCCACCATGTTCTGGAACCCCATAGCCAACCTGAGTACCTTTTTAAACCAGCTTGTCACCAATCTGTCGGCGGCGGAACGCGTCTTCGATATTCTGGATACAGAGCCGGAGATCCAGGACGCCCCCGACGCGGGAGAACTCCCCGAGATAACCGGAACGGTGTCTTTTGAAGATGTATCTTTTACCTATGATGAAGGGACCGAAAACGAGACTAAAGTTCTGGATCATGTAAGCTTTACCGCCAGTCCCGGCGAGACCATTGCGCTGGTAGGCCCAACGGGCGCAGGCAAGACTACCATCGTCAACCTGATCAGCAGATTCTATGACATTCAGAAGGGAACCATCCGTATTGACGGATACGATCTGAAAAAGGTGAAGATCGATTCTCTCCGCAAACAGATGGGAGTCATGACTCAGGACAACTTTATTTTTCATGGAACCGTGCGGGACAATATCGCCTACGGAAAGCTTGACGCCACGGACGAGGAGATTATCGCCGCCGCCCAGGCCGTCAATGCCCATGAGTTTATTATGAAAATGGAAAAGGGATACAATACGGAGTTGAAGGAGCAGGGAGCCGGGCTATCCATAGGCCAGAGACAGCTGATTGCCTTTGCCAGAACCATGGTGTCCCAGCCCAGAGTCCTGATTCTTGACGAGGCCACCTCCAGCATTGATACCCACACGGAGATACTGGTGCAGAAGGGAATCGAGTCCCTGCTGAAAGGGCGTACCAGCTTTGTCATCGCCCACAGGCTCTCCACCATCCAGAATGCGGACCGCATATTCGTCATCAATAACGGCGGCATCGCGGAACAGGGCTCACCCGCCGAACTGATGGAAAGAAAAGGATTCTATTACGATCTATATATGGCCCAGTTTGCCAACCTGTAATGGTACAAACAAATTTCCCCCTGAGAGGTTTGGAATAGCCCAATCTTCTCAGGGGGTTAAAAAATTTTGCCGCTTTCCCGGATATAGCCGCACCCGGTTTTGCCATATTTATCCCAACACATATTGGGACATTTACCACGCTATACCCTGGCCTGTATGGGGCTTTACCGCGCAATAAGTAATATCCAGAATAAAAACCGCCAGCAGGATGCCGCAGAGGATCATACGCCATCCGGGCCTGATCCGGTGATACATCCTCATGTAGTACGGAAGCAGATAACAGTTGAGCAGCATACCGCCCAATCCAAAACAAACCGCTCCTAAAAGGCATATCCGACCATTCAGGTTCAAAAAATACTCACTGTAATCCCACCAGCGCATCCCCCATTTCCATTCCAGCAGGACGCTGGCGCCATACTCCAGCACAGAGCAGATGGCTGCCGAAAGCAGGAACGTCACAACGGGCCTCTGATAAAACTTCTGCAATAAAAACCATAGCAGAAGCCCGCCCACGCCGTAGATGGGCAGGTAAGGACCATAGTACACCCCTCTGTTGACCAGACTCTGCTCTGTCACCAGGTAAATCCCCGCCTCCCACAGCCAGCCCGTAAAAGCCAGCAGAAAAAACAGGAGTACATAAAAGTCTATTTTTCTCGCATTTCCCTTGTTTTTCTTCGTCTCCATAAGATTAGGATATCCATTTGAGAAAGGAAAATGCCTGTGTACACATTCTATTTTCGAAAATCAATTTCATACCTTGTGCCATGGTAAAGCAGTACGCCGTCCGTTAAACGTATACACAAGATACAGGTGTTTTCATCCTCAAAATTATTGTGTCCGTTATCTATCCAGGCGGCAAAAACCTTCCGCAGTTTCTCTGCCATTTCTGCATTCTCGGCCTTTCCAAAATAACCCAGATTCACGCCCACACCATGGGCAGTGAACCAGTCCCCGCAGACGCCCACCACAGGATTTTGGGCAATCTGCTTCATCTTGTCAGACAGTCCATAAGTGATCACATAGAATGCCCCGTCTTCATAATAACCGTTGACCCTGCGCACACTGGGCCGCTCACCTTCCATGGTGGCCAGGGAGATGATCGTGTCCTGTCCAAAACATTCTGTCAAAATCGCTGCTGCTTCATTCGAAAGCTTTTCCATTTGTTACTCCTCCTATTTAAAGTTCCGCATCTTCCCCTCCAGTGCCTTCCCGGCAGAGAAAATTCTGCCCAAAGTGCGGTCAGATCTGGGAAAATGTGGTTTAATTGACGCTGGCGGCCTCAATATGTATTTGGTAGATTGCCAGGAATGTTTCCTGCTCCCTGGGATATTTCTGCCTCAGCGATGGGTATGCGGACAGAGCCATTTCTTGACTGGCGCATGTATCATCCTCGCTCGCATTGCCTCTGACGCGTATCCATTTTCTGGTAACCGGATTAAAAGCTGCCAACTCCACCCTGGCATTCTGCTTTAGATCCGAATAAACACTTTTCCGCTTGTCCGTAACAATATAGAGCATCTCTTTGTCCGAATAAATCATGCCAAAGGGTCTGATCCGGGGACAGCCCCCCACAGAGGTTGCCAGGAAAAAGTAACCGCACTCCCTGATAAAAGCCACACAGCTATCCGCTGAAATTCCTGCCGCCATATGTTTCTTTTCGTCCAGCACTTCGCTGAGAAGAAAATCTATGCTGCAGGAAAACAGCCCGGCCAGCCGAATCAGCTTCTCTGTCTCAGGAAACGCCTGATCCATTTCCCACCTGGAGACGGACTGCCTTGACACTCCCAATATCTCAGCCAGCTGTTCCTGGGTTATGTTTTTTCGCTTGCGAAGCATGGCTGGCTTTTCACCGGTTGTCATCTCTGTTCCTCATGGTTTTCCAGATATTTTAGAAGGTCAATGGTCCCGCCATAAATATTGCCCCTTGTGGCATTCACCCAAGAGAAGCGCGCATCGCTTGGTTCGTGGCCCGCCGGAGCATAATCCGGACTTTCTGTCTGCAGGGACTATTTTACCTTACCCCCATGCCAAAGAGAACCGCATTCCACGTGCATTATGTAACATTTAGATTGCGCCGGCTGCCAATCCGGGCCATCTGCCCACCGCAGCAATGGCAAGCCGTATCGTCTCTCAGACAACAAAAAGCAGACAGCAAGGACAAATGCGGGCCTTGTCGCAGCGGCATATCGCCCCTCCCCACGACAACGGACCATTCGCAAAGCGGATTTTCCATTGTCTTGTCCATGTTGTCCACTCTCGTTTTTTTGATAGAAATATCAGCTTTCCCGTTCCTTAATAATTCTCGGCATATATCTCAAAATAAGCCTTGGGGTAAAGGCATACAGGGCATACCTCCGGCGCACCGGTTCCCACCACGATATGACCGCAGTTACGGCACACCCACACCTTCACTTCGCTCTTCTCAAACACTGCCGCCGTCTCCACATTCTGGAGCAAAGCGCGGTATCTATCCTCGTGATGCTTTTCCACTTCGGCCACCAGGCGGAACTTCGCTGCCAATTCGGGAAACCCTTCTTTCTCCGCTGTCTTGGCAAACTCGTCGTACATTTCAGTCCACTCAAAGTTCTCACCGTCGGCCGCAACAGCCAGGTTTTTGTCGGTGCTGCCTATATCCTGCAGCGCTTCCAGCCACAGCTTGGCATGTTCCTTCTCGTTGTTGGCGGTCTCCTGAAATATGGCTGCAATCTGCTCATAGCCCTGCTTCCTGGCCGATGCGGCAAAGTGGGTGTACTTTGTGTACGCCTGGGACTCCCCCGCAAATGCTGCCTTCAGATTATCTTCCGTCTGTGTACCTGCATACTTGTTGCCCATGTAAGATTCCTCCTATTTAAGTTCCGCATACTCCCTCCCAACACACACGCCGAGTAATGGATATATGGCCGCTTCCAGCGTCCATATATTGATCAGCGCGTTGTTCGCAAGTATGCTGTTTGAGTTCCGCATACTCCGTTGCTCACACTCTCATCTGCAGTATCAATATGCCCCAAAATGAACCAGATTATGCCGTGATAAGAACGGTTATGGCATAAATACTACTCCGACTTGTGCCTCAAATAAGAAGATTATAATTGTTCAAACATAATCAGAACCGGGAAAGCAGCTTTTCCTGCAGCCGCTCCACCGTGTTGTGGAACCCCCATGCCAGCAATAGCAGCAAGACCATCAGGATCAGATAGACCACCAGCACCATCAAAGGATAACTCATGCCCATTCCCAGAAACATATTTTGCAGCGGACGGCCCACGAACTGCATCACGGTGACATGAAGCACAAATACACCCATGGATACGGACCCCAGCCATCGCAAAGGCTTCACCGAAAGCCCTCTCTGCACGGGCTTGCACATAATAATCCCCAGAATCAACAGCGCCGCTGCCAGCACATGATAGGTGGCAATTCCCTTACCGGCAAAAATGTGTTGGCAGAGCCTGCCCAGACAGCGGTAGAAAAATACCGGCTGGGCATAGCTGGGATAGCCGCCCAGATACAGACCCGCTGCCAACGGAATCAGGGCCAGCCATCTGTTGCGTCTATTATCCGCCAGTACACCGCTGTTCATGATCCACGCCAACAGCACACCCGCCACAACGCACAGATAATATTCGTCCTTTGCCCATAGGAGCATCGACGCAATCAGGAAGAAGAAAGGCAGCACCCATCTCTTGGAATACCTTGTGGCCAAAGCCAGTATAATCGAAATAAATGTGCCCCAAAATATAATATAAAGCATCCAATACGGCCCCAGTGCCTCCTGGTCCGGCACAATCCACATTTTCACAAAGGTATGCCACAGCATCTGCTCAAATGTCAGAAGATTTTCCAAGCCGCGATAACACTCAAAATGCGGCACCAGACATTGCCGCAGCACCCAGTACAATATTCCTGCAATACCACAGGGAACCGCCAGGCGGACATAACGCTTGACGATCATGCCGGAGAGTTTTTCCTGCCAGTCCTTCTGCCGCGCCCCGGCGCTGTGAGTGCCGTCAATGGCGCGCAGCACACTGACCGCTGTGAGAAAGGCTGCCAATGTGACAAAGACGCAGACCCAGAAGTTACCGTTGGTCAATATGCCATAGGGCTCGTAGGACAGACGAATATCCAGCTGAAACGGCAGCTTGGATTCCATTATATCTCCAAAATATGCCCCGTTAAAATATTCAAGGGAGAAATGGTGGGTAAAAATCAGCAGACAGGCGATCCCCTTAAGCCCGTCAATCCATGTAATACGTTTGCTGTTTTGCGTCGTCATAGCCATGTATATCCTCCCTGGTCCCTCTTTTTTCCTTCCTGCCGTCCGAAACCTGCCCCTTTGCCGCACCCATTTGGCTTTGCGTGGGCTGTACTTTGCAATTTACAGAAAGAACAGCCTGCCGGAGATAACCCCGGAGGCTGTCCTGCCTTTATCTCTTAATAATTCTCTGCATGTACCTCGAAGTAACTTTGGGGATGATTACATACCGGACAAACCTCAGGCGCATTCGTTCCCACCACGATATGACCGCAGTTACGGCACTCCCACACCTTTACCTCACTCTTGGCAAACACCGCCGCCGTCTCCACATTCTGAAGCAGCTTGCGGTAGCGCTCCTCATGATGCTTCTCAATCTCACCCACCATGCGGAACTTGGCTGCCAGTTCCGGAAAGCCTTCCTTCTCCGCCGTCTGCGCAAACTCCTCATACATATCTGTCCACTCATAATTTTCTCCGCCGGCAGCCGCCTCCAGATTCTCCGCCGTATTACCAAGCCCCTGCAGTTCCTTGAACCACATCTTGGCATGTTCTTTCTCATTGTCAGCCGTCTTTAAGAACAAAGACGAAATCTGCTCGTACCCTTCCTTCTTTGCCACCGAGGCAAAATAGGTATACTTGTTGCGCGCCTGGGATTCCCCGGCAAAAGCTGCCTCCAGGTTCTTCTCGGTCTGTGTACCAGCGTATTTGTTGCCCATTGATATGTCCTCCTGTCACCGGCCTTTATAGCCTGTATCTTTTGGCAGATAGTATACCACATTTATGAGAAAATGAAAATAGGCAGCGAAGAAATCTACAGTTTATAAAATAATCTGTTCGATCTCTTCCGGTCGGTCCACAAAACGCCGTCCGCCCTGGCTCTCCAGATAGTCCCTGTCCCGAAAGCCCCAGGTGACAATAATACTGTCTAAGCCTGCGTTTTTCGCCGTCTGAATATCCACCTCCGAATCTCCGATGTATACGGCATCCGCCGCTTCCACCTGCAGGCGGCGCAGCACCTCCTGTACAGAGTCCGGATCCGGCTTGCGGCGGATACCCGTGCGCTCTCCCACGGCATAGTCAAACAGACCATTGTAATAGCGCCGGCACAGGGGCTGCACGGCGGCATCCGCCTTGTTGGAGACCACCGCCGTAAGACAGCCCGCCGCCCGCAGGCGCTCAAGGAGCGGCAGGACTCCCTCGTAGGGCCTGGTCTTGTCCGCGCAGTGCTGCTGGTAATAAGCCGAAAAGGTCTCATGCACCCTGTCGATTTCCTCTTTTGCCAAACCGGCCGGAACCGCCCTCTCTATCAGTTTGCGGATGCCATTGCCCACAAAACGCCTTACTTCCTCTATGGTCCGCCCCGGATAACCATGCTCCCCCAGCGCATAATTCATTGCGTCCGCCAGATCTTCCAAAGTATCGAGAATCGTACCATCCAAGTCAAATATTGCCAATTTATATGCCATTTTCTTTCTCCTATTAAGAGTTCCGCATCCGCCCCTACAGTACCATTTCCGGCATAGAAATTCCTGCCCTCTTCACGGTCAGTAATTTCTATGGGCACTGTATGGGCTGATGCTGTCTAAGAGTTCCGCATCCGCCCCTACAGTACCATTTCCGGCATAGAAATTCCTGCCCTCTTCACGGTCAGTAATTTCTATGGGCACTGTATGGGCCGATGCCGATAAAATATCATCACTCGTACCGCAGTGCCTCAATGGGATCCATCTTAGCCGCCTTGTTGGCGGGGTAGTACCCGAAAAATATCCCGATTGCCATGGAAAAGCCCAGCGACAGCAGAATGCTTCCCACGGAGGGCGTGGCCGCCGCACCCAGCAGCTTCGCCGCACTCATGCCCAGAACCACCCCCAGTGCAATGCCAATCATACCGCCGATCAGGCAGATGACGATGGACTCAATGATAAATTGCAGCCGGATAGCGCTGTTAGGCGCCCCCAGGGCCTTCCGTGTACCGATTTCTCGGGTCCGCTCGGTGATGGATACCAGCATGATATTCATGACGCCGATACCGCCCACCAGCAGTGCAATGCCTGCAATCACGGCGATGGCCGTGGTGACGGTGGACATCATATCTGCCATAATCTCCACCATGGAGGCCATGCTGAATGCCATGGGCTGAAAATCCCGGTTGTTGCGGTAATATGGGGCAAAAAAGTTCGCTGTGGTATCCGCAAAGGCATCGCTGTCCACCCCGTCCCCGATGATCACGGTGAACTGTGCAAAACCCTGGGAATGACTGATTTCCTGGGCCGTCTTCAGCGGTATATAAAAGTCTGTCTGGGTGTCTTTCTCCGACACCAGGGACATACCCATGGCCGACTGCTCATACTCATAGACCCCTATCACCGCAAAGTCGTAATATTTATCCCCCAGATTCACCTGGAGCATACTGCCAATGGCCTTATCCATATCTCCGCCAAACATATTGTCCACCACGATATTCGACACCATGGCGACCTTGCGTCCTTCATCCATCTCCGCCTGACTGAAATACCTTCCGTCCAGCAGTTCCAGGTCATTGGCCAGAAAATAGCCCAAGCTGGTGCCCGTGATATATACATTGGCATATAGGCCCTTCTCCTGCAGCTTGCTCTGCCCCAGGCCCTCCGTGACAGAGATCCCCGCCACGCTGCCCGCATAGGTCTCACAGTAATTCTCCAGCATCTCCCTGGTGAAATAGTCCTCTTCCTGCGCCATGACTCTGCCCACGCCGCCGCCAAAAGCCATGCCCTCCTCTGTGGTCTCTTCCTCCTGGGGCTTCTGCTGCAGCGCCACGGTGATATTGTTGACGCCCATAGCGCTCATGGATTCCGTCATAGTATAAGTCAGGGACTGGCCTACAGTCATAATGGCAATCACCGAAGAGATGCCGATGATAATTCCCAGCATGGTCAGCAGGGCCCGCATCTTGTTGGCCTTCAGGCTAAACAGCGCCAGCCGCACATTTTCATAGAACATCATCATACGCCAGTTCCCTGCCTTTCCCCTATGATAGAGCCGTCCTTGATGGTCACCAGCCGCTCCGTCTCCTCCGCCAATTCCGGGGAGTGAGTAATCAGCACGATAGTCTTGCCCTGTTCCTTGTGCAGCTTGTGGAACAAGTCCATCACCATGCGCCCGGTGGTGGAGTCCAGCGCTCCGGTGGGTTCGTCCGCCAGAATGATGGCCGGATCATTGCCCATGGCTCTGGCAATGGCTACACGCTGTTTCTGTCCGCCGGACAACTCCTCCGGCAGATGCTTCATCCGGTCCTCCATGCCCACCATGGCCAGCAGTTCCTTGGCCCGTTCCACTCGCCTTCTGCCCGTGACACCCCCGTAGAGCATGGGCATCTCCACATTTTTCAGCGCATTGGTCTTGGCGATCAGATTGTAGGTCTGAAACACAAAACCGATCTTCCGATTACGGATGCCGGACAACTCCCTGTCCTTTGCCGCTATCATATCCACGCCGTCTAAGCGGTACCGCCCCTGGGTGGGACGATCCAGGGCGCCAATAATATTCATCAGCGTGGATTTGCCGGAGCCCGAGGCCCCTACCACTGCCACGAATTCTCCTTCATATATGGTCAGATTGATGCCGTTCAACACCGTAAGTTCGTTGGAAGTCCCGATATAGAAACGCTTATAGATGTCCTCCAGCTCAATCACTGCCCGCCTGCTCATCAAAACCCTCCCATGGGGCCCATCTGCTGAAGCAGTCTGTTCAGGTCGTCCATGCCGTTGTCCGCCGGCACCACAACCTCCAGCCCTTCCTCAATCCCCTCGCCGGAGATTTCCACGTAATAATCACTCTCTATGCCCTTGGTCACAGGGATTCGACGGGTTGGCAGGGCATTGGGCAGGGCGGCATTGCCGCCAGGAGCTCCCTGAACCATCGGCTGTACGTCTCCCATTGTCTGCCCTCCTCCCGCAGGACTTCCCTGGCCAGCCTGCCCGTCTGTTCCGGGCGCATTACCCTGGGGAACCTGGCCCTGGGAGCCATCGCCGGGCATCTCTGCCGCCCCGGCATTTTCATCCACCACTTCCACATAGAAGCTTCCGTCCTCCGCAGTCTGCACCGCCGCATAGGGCACGGTCAGTACATTCTCCCTGCTGCTGATTATAATGCTCAGCTTGGCGGTCATATCCATGCGCAGATCCTCGCAGGGTGTGTCAATGCTGGTCTTTACCGTATAGGTCACGCCGGATCCCGCAGTTGCCCGGGGAGCGACGGAAATCACTTTTCCCTCCAGTTCCAGATCCCCTGTGCCGTTGGTCTTGATGACAACTTTCTGACCTTCCTTAATCTTGCTGATGTCATACTCATCGATCTCCACGGTAACTTCGTAGCTGCTGATATCTTCAATGGTCACAATGGCACCGCCGTTGTAATTGTCCCCGGTCTCCAGATTGACTGCCGTCACCACGCCGGAGATGGGAGCCGTCACCGTGCAGGCTGCTATCTGCTCCTGGTAGCGGTCAATCTGCTGCTGGTCCGACATGCCTGACGTGGAAGCGTTTAAACGGCTGGAAGCAACACTGTCCTGCCTGCTCAGCAAAGTGCTGCCGCCGTTGCGTATGGCATCCTCCTGGCTCTGCAGCAGCCGGTTATAAGCGTCATAGGCACTGTTCACCGCCGCAACCGCCTGGTCATAAGCGGATTTCAGCCCCCGCGCCGTCTCCTGGGCAGTGCTGTATTTCATCTGGCACTCCGTGATCAGCTGCTCCAGGCGCTGGGCCTCCGCTTCCAATGCCGCCCTGTCGGAGGCGTCACTGCCGGACACGGTGGACTGCCCGTTCAGCTGCTCATGCACCCTGGCCAGCTGTGTCTGGTATCCCTCCAGCGCTTTCCGAATCTCCTGGCTGTTGTTATCGGCGTTACCGTAGCTGGATCCCGCCCTGTTCATAGTCTCCTTGGCTTCCTCATAGCTTCTCAAGGCGCTGGCCACCTGCTCCTCCATCCGGGAGAGATCAACCTGGACGGAGATCCCCGCCTCCGTCAGATTGCGCTGGGCGGAGTCAAGATCCAACTGCGTCCTCCTCTGAGCCACACTCAGAGAAAGTTCGGCGTTGGCCAGATTCTCCTCCAGATCCGCCGTGTCCAACAAACACAGCAAATCCCCTTCCTTTACCATGTCTCCCACCTGCACCGGCACACTGAGGGATTTAACCCCTGTCACCTCCGCCGCCACGCTCTTGCTGTCCGCGCTTATGACAGAGCCGGTAGCGGACACGCTTTCCACTAAGGAGCGGTACTCTATGGTCGCTGTCTCCTGCTGAGTCATCATGCTCAACATGGTCTCCGCCGCCTCCTGTACACTGATGATAAACTTTCCGATCAGGATTCCAAGAATGATAAAAATCACCAGGAAAATGCAGAGCTTTTTATGCTTTTTTAACCACTTTAAAACAGACTTCATATCTGACTACCTCGTTTCTGTGCCGCTGTATATATGTATATGCTTATTCGGCTGCGCAGCACATAGCAAGCCGGGTAAATATCTGGAAATCATTTTACCCCCGGCTTTTTAAATAGTCTATAGATATCACAAAAATTTCATAGAATTTATGGTCTTTTTATTGTTATTCCTGCCGCAGCTTTGCCAACTCCAGCCTGCCCCTCTCATAGATAGGACGCACCTCATTCAGCAGACTTTCATAGTAGTTTACAGCCGCCTGTCTACGTGCCTGGGCCATCTTTGCGCCTTTTTTCGTATAAAAATGAGAATAGATATTTTCCAGCTTAAATTTGTATTCCTGGAAAAATGAAGGGCTTGTGTCCACGGTGCCGTCCTGCACCCTTCCTTCCTCATCCACATTGTACAGCGGCTCCGACACCTGCCCCTTGTAAAAGAGCGTCCGGGCGATGCCGATAGCCCCCGTCACATCCAGCTTGTCAGCGTCAAACAGGATCTTGGCCTCCACGGTCTCCGGCTCATTGTTGCTGCGGTATCGGTGGGCCAGAATGCAGTGCCGGACTTTGGCGGCAAAGCTTTCCGCAAAGCCCTGCTCCACCAAAAAGCGATATGCCTTTTCCGCTCCCACCTGGGCGTGACAGAGAGACGGGTTCTCAAACTGCTCCCTGCGGCCTATGTCGTGAAGCAGGCAGGCACAGATCAAAATGTCATAATCCACATCTCTCTCCTCTTTGGCAATCTCCAGAGCGCTGTACAGCACCCGATAGATATGCTCCTTGTCGTGGGCGCTGTCCCCCATGCAGGATAACATATAATCTTCCAGTAACTGGTATACCTGATTTGTCATAATATCTCCTAATCTATCCTTTTTCTTTGCGGACCAGACCTTCGTTCCGCCTCTTCATTTGGTATAGTTCCTCCGCGGCCAGCCGGGTTTTGGCCGCCACATCAGCACCGTTTTGGGGAAAGCAATAATACAGCGCCCGATGGTCTCCGATACAAATCATATCCCCCAGCTCGTACCAATAATAATCCGCATACAGGCTGTAGGATGCGGAGGGCTTCTGCGCATAGTCCAGCTGTCCCTGGCACCCTGTGAGACGAAATCCCTCCGCAGTATGCTCCAGCACACCGCCGCCCACCCGGTAGATGCATCTGCTGTCCACCAGCATACAGATGTCCACAGGCACCTGCAAATGATAACTGCCCTCCAGCAATTCCTGACGTACACATTCCCGCTCCCAGCGATACCAGTCAGGCACATGTGTGAAATGTTCTTCCTCCGAAGTCATATCCACGCCCCGCAGATAGCCATATTCCGTAAGTTCATAGGTTTTTCCGCAGTTCTCGCAGGTCAATCTGCTGCCCCTGCCCCGCATCCTGCCCTCCGTCAGACAGTGAGGACATTTGTATAGCACCCGGTTGAGATAGTCCGCCCGGAAAGGCTCGCTGACCCGAACCATATTCTGCTGCTGCCAACGGAAATTGTTGCATTTTCTCTATTTCATTTTGTAATATTTATACCACATCCTATATAATTCTTTATCTGAATATTTCCCATAATTATTTCTATGCCTATATTTAAGAACCTCCTTCTTATAAGAGGAAAATGATTCTAGAAATTTATAATCACAAATATTCCAAGAGCAAAACAGCTTTTTATATGCCATTCCAGAGGGAACTGCCACATGATTTCTCCGCACATATCTGTTAGCATATTTCTTTGCTCCTTTATTGTGATCCTTACAACATGGCACTCGTTTATAACTTCTACTCATATACCCTCTCCTAATTGATAATCTTCCGCATGAGCGCAATTTTATTATCATAAATCGGAACTTTTTACCTAATTTTTTATAGCAATATGCCTTTCATCATCTTGCATACCTAACTTGGCTAAGCTTAAACAAAAAAACATGAAAAGCCGTCATTTATCAACTTCCAATGTTGGCGCAAACTACCTCTTTATATGCGATTTATTGTACCAAGCCGCTTACGCGGCAGCAAGTGCTAAAATATTTTTCCGCTAAAT
>CAJUCT010000021.1 GCA_910585015.1 uncultured Acetatifactor sp.
CCAATCTGATTGTAGATTGGCATATAAAAACAATGAGTTTCACGGATTCAGGTAAAACATATTTCAATGATGTTTTCCTGTATATTCGCAGACTTTCCAATAACGAGCACATAGCCGAAGAAATAACGAGCGAAGCATTTTTTAAGGCCATGCGTGACATAGAAAAATTCTGCGGGGATTGTCATATCCGCGTGTGGCTGTGCCAGATCGCCAAAAACGGCTACTATTCATATCTTAAAAAATCGGCGAAACAAACTGCCCTTCCGGATAGAGAGTTTTCAGAGATGCCGGATGACGGCGAAACAGTTGAGGAAAAGCTTATCCAAAGTGATGAAGCCCGGCAGATACGAAGGCTGCTGCATGACATAAAAGAACCTTACAAAGAGGTTTTTATGTGGAGGGTCTTTGCGGAATTGAGCTTTAAGGAACTCGGGCAGATGTTTCACCGGACTGAAAATTGGGCCTGTGTCACCTATCACCGTGCGCTAAATATGATAAAGGAAAGAATGGGGGATTCGGAACATGAGAAATGAATGCAATATTATTCGGGACATTCTTCCGCTCTATGTTGAAAATATGGTAAGCGGCGATACTGCTTCGTTTGTGGCAGAACACCTGGAAAACTGCGCATCATGTCGGGAAGAATTAGCAAAACTGAAAAAATCAACAGAATTAGCGGATATGGGTAGAACGATTTCTGGTAAATATGTGAATGAAGCCAGTCCCTTAAAGACTTTGAAAAGGAAGATGCGGCGCAAACGGATACTGACCATACTGCTTTCCTTTGCCGCGGCCGCAGCACTCATTGGAAGCACAGCATTTATGCTTTTCATTTGGGGTGCTCCTGCGGTTTCCGAAAACATAAAGTTGGAAACAGAATTTCAATACTCTAAAACAGGGTATCTCAATCAGGCGTTTGTTCTTCACATTACGCAAATGACGGATAAACCTCTCAGTGTAAGCGTTAAAGATTCTTTTCAGACAAATGACAGCGGAAATTATGTTTACGATGAATACGGACACAAAATCCTCGCCGGATATGAAATTACAGTAAGAGAGATTCCGCTCGGACAAAATCCCAATAATTACACAATTGGTTACAGCTATGGTTACGATACTGTCCCTGACGAGGATTTTGACTTTACCATTACCGTAAAATTCAGGGACGCTACAGTTGTCTATTCTATGGCAGAGGAAGGGCTGTTTGTTCCGCAGGATAAGGTACAATACTGATTCATAAATTTTCTATTGACAAACACCTCATCCATAGGATAAACTGAAAAAAACGTTGAAAGAGGCAAGTAGTATTTACTGGAATTCACAGAGAGTCAGGGCAGCTGAGAACTGGCAAGGAAGGTAAAGTACGAAAATCACTCTGGAGTTGCAGACTGAAAATGGCAATGCCGCGGCCGGCAAGCTTGGCGGGTGTGGTGCGTGAGTAAGTCGTGCCGGTATTCCACCGTTATTTGGAAGACATATGGTGGTATGTTCGTGCAGGTGGTGTAAAAATTGAGAAGCGCAAGCCCTCATCCTGGAATGGATGGGGGCTTTTTGTAATTCTCCTGTTCTCAAGGGATTGCTCCTTAAAAGAAAAACCGCGCTGTTCGGGCGACAGACGGGACTCAAAACAGTCTCGAAACTCAAAATAGGAGGATTTATCATGAAGTATGAGGAATTGTCAAACAAGCCGGAATTGGCGCTGATCCAGGAGGAGGTGCTGGATTTCTGGAAAAGGGAGAAGATTTTTGAAAAGTCCGTGGAACAGCGAACCGGGGAGGAAGTGGTTTTCTACGACGGACCGCCGTTTCCCACCGGGAAACCCCACCACGGAACTGTTTTGGTGTCCTTTATCAAGGACATGATAGCCAGATACTGGACCATGCGGGGATATCGTGTGCCCCGGGTCTGGGGGTGGGACTGCCACGGGCTTCCCATAGAGAACCAGGCCGAGACGCTGCTGGGCATCACGGATAAAAACGAGATTGAGAAGAGTCTTGGCATCGAGAAATTCAATGAAAAATGCTACGAGATCGTGGCGGGCAACAACGAGGCATGGAAAGAATATGTGGAGCAGATGGCCCGCTGGGTGGACTATGACGGGGCATACAAGACCATGAACATGGATTTCATGGAAAGCGTGATGTGGGCGTTTAAGCAGTGTTACGACAAAGGGTACATTTACAGGGATTATCGTGTCACACCTTACTGTATGCACTGCGAAACTTCTCTGTCCATCTCCGACACCCGGGAGTCCGATTCCACAAGGCTGAGGCAGGACCGTTGGATCATCGCCCGGTTTAAGGCGGAGGAACTGGCGGACGGTAAGCAGGTGTACTTCCTGGCCTGGACCACCACGCCCTGGACCCTGCCCTCCAACATGTGCCTGGCCGTGGGGGAGAAACTGGATTACGCTTATGTGGAGGTGAAAGACAACGTCTATGTGGCCTGCAAAAACACGCTGGCAAACTACGAAAAGATTTTTGGCAAAGAACCCGTGATTTTGAAGGAATGTAAGGGAGCTGATCTGCTGGGAAAATCCTATGAGCCGCTGTTTGATTATTTTGCGGACAGAAAAGCGGAGGGCGCGTTCCGGGTGGTCGCCGCGGAATACGTGGGAGCGGAGGAGGGCGTGGGCATCGTCCATACCGCGCCCGCATTCGGCGAGGATGACTACTGGACCTGCAAGAACAATCGGATACCCCTGGTGAATCCCGTGGACGAGAAAGGTCGTTTCACTCAGGAAATCAGAGACTTTTTCGACCCTGCCCAGGAAAAAAATGTCATCGAGATGAATCCCGCAATCATCCGCCACCTCTATGAGAGCGGGAAAGCGGTGGCGGACGGAACCATTGAACACAATTATCCCCACTGCTGGCGCTGTAAGAGGCCCCTGATCTACAAGGCCATGGATGCATGGTATTTTGATATCGGGAAAATCAAGGACCGTCTGACAGCGCTCAATGAAGACATCAACTGGGTGCCGGAAACCGTGAAGCATGGGCGGTTTGGAAACTGGCTGGCCGGCGCCAGGGACTGGAACATTTCCAGAAACAGATACTGGAGCACCCCCATCCCCATCTGGGAATGCGAGGACTGCGGCGCGAGGGTGGTGCTGGGCAGTGTGGAGGAGATTCGGGAAGCCAGCGGCATCCGTCTGACCAATCTCCACAGACAGTATATGGATAAGGTTACTTTTCAGTGCAAATGCTGCGGAAAGACCATGCGGCGTGTCCCGGAGGTTTTGGACTGCTGGTTTGAGAGCGGTTCTGTGCCCTTTGCCCAGAAGCACTATCCCTTTGAGAATAAAGAGTGGTTTGAATCCCATTTCCCCAGTGATTTTATCGTGGAATACACGGGACAGATCCGCTGCTGGTTTTATTACCTGCATGTGTTGTCCGTGGCGCTGTTTGACAAGCCCGCGTTTCAAAACTGCGTGGTCCACGGAACGGTTTTGGCAAAGGATGGAAAAAAGCTGGCCAAATCCTCCAAAAATTACACGGACCCCATGCAGCTGATGAAACAGTACGGGACGGATGCCTTCCGGCTCTATTTGTATCAGACTAACGCCATGCTCATCGGCGATCTGCTGTTCGATGAGTCGGGCATCCAGGACGCGTACCAGCAGATCATCCTGCCCTACTGGAACGCCTGTAATTTCTATATTTCCTATGCAAACATTGACGGCTTCAGGCCGGAGGGAAGTGTGGAATCTACAGTGGATAACCCGCTGGAAGGGCAGGATGGATTTTTGCCAGACAATCAACTGGACAAATGGATGCTGGCTAAATTATATGAGACCAGGCAGCAGATCACTGCCCATATGGATTCCTATCAGGTGAACCGGTACGTGGAATATCTGGTGTCTTTGGTAGACGGACTGACCAACTGGTATATCCGGCGTTCCAGAAGGCGCTTCTGGGCCAGCGCCATGTCCCAGGATAAGCGGAGCGCTTATCAGACCCTGTACTATGTCCTTGTATGCGCTGCCAGACTGTTTGCCCCGGTGGCGCCCATTATCTCGGAAAAGATGTACAGGGTTTTGACAGGGGAGGTTTCCGTACATCTGGCAAAGTGGCCGGAGGTGCCCCAGGTATATGCGGACCAGAAGCTGCTGGCGGATGTGGCCCTGGTGCAGGAGGTGATCTACCTGGCCCGGTCCATCCGCAGCAGGAACCGGGTGAAGAACCGGCAGCCCCTGCGCAGTCTGAGGGTGGCGCTGCCGGATGCTTCCGGGAATGGCGTTATAAAGGAGTTTCAGGATATCATCGCGGAGGAATTGAACGTGAAGAGGGTGGAGATTCTGGACCAGGTGGGGGATATTGCGGATGTGAAATATGCTCCCAACTTTAACGAGATCCGCAGCAGATATCCCGACAGAATGGCGGAGATTATCAAGGCTGTCAAAGGCGGAAAGTTTCGGATGGCAGAGGATAAGGTCGCTCTGCGGATGGAGGACAGAGAAGAAAGCTTTGACGCGGAAATCATACTTGTGAGTTACCAGGCCAGGGCCGGACAGCATGTGGCCAGCAGCCGGGGCATTGTGGTATCGCTGGATCTGACTCTCACGGAGGAATTGAAAGCCGAGGGCCTGGCCCGGGATATGGTCAGAAACATTCAGGATGCCAGAAAACAGATGGGCTGTGAGATTACGGACATGGTTCTGGTGGCATTTGAGGGTGACGTGCCAAGGCAGTGGCTGGAATATATTTGCAGGGAGACACTGGGCAGGCTGAGCGATATCGTGAACCCGGAAAGCGTTATAGAGATTGAGGAGGAGGGAAAGAGGGTAAAGATTTCTGTCAGCAGGGCCTGCGATGGAAACCAGTGAGTCGTATTCCGGCCTGTTTGAGGCATTTGGTAAAGGACTGGTACGAGGGGTATCATTTTGGGGATGCCGTTGTATCTGCCATGGAATGTGATTTATTATATGGATAAATTCCAGGGTGGACATTGCGTCCCCAAATTACTGGTCCAACAAACTCCAGGATTTTATGCGTTAAATGTGAACTCCGTCCAATTTGTTATGGGTGGCTGCATGGGGGATTGCTCAGAATGTCTGCGCAAGGACATTTTTTCAAGCCACAGAGCTACGCCATTGGAATCATTGTCCCCGCAGATTTTGTCCGCAGCCATTCTCGCGGATTCCAGCGCATTTGCCACGGCGATGCCTGTTCCGCGGGCATATTTGAATCTGGCGAATTTATTCCCGTTCCACGTTATGGCGCAGGAGGATGCCATATGGTAAGGTATTCATGAGCAGAAGTTATCTGCCAGAAAATGGAGGGAAAGAAGATGGCAAATTTACAATTACGGATCACTGAACTGCGCAGACAGCAGGGGATCAGCCAACAGCAGCTGGCGGAGCGGCTGGGAGTGGCCTTTCAGACGGTGAGTAAATGGGAGACAGGTACCACTATGCCGGACATTGCTATGCTGCCGGAACTGGCGGCGTATTTTCAGGTATCGGTGGATCAGCTGCTGGGGCTGCGGCCCTTGCCGGAGGAGGAATATCTGCCAGTAGAATCCGGCACCAGGGGGTACTGGGAGGAACGGTCGGATTATCTGCTTCGTACCCGCAAGACCATGGTAAACCAGGATTATCTGACATTTCTTGTAGAGCGGGTCTGGCAATTGCGGGAGCCGGTGAGGGTGCTGGACTGCGGCTGCGGATTGGGTTTTCTGGCATCTATGCTGATGCCTTTGCTGCCCCAGGGCAGTACGTATCGGGGGATTGATTTATCCCCAAACCTCATTGCCGAGGGACAAAAGCTTTTGGGACAGGCAGAATGGATTACTTCACCAGGGCAAATTGTCATGGAACAAGGAGATTTTCTGGCGTGCAATATGCGGGACGCCTATGATCTGGTGATCTGCCAGGCTGTGCTGCGGCATATCGGGCGACCGATAGAGTTCCTGGAAAAGATGCGGCATGCCTGTCGTCCCGGAGGTATGGTGGCCTGCATCGACGTGAACAGGGAGCTGGAGAGCGACGGGCTGTATATCCAGGGAATGGATTATGCCAGACTTTGCGCCAGAGAGGGATTTCCTGCCATGTGGAGGACGGAACTGGAAAAGCAGGATCGTGACTATGCCATTGGTATCCGGCTTCCTCTGCTTATGGAACAGCTGGGTTTAAAACAGGTGCAGTGCCGCATGAATGACAGGGTGAATATCATCAGTCCCAGCCAGGAGAACTATGAGGAAAAACTACAGGATCTGATAATTACAAGGGGCTGGACGGAGGATATGGAAGCAGAGGAGAAAGATACAGTCAGACGTTTCATGAACCATGGAATGACCAGGGCTGAGGCCGAGGACTACTGCCGCAGGCAGAGGGAGATCCGGGAGCACCTGCTGCGGCACCGGGGGGACGCGGGGATCGTAACCACGGGCGGATTGATGATCAGTTTTGGATGGAAGTAGAATTTATATTGCAATATTTTAATAGGTGAATAATCTACATTTTTTGCAACACACTACCAGATATATAGTAAACCACATTAAAAATTCACTTGAGCACTTGTGTATAAGGTTTTTGCAAGAGCCGGAATCAGAAATTTCAATGTTGTTTGCGATAATTCCGTTCCCCCAAGGGATACGGAGTCTAAATCTTTTGTAAAGGAGTGTGTGAAAATGATAGAGGACGATACAATCAAACTGCTCAGAGAGTGCAATGCGGGGGTTAAGATGGGGATCACTTCCCTGGACGATGTGATGGACCATGTGAGGGATCAGAACCTGAAAAATCTGTTGATCCAGAGCAAGGAGACTCATTCCAAGTTGGGGAGCGAGACGCACCAATATCTGATGAAATGCCAGGATGACGGCAAAGAGCCGGGAACCATGGCCAAGATGATGTCCTGGATGAAGACCAACATGAAACTGGGAGGCGAGGACTCGGATCGGGTGGTGGCGGATCTGGTTACGGACGGCTGCAACATGGGTGTCAAGTTCCTGTACAAATATCTGCACCAGTACCCGGCCGCCGACCAAGACAGCAAGAAGCTGACGGAGAAGATCATCCATGCGGAGGAGACGCTGATCAAGGACCTGCGGGAATATCTGTAAGCCTTCTGCTGGTTTGAAAAAGCAAATATACCGCTAATATTATCCCGTGGAGTACATATAGAGACTCCACGGGATTTAAAATGTCAGGATTGTAGTGCCGCCAGTTTTTGCTCCAGTTCTTTGATATAGGCATTTTTTAGAGAAAGCTCTTTCTTAGCCAGAACAAGCTCCTCCTTAGTGAGAGAGAGGTCCTCCTTAGTGAGAGAGAGGTCCTCCTTAGTGAGAGAGAGGTCCTCCTTAGTGAGAGAGAGCTCCTCTTTAGTTTGAACAAGCTCTTCTTTATTTTGCTCAATGGCTTCTTTTAATTCCCGTAACTCAACGCTGGGTAATTTAATCAAGGGTTCTGTCACTTTTAACACCTCCTCGTGATATGCAGGGTATTTGTGGAAAATGTGCGCGGAAGCCTTATTTAGCAGATTGATGTAGTCATTGCATTCCAACTGTGTCAGGATGCCCTCCTCCACTTCTGCCTGCAAGATAACTATAAGTCTTTTTATGAAGTCTGTCAATTCTTCCGCAGGTAAAATATCAGTCTCACTTTCCAGTCTTGGACGGAAATGAAGCAAAGTAAAGGGGATGAAGAAGTCCAGATGTTTTTCGCCAATATCCTCCAAAGAGTAGGTCTGTATGCGTACCGTGGGAACCTGGTAGATATGTTGACTGCCATCCGGGAAGATCAGTCGGCATTGGAGCTTGTCGGGGATGGCGCTATTCTGCTGCGGGTAGATTACCAGGGAATGGGGAAAATGCAGGGTGATCTCCCTGGTGGCAGCGTTTTCCGCGGTACTGTGCTGGATAGCGAAGTGGAGGTCATAGGCAATCATACGGATGACCATATGGTGGTCATTGTCCATCTGGCTCTCAATGTGGTAGTAATCAGTTTCCCCCACTAGAACGGAGATGTCCATCAACTTGGAAGACAGCTTCTGGGACGGGTTGTCCAAATAGGTGGAATGAACCGTGGAGAGAAGCTGTATAGGGGTATTAGGTGGATATTCCTTTCCGTAGGCTTCCCGGATTACCGGGAGAAGTCGGTGGGTCATATTGAGGCTGAGAGCTTTTGTGATTTCGTCCCATAGCCTTTGACCGATGATGACAGATTCTGTTGGCATAAAATGCTCCTTTCATAGACTACTTGCATTTAGGCAATTGCGAAAGGTTCTCTATAAGTGACGTGGCTGGTCAATATATACAAAAACGGGCTCCGACGCAGTGGCAAGTCGCCCTTATTTTGTATACATTGTCCATCCAGTGTAACCAGAAAGGGAGTTTCGCAATCGCCTAGCAGCTTGCATTAATAAGAGTGAAATATGGTGAAATGACTGGATGTGGTTGATGATAGAATCGTTGGCCTCGACGATTTCACATAAACTTATGATAGCATGGAATAAAAGAAAATGTAGCCCATATATGGACGAAAATATAAAAAGAGTATAAAATATCATGTCAAAAGTCCCGCATCGACCGTTGACAACCGGGTAAATGTTGCTTATACTGAATATAGGAATATTTTGGCAGGAAAGGATGTGAGGTCTGATGGGACTTAGCGTTATGGGAGTCAGCGCCACGCCCTATAGTATGAGTTATGGTATGAATGGTTCTGTCAGCGGTGCGGCAGGCAGTGCCGCCAGTGCGGAGGGAGTCAAGCGTATGCTTCCCGTAGGCGCTGCAGGGACAGTGGACGGCGCAAAGGGTGTCGAGGATAGCCGGGCGGCCAAGAGAGTGGGCAGGGCGGAGTGCCAGACCTGCAAATCAAGAAAGTATAAGGATGGATCCGACGAGATGGTGAGCTTCAAGTCGGCGACCCATATCTCGCCCCAGTCGGCAGGATCGGCGGTGATGGCCCATGAGCAGGAACATGTTTCCAATGCTTATAAGAAGGCGGCACTGAATGACGGCAAGGTATTGCAGGCCAGTGTGCAGTTGCATATGGGTGTGTGCCCGGAGTGCGGGCGCAGTTATGTGGCGGGCGGCACCACCAGTACCAAAATCCAGTATAACGAAGACAATCCCTACGAGAAGAACGCTAAATCTCTTCAGGCGGAGGCGTTTAAGGGCAACAATGTGGATGTAGCCGTGTAGCATAGCAGGGAAATGGAATCTGTTTTGGAAAGTAGATTTCAAAATTGTAGATGGTCCCACGGCCAAGGGCATGGGGGGCCGGGAAAAGACATCAAGGTCTATATGTGACAGGAATGTTACATATAGACTTTATTTGTTAAAATGTATGAACAATTTCTAAATTTTATTTAAGATTTCCGCTTATTACTTGTGGTAAAAAAAGGAATATGCTAAAATTCACGTAATAGGGAAAAATAAGAAAAATGTTTTGTATATAGCCCTTCTGCAAGGAGGGGGAATGGAGGAAAACCAATGAAAAACAGAATGTATTATTTGCTTTTGCCGGTGTATCTGTTTGTGGTGGGCTTCGTGCTGATAGTAAACGGAGTGTTCACCGGGCAGGTCATGTCTGTCAGCAACCTGGTGATCAATCTGATGTTCCTGCTGTTGATTGGCATCTTGTTTCTGATCTCTTTTTTCAGTTTTTTCCGGCTGAACCGTATGACGGACAAACTGTTGAATGAGGCGGACAAGATTTACAAGGCATATGACGGCGGCGACCATAAGCTGTGGGAGACCTACCGGGCCAAGAGCAAAGTTTTTGAGGACGATGTGCTGGACGAAGCTTTTTACCGCTATCAGAAAAAAATGAACAGTTTCCAGACTAAACACGGTCTGATGGGGCGCTGTGAGATTGAGGACTATCTCAATGAGGATATGTTGAACCAGGTGGGTATGAATTATTACAATTCCGCTATTTCCGGCACCATGACGGGCCTGGGAATCCTGGGTACTTTTATCGGTCTTTCCATCGGTCTGGGCTCCTTTAACGGCAATGATATCTATACTATTTCGGACAATGTGGGACCGCTGTTGGACGGCATGAAGGTGGCCTTCCATACCTCGGTATATGGCATTTTGTTCTCCCTGGTATTCCAGTTTGCCTACCGCAGCCTGATGGCGGATGCCTATGACAAGCTGCAGGAATTTCTGGCGGCTTTCCGGGAGTGCGTGGAGCCAATGGTCAATAATACGGATGACAACACCAAGGCTATGCTGGTCTACCAGGCCAATATGGCCAACTCCATGAAGCAGATGATTGAGCTTTTGAAGGGTGAGGCCAGGGATCAGGCGGAGAGCCTGGATCGGATGGCACAGCAGTTTACCGCCCGGATGGAGCAGGCCCTGGGAGCTGACTTTGAAAGGCTGGGATCCACCCTGCAGAAGGCATGTAAGGCCCAGGAGACTTATGCTGACAATTACCACAGCATGGCAGATACCACCAGAGAACTGCTGCAGGCTAACCGTTCTCTGCAAAAGGCGCTGGAAGAGACCATGGACAGACAGGAGGCTATGGCCCGGCAGCTGGGGGAACAGGCAGAGCGGATCGATGCCACCTGTACCACCATCAATGAGGAGATCAGCAACCAGCTGTACACTTATGCGGAGACCCATGACATGTAGAACCTGTCCGGAATGATACTTTTCGGACAAAGAAAGGGTGTGAGAGAAAGTTGACGAGGAGATATCGAAAGAGAGAGGCGTTTGAGGAACCCAGCTATTGGCAGTCTTATTCGGACATGATGGCGGCTCTGCTGCTGATCTTTATCCTGATTATCGCCATCACACTGGCGATTTATAAGCAGAAAACAACAGATTTGGAACAGACCCAGATCGAACTGAACGCGGCGAAGCAAAAGCTGGACATAGCATCTGAGGAACTGGAACTGGCCAGGGTAGACCTGGACAATTACCGCAGTGAGATAGAGGCCTCCAAGCATGATCTGGAAGATTCCCTGTTAAAGCTCCAGGAGGCTTATGACGCGGCGGCTCTGACCAAGGAGCAGCTGGCGGCGGCCTATCTGGAGATCGACGAGGCCAGGGGAGAGTTGGAGTCCACCCGGAGCCAGTTACAGGATATTGTGGGAGTGAGGACGGACATTATCGGACAGCTGCAATCAAGGTTCAATAATTCCAGCATGAAGGTGGATGCCCAGAACGGTTCCATCAGCTTTTCCTCTGATGTATTGTTTAAATATGGCAGCGCTAACCTGACGGATGCCAGCAAGGCTACCCTGACGGAGATCATTCCCATGTATCTGGACGTACTGCTGCAGGATCAGTTCCGGGACTATATTGCGGAGATTATCATTGAGGGGCACACGGACACTTCCGGCAGCTATCAGCACAATATGGATCTGTCCTCAGAGCGTGCCAGTTCGGTGGCCAGATATATATTGGATCCGTCGAATGGCCTCAGCGAGGCGAAGGTTGAGCAGCTGCAGTCCATGTTGACCATCAACGGACGTTCCTACAGCAGCCCTATCTATGCGGCGGGCACAGGGGAGATCGACATGGTCGCTTCCCGGCGTGTGGAAATCAAGTTCCGCTTGAAAGAGGACGAACTGATTCAGAAGATCACGGAGATTCTGTCCCAGCAGACGGGAGCCGCGCAAACTCCACAGCAGTAAAAGACACGCCTGTCATAATTGCTTTATGACAGGCGTTATAACAGTAAATATGACAGGAACTGCTATAAAAAATAGTAGAAACATAGGACTTTGAGCAAGGAAGAAAAATGACAGATATATATAGGAAAAGGTGGGTTGTAAAGAATCTAAATATAGGAGGGAAATGCAATGGATGAAAACAGGGGCAAAAGAAATGAACTTCTGGCCGCTACGGTTATCAAGGGACTGGAAAGCCGCAATATGAAAGGATACTATGCCGCCACCAAGGAGGAGGCGCTGCAAAAGGCTCTGGAACTGATTCCTCGGGGCAGCAGTGTCAGCTGGGGCGGCTCCATGAGTATTCAGGAGATCGGCTTGAAGCAGGCGGTGATTGAAGGCGATTACCGCGTGTACAATCGTGATGCCGCCCAGACGCCGGAGGAAAAGCGTAAGATCGAACTGGCCGTCTATGACGCGGATTATTTTCTCACCAGCAGCAATGCGGTGACACAGGATGGGATTCTGGTCAATATAGACGGTAATTCCAACCGGGTTTCCGCCATTGCTTACGGTCCCAGACAGGTGCTTATGATTGTGGGCATGAACAAGATCTGCAAGGATGTGGACGCGGCGGTGTACCGTGCCCGAAACGAAGCCGCAACCTGCAATACGCAGCGGTTTCCTATCAATACGCCCTGCAAGGTTACCGGATCCTGCGCGGATTGTAAATCTCCGGATACGATTTGCTGTCAGTTCCTGACCACGCGCTTTTCCAGACATGCGGGGAGGATCCATGTGATCCTTGTGGGCGAAAATCTCGGTTTTTAATCCCATTTTTATTGGATATTTCTTTATAAATTCTTTTGTTTTTCCTTCAGTCGGACTTTAGAAAGGGTTGTTATGCTATAGCCGGATGGAAGGAGAATGTGCAATGAATATCTTGATCTTGACCGGAAAATTTGGCATGGGGCATTGGAGCGCGGCCCAGTCCCTGCGGCAGCAGCTGTTGGGCAGTCGTCCGGGCGCGTCGGTGGAGGTGGTGGATTTCCCCGCATATGCCCTGCCAAATCTTTCGGGTGTCCTCTATAAATGTTTTAATCTGTTGGTTACCCATGGAAGACATATATTCAATATGTATTACCGAATAACGGGCAAGGGACATCCCGATGTACATCCGCCCTTTGAGGGGGTGTTTATGGAACGCCTGACGCAGCTGCTTTCCCGTCAGCGTCCGGATGTGGTGATTGCCACTCATCCGCTGTGTGCGCAGCTGGTTTCACGGCTCAAGGAGAAGGCGGGGGAGGGGATGTCTGTCAACACCGAGGACGGCGCTCTGCTGGATCTTCCGTTAATAACATGTGTTACGGATGTTAGCACCCATCCGGAATGGATTAACCGCAACACGGACTGTTATCTGGTGCCCAGCGGGGAGATACGCCGGAGTATGGCGGAAAGAGGGGTAGATCCCCGTCTGGTGTGTGTCACGGGTATACCTGTCAGAGACGAATTCAGGCATCTGCCCCGTCACAGCGAGGGAAAAAAGCGAGAATTGCTGATTATGGGAGGGGGACTGGGACTTTTGCCAAAGGATACTGCCTTTTACGAGGCCCTGGACCGAATTCCCAATACCCACACCACCATTATCACCGGCCGCAACAGGAGACTTTATAAGCGTCTGTGCGGAAGATGGGAAAACATTCAGGTGGAGGGCTATGTGGGCCGGGTGTGGGACTATATGGCCAAGGCGGATTTGATTGTATCCAAGCCCGGCGGTATAACTCTGTTTGAGGCAATTTTTGCCAGGGTCCCCGTCCTTACCTGGCCTGCCACCTTACAGAATGAGCGGAACAATGCCAGATGGATGGTGGAGAAGGGCATCGGCTGGGTGGCCAGTTCGGAGAATTGTGCCGGGGAGATACAGGAGATTTTGCTGGATAAGGGGTGTTTATCATCTGCGGCTTATCATATGGAATGTCTCAGAAGACAGCTGCAGGCGGGAACATTGAACCGGATGATGGATGTGGTGGCCGGAGAAGGAGGGATTCTGGTGTAAGAGCCAGATGGATGATTCGGCATTTTCCGGCGGGTGTTAAGTGCCTGCCGGGTCAAATAAGTGGCAGATATGCAGGAAAGAGGTAAGTTTGGATGTGAAACATCCAAATACGTATTAACGCAGTATCGCAGGCTCGGCCTGCGATATGCAGGAAAGAGGTTAATATGATACAGGGAAAGAAGAAATATTTGGGGAGTATATTCCTGGTGATTATGATGGTCGTGACCGGAGCGGTACTGTTTCGGGGACAGCCCCTGGGTCTGCTGTGGGAGAGCCTGAAGCAGGTAAAACTTCCCTTTCTTTTTGGAGGATTATTATTAATGCTGGGTTATGTGGGGTGTGAGGCCCTGTGTACCCGCCGGATCCTGGGCCGGCTGGGGCACCGGGTTCCCTACAGGCGATGTCTGGGCTACTCTTTTGTAGGTTTTTATGTGAGTTCCATCACACCTTCTGCCACAGGAGGGCAGCCCGCTCAGATCTATTGTATGAGCCAGGACCGGATTCCCGCAGCTCATGGGGCGCTGAACATGATGTTGATCGCCGCCTGCTATCAGACCGCAACATTGATCTGGGGCGGGGGTATATGGCTGCTCTGCCCCAGGGCCGGGGTGTTTCAGGGGGGGATGGGCCTGCTGCTGTTCTACGGAGCGGGTATGATGGTTCTGCTCACGGTGGGAATGGGCATGGTGATGTTCCTGCCGGGGGTATCCCGCCGGATCTGCGGGGGGATTCTATGGCTCCTGGAAATGCTTCACCTGCTGCGCAATCCTTCTGCCCTGCGGAAAAGGCTGGAACATCAGCTGGCGGAGTATGCAAAGGGAGCGGACTGCATAAAGACCAATCCCGGACTGGCCTTTCAGGTGCTGGTTCTGTGTTTGATTCAGCTGGGGCTGCTGTTCTCAGTGCCCTGGATGGTATATCTTGCTTTCGGCCTCCAGGGGCACAGCTGGCTTCAGATAGCGGGTCTTCAGGCGCTGCTCACTCTGGCGGTCAGCAACTTGCCTCTGCCCGGCGCCGTGGGGCCCGCGGAGGGCGGATTTGTGACCGCGTTTACCACCGTGTTCGGGGCCGGTATGGTCACACCGGCCATGTTGGTTTCCAGAGGCATCAGCTTCTATGCCTTTCTGCTCATAAGTTTCCTGGTCGCCATGGCTGTGCATCTGCGGCTCCGCCGCCAGGCCAGGGAGCGTACATTGCGTGAGATGACGGCTTCCAGACAGGGAGGCCGGGCAAAGGCCATACGCAGATATCTTCGGACCATAGGACAGGAAGCTTAGCGGGCGGCAGGGATACCCTGCAGAAAAATATTTTCAAAGGAAGGCATTGTCAAAGCGGCACTTGTGCAATGCCTTCCTTTTTTGTGCTGTACATAAATATCTTTTTCCTGTAAAATAAAGGATAGCATCTGCCCCGCCAGGCGCGGGATACAATTACGGAATTAGAGGAGCAGCAACAGGCATGAATGATAGAGGATGTACAAAACTGGTGATGGGAATTTTGGCCCATGTGGATGCGGGCAAGACTACGCTGGCGGAGGGAATATTGTACCTGACCGGGGAGATTCGCAAGCTGGGCCGGGTGGATCACGGGGATGCCTTTCTGGACACCCATGCCCTGGAAAAAGCCAGGGGAATTACCATTTTCTCCAAACAGGCCCAAATAAGCGTTGACTGTGATGGTCAGACCCGGGAAATCACCCTGCTGGACACGCCGGGGCATGTGGATTTCTCCGCTGAGACAGAGCGCACACTGCAGGTATTGGATGCGGCTATTCTGGTGATCAGCGGTGCGGACGGTGTGCAGGGGCATGTGGAGACTTTGTGGAAACTATTGAAACGCTATGGAATCCCCACTTACCTGTTTATCAACAAGATGGACCAGCCGGGGACGGATCCGCAGGCATTGCTGAAACAACTGCGGGAGCAGTTGGATGAGAATTGTGTGGATTTCAGCGTGGCGGATGCATTTCTGGGAGTGGCGGATGCGGACAATTACTCACCGGGTCAATCGGAACATACAAAACAGAAGAAACCGGGAGAAGAACAGCGGGAAAATGTGGAACAACTCACCCGGGAGCAGTGGCTGGATAAAGCCGCTCTGTGCGGTGAGGAACTGATGGAGACCTATCTGGAGCAGGGCCGGTTGACCGTGCCGGACATTCGCGAGGCCATCCGCAGACGGCAGCTTTTTCCCTGTTATTTCGGATCGGCGCTAAAACTGTGGGGAGTGGAGGAACTGCTGCAGGGCGTCGCCCGCTATACCTATGATCCGGTCTATGGGCAGGAATTGGCAGCCAGAGTCTATAAGATCGAGAGGGATGCAGGCGGCAGCCGTTTAACCAATCTGAAAGTGACCGGAGGAAGTCTGAAGGTGAAGGGATTGCTGGGCGGAGAGAAGATTGACCAGATCAGAATATACTCCGGAGCGGGGTACCGGCTGGCGGACGAGGCCCCGGCGGGATGTGTCTGCGCCGTCACGGGTCTTGGCAGGACCTACAGCGGTCAGGGACTGGGCGCCCAGGCCGACGGGGAGAAGCCCAGCCTGGTGCCGGTGCTCAGTTACCGGGTGGAACTGCCGGAGGGCTGCGATGTGCATAAGATGCTGAAAAACTTATATCAGTTGGAGGAGGAGATCCCGGAGCTGCATATTCTGTGGCAGGAGGGCAGGAATCCTGCGGAGGGAGAGATTCATGCCCAGGTTATGGGACAGGTGCAGATCGAGATTCTGCAGGAACTGATTGCCCGGCGTTTCGGTGTGCAGGCGTCCTTTGGAGAGGGCAGCATTGTCTATCAGGAGACTATCACAAGGCCTGTGGAGGGTGTGGGACATTTCGAGCCGCTGCGTCACTATGCGGAGGTGCATCTGCTGTTAGAGCCGGGAGAGCCGGGCAGCGGCCTGGTGCTGCAGGCGGACTGCTGTGAGGATGATTTGGACAGAAACTGGCAGCGGCTGGTGCTGACGCACTTGGAGGAAAAGCGGCACACAGGCGTATTGACCAATTCAGTCATAACGGATATGCGGATTACTTTGATTGCCGGGAGGGCGCATTTGAAGCACACGGAGGGCGGGGACTTCCGCCAGGCCACCTACCGGGCCCTGCGGCAGGGGCTGATGAAGGCGGATAGCCGTCTGCTGGAACCCATGTATGCCTATACGCTGGATGTGCCCACGGAGAATCTGGGGCGGGCCATGAGCGATATCCAGAAAAAGAGCGGTAGTTTTGAGGCCCCGGAGACTCTGGGGGAGCGCAGCATACTCAGGGGAACGGCTCCGGCGGCCACATTAAACGGTTATCAGATGGAGGTGAACGCCTACACCAGGGGCAGAGGCAGACTCTCCTGCCGATTCCATGGCTATGCTCCCTGTCATAATGAGCAGGAGATTATTGAGAGCCATGGCTACGACCCCGAGCGTGATTTGGACAATCCCGCAGACTCGGTGTTTTGTGCTCATGGGGCGGGTTTTATTGTGCCCTGGCAGCAGGTGGAGAACTATGCCCATGTGGATACAGGGGACAAGCTGCGGCAGCTTTTGCCGGAGGTGTTTGGCCAACCTGGGGGTGAGGAGGGAGATTTCCCACCCGGAAATTCCCGGGTGGGAGGAGGCGGAGACATTTCGGTACAATCCCGGACGAGGGGGAGTGGGGGCGCTTCGGCGCAGTCTCAGGCGGACGGAGGGCGGGATGGCACATTTTCCCGGGAAGAGCGTTTCATCAGCCAGGAGGAGATCGAGGAGATCTATCTGCGCACTTATGGAACAAGGGCGCTGGATAAAAACCCCTGGAACAGGCCCGCCGCTCCTGCCAGAAGCTCTTCCCCGGCCAGGGAGCCTGTCTATAGGGGGACGCCGGGCCAGCATCAGGAGAGGTATCTTCTGGTGGACGGATACAACATTATTTTTGCCTGGGAGGATCTGCGGGACATGGCCCGGGACAATGTGGAGGGGGCCCGGACCAGGCTCATGGACATTCTGTGCAATTACCAGGGCTATATTCAGGACACCCTTATCCTGGTGTATGACGCTTACAAGGTCAAGGGCAGCCCAGGCACGGTACAGAAATATCACAATATTCATGTGGTCTACACCAAGGAGGCGGAGACTGCGGATCAGTATATTGAGAAAACCGTACATCGGATCGGCAGGAAGTATCAGGTGACAGTGGCCACTTCGGACGCTTTGGAACAGGTGATCATCTGGGGGCAGGGAGCAGCCCGCATGTCCGCCCAGGAACTGCGCCGGGAAGTGGAGAACCATACCCGGCAGCGCCTGGAGGAGTGGAAAGGGCAGCAGCCGGGCGGGCGATTCTTTGCCATGGAGGAAAAGCTGCGGCAGGTGGAACTGCCGGAAACCCCCAAATGAACTGTACAGGCATTATATAGGCGGAGAGCCTTGATACAAGGTGAGACTCCTGCCAAATGGCATTTTGATCAAAAGATGCCTCGGCTGCGGTATGCACCGGGCGGTATCCCTGTCTGCTGCTTAAAGGTGCGGGCGAAATGGGCATAGCTGGAGTAGCCGGTCATAAGCTGCGCCTGGGTTACCGTGAATCCCTCTGACAGCAGCTGCTGGGCCAGGGCTATTTTCTGCAAGGTGATATAGCTGCTCACAGTGGTGTTGGTGTGCCTTTTGAAAATGCGGGAAATATAGTCGGGATGCAGGTAAAAATGCTCGGACAGATCATGAAGTGACACCTTTTCCCCAATATGTTCATCCAGATAGCGGATAATGTCGGCCACAGTCTGCTGGGTTGTGGAGATACAGACATGGGGCTGGTTCCCGGGATGGTGCTGCACGAGAGCGTCTACGGAAGTCATACATTCCAGAAAGCATGCGGCCGCCTCGAAAAAGCTGTGATCATGCAGGGTAAGCAGCCTTTCAAAATTTTCCTGCAGGGTGTGCATTATAGGGGCAGGAGGGAAAAGCAGCAAGGGATGTCCAAAATCCTGCAAATAGGCATAATGGGTGTTCTCCTGGGGGATGATGCTGCTTAGCCAGGAAGCATTGATTGAGAGGATATAACGGTCGTACAACACATCAGTCTTATCAAAAAGGCGATGTACGCAAAAAGGCGGGATAAGAACCAGAGTTCCCGGTTCCGCGGTAAGCACCTGGTTCCCCAGCAGCACATTGGGCAGGGGAGACAGGCTCAAATACAGTTCTATTCCATCGTGGATATGGGGCGGAATCTGGGCATTGCAGTAGTCCCTTCTGTGGACGATGCTAAAGGAAGAGGTTCCTTCCGGATAAAAAACAGGGTTTTCCATGATAATATGCTCCTCCGGGGGTTGGATTTGCTCCTCTGAGCCATGGATCAAGGTAATATCGGCGGCGGATAAAGATCCGCTGCCTTTTTCAGTTTACATTGTATCACACTGGGGGGCTTCTGTCCTGCCATATTTTATAGGAACCTACAGGTCGGATTTCATCATATTAGTGTAGGATTTATGCATTGTTTCTTGCGCGGTGTCAGTATATACTGAGAAAAACAGATTAAAGTCAAGTGACGGATATAGCTGTTGCGGAACAATATGCACCTGATTATGGAGGACTTATGAAAAGAAAAGTGGCTATTGTAGGGTGCGGGGGGATCTCGCAGGTACATGCCCGGGTTCTCGGAGCCATGGAAGGGGTGGAACTCTGTGCTTTCGTAGACTGCAGGCTGGACTGCGCAGAAAAACTGGCCGGGCAATATGGAGAGGGAAGGGCTGGCATCTATGGGAACCTGAAGGAGATGTTGATGGCCAAGGAGCCCCAAGTGGTACATATCTGTACTCCTCACTATCTTCATGTCCCCATGGCTCTGGAGGTATTAGCGGGCGGCGGCTCCGTGTTCATGGAGAAGCCTCCGGCTATTTCCATCCGACAGTTTAAGCAGTTGGAGCAGGCACTGACACAAAGCAACGGAAAACTGGGCATTTGTTTCCAGAACCGATACAATCCTTCAACGAAAAAGGTGGACGAACTGCTGCGGGAGGGAAGACTGGGGGAGATCAGAGGCGGCAGAGCCTTTGTCACCTGGAACAGGGATGAAAATTATTATCGGGACAGTGACTGGCGCGGGAACTGGAAGACCGAGGGCGGCGGTGCATTGATCAATCAGTCCATACATGCCCTGGATCTTTTGCTTCGGTGGCTGGGGGAGCCGGATGTGGTAGAGGCATCTATGGGCAGCCATCATTTGCGGAAAGTGGCGGAGGTGGAGGATGTGGTGGAGGCGTTTCTGAAATTTCCCGGAGGAAAAAGGGCTTGCTTTTATGCCACCACCGCCTATGTCACAGATGCCCCGGTTCAGATAGAACTTGCCTGCGAACAGGGGAGCATCCGCGTGGAAGAGGAAAGGGTGACGGTAAAGTATTCACAGGGCGAAGAGGCAGTCTATCTGCTGAAGACAGAAGGGCCTGTGGGGAAAGCTTACTGGGGCAGTGGTCATGCTTCCTGCATCGATGATTTTTACCGCAGTCTTGAGACGGGAACCCCATATGCGAATGACTTGGCCTCGGTAACCAATACCATGCAGGTTATGATGCGGATGTATCAAAGCGCAGGAATGCGGAACTAAAAACAGCGTCTGTCTGGCCATGGCATAGGCTGGTACGGATGAGAAACTTTTATAAGGAGGCAGATATGGATAAGGTAAGTATGGATGTTTCCCATCCATTACCGATCAACGCAATATCACAGGCACAGCCTGTGATATGCAGGGATAAGGTAAAATTGGGAATTATTGGTATCGGCGGCATGGGCAGCAATCATGCGCAATGTATTGTGGAGGGGAAAGTGCCGGAGATGAAGCTGACGGCTGTGGCCGACATCAAGGAGGCCAGGAGGGAGTGGGCCAGACAAAAACTCCCGGCGGATGTGGCCGTCTACAGCGATGGCAAGGAACTGATCGAGAGCGGAACCTGTGACGCGGTGCTGGTGGCCACACCCCACTATCTGCATCCGGAGCTTGTGATCTGTGCCCTGGAGCATGGGCTTCATGCCATCACCGAGAAACCTGCCGGAGTGTACACCAAACAGGTGCGGGAGATGAATGAGGCGGCGGAAAAATCGGACAGAGTCTTTGCCATTATGCTGAACCAGAGAACCAACTGCGTCTACCGCAAGATGCATGAGATGATTGCCAGTGGAGAACTGGGGCAGATCAAGCGGGTGAACTGGATTATCACGGACTGGTATCGGACCCAGATCTATTATGACGCCGCGGACTGGAAAGCCACCTGGGACGGCGAGGGCGGCGGTGTGCTGCTGAACCAGTGCCCCCATCAGCTGGACCTGATACAGTGGCTATGCGGTATGCCGGTGCGGGTACGGGCTTTCTGCCATGAGGCGAAATGGCATGACATCGAGGTGGAGGACGATGTGACGGCCTATCTGGAGTATGAAAACGGAGCCACGGGTGTCTTTGTCACCACCACTGCCGACACTCCCGGCACGAACCGCCTGGAAATTACGCTGGAAATGGGAAAGCTGGTGTGTGAAAACAATAAGCTTTTGCTGTACCGCCTGGGTGAAAATGAGAGAATTTTCTGCAAAACCTCCAAGGAGGGATTTGCCCAGCCCCAGTGTATGCTGGAGGAGGTGGAGACGGACGGGCAAAACGAGCAGCATGTGGGAGTGCTGAAAGCGTTTGCAGGCAAAATTCTTCACGGTACGCCCCTGGTGGCGGAGGGAACGGAGGGGATTTACGGCCTTACCCTCTCCAATGCCATGCATCTGTCCAGCTGGCTTGACAGAATGGTGGAGATTCCCTTTGATGAGGAACTCTTTTTGCGGGAACTGAACAAAAAGAGGGCGACTTCCAGAAAAAAGACAGACAGCGGTATAGTGTTTGATACCACGGGAACTTATTGAGGCGTACCGACGGGGGACGAGACTTGGGCCGGAAAGGATCCAACAAAGTTAATGTGGACAAAACGGGTGCGGAAAAGCCATTTCCGGGCAGATATAGGAATTAGACAAGGAGCGGGAAAATGTTTGAGAATATTGCATTGACAGGATTTGCGGATGAGATCGCCGCGTCTCTGGACACGCAGATGCAGGTGCTGGAAAAATTACATATGAATTACATCGAAATGCGGGGAGTGGACGGCAGGAACTTTGTAGAGTACTCCGCCGCAGAGGCGAAGGAGATCAGGAAACGCTTGGAGGACAGAGGATTTGCCCTATCTGCCGTGGGCTCTCCCATCGGAAAAATCGGAATCACGGAGGATTTTGCTCCTCACATGGAGTTGTTTAAGCATACCGTGGAGTTGGCACATATTATGGAAACCCCCAATATTCGGATGTTTAGTTTCTATGTGCCTAAGGAGAATGCCGCTGTCTATAAAGGGCAGGTCATGGAGCGGCTGGGGCAGTTTGTGGACTATGCCGCCGCGGGCGGGATCGTTTTGCTTCATGAGAATGAAAAGGGAATTTATGGCGAGATGGCGGAGGGCTGTCTGGAGATTCTAAAGTGTTTTGCGGGAGAACATTTCAAAGCGGTTTTTGACTTTGCCAACTTCGTGCAGGCGGGACAGGATACCCTGGAGGCGTATGAACTGTTGAACCCCTATATCGCCTATATCCATGTGAAGGATGCCATATTTAAGGATGGCAGCGTGGTTCCGGCAGGGTATGGGGACGGCAATGTTAAGGAGATTCTGAGGTGCCTGAAAGCCGACGGCTACAGTGGGTATCTCTCTCTGGAGCCTCATCTCTCGGATTTCACCGGCTTTTCCTCCTTGGAGAAAGACGGCAAAATCGGGAAAAAACTGTCGGGGGAGGAAGCCTTCACCCTGGCCCATGACGCTTTGGTAAAGATTTTGGAGACAATATAGAAGGCATTGCGTTCTCTTTCCCCCTGCTTTATAATTGGGAGCAGGGGGAAATTTTTATGGTATTCCTCTGGTCAGACTAAAACACATAATTCAAGAGAAATCCGTCATATCCTTTGCGATGAGATTCCCGGTGGGAACGCTGGCATGTAAGACGCCGGTTCCCTATACAAGGGTCAGGAACTCCATTACGCCCAGGCTGGACGCTCTGGCTCTTGACCTCTGCATAGAACTGGAGCGGCGGGGAGTCACCGCGGTGCCCATTCCCACCAACGAGAGTGTCTGGGACGAAAAGACCGGGAGATATCGCTCCATAATCTCTCAGAAACATGCCGCCCAGGCGGCGGGACTGGGAACCATAGGACGCCACTCTCTGCTGATCACGCCAGAGTTTGGGAGTATGGTCTGGCTGGGCTGTGTTCTGTGCGACACTCTGCTGGATGCGGACCCGCTGAGAGAGCGAATCTGCACAGACTGCAATAGATGCGTGGAAGTCTGCCCCATTCATGCCTTAGATAACACTGACCTGAACCAGGGCGCCTGCTGGGACTATGCGTTTGGAGACGATGAGAGCCGGAAGACTTGGGTGATTTCCTGCCATAAATGCAGGGATATCTGCCCTTATAATTTGGGGACGGAGAATAGAAAGTTGACGCAGTAGATAATGCTCTTCAAGGATTGGGACACTGGCAGCGGGCATTTGCAGTCTGGGAGATATTGACGGTATTTGAAATATCATTTGTGATTGGAGGGGAAATATGGTACAATGTTCCTAAAAGGGTGGCGCCATGCGGGCGGGATCATCCGCAGGCCCCAGGCAGCTGCAAAACAAAAATACGATAGGAGGATGGGACTATGAAGCTAATGTTTATAGGTGCGGACCATGAAGTGACGGGGAGCTGTCATTACCTGGAGGTAGACGGTAAGCATATTCTGGTGGATTACGGCATGGAGCAGGGGGTCAATGTGTTTGAGAATATGCCCCTGCCTGTGGATGAGGCGCTGATTGACTATGTGTTTCTGACCCATGCCCATATCGATCATTCCGGCCTGCTGCCCCTCTTGTATGCCAAGGGCTTTCGGGGGCAGATCTATATGACCCATGCCACGGCGGATCTGTGCAGTATCATGCTCCGTGACTGTGCCCATATCCAGATGGCCGAGGCGGAGTGGAAGAACCGCAAGGCCAAGAGGAGCGCGTCCCAGCCCGCCATGGATCCCCTCTACACCATGGAGGATGCGGAGGGCTGTATCAAGCGTATTGTAGCCTGCGGTTACGACACGGAGATCCAGATCACCGAGAATATAAAGATTCGTTTTACGGACATAGGGCATCTGCTGGGATCCGCAAGTATAGAGGTATGGCTGACGGAGAATGGCACCACCCGCAAGCTTGTATTTTCGGGAGATATCGGCAATAAAGACCTGCCGTTGCTCAGGGATCCCCACCACACCCGGGAGGCGGACTATGTCATTATGGAGTCCACTTATGGGGATCGGTATCACGGCAAGGATAAACTGGACTATGTGGCGGCGCTGGCCCAGATCCTGCAGGAGACCTTTGACAGAGGGGGTAATGTGGTGATTCCCTCCTTCGCGGTGGGGCGTACCCAGGAACTGCTGTATTTTCTGCGGCAAGTTAAGGTGGGCCGCCTGGTGAAGGGACATGAGGATTTTCCTGTATATGTAGACAGTCCCCTGGCGGTGGAGGCCACCAATATTTTCCAGGAGAACCGTCTGGAGTGCTTCGACGGGGAGGCTCTGGAATATGTGAAGGAGGGCATTAATCCTCTGTCCTTTGCGGGATTACGCCTGTCCATCACCAGCGACGAATCCATAGCCATCAATTTTAACACCACGCCCAAGGTGATCATCTCCGCCTCCGGCATGTGTGAGGCAGGACGTATCCGCCATCATTTAAAACATAATCTGTGGCGTCCGGAGTCCACGATCCTCTTTGTGGGTTATCAGGCCGTGGGAACCCTGGGCCGTGCCATTGTGGAGGGGGCCAAGGAGGTTAAGCTCTTCGGCGAGCCCATTGAGGTGCGGGCATCCATCAAAAAGCTGGTGGGCATGAGCGGCCATGCGGACAAGGACGGGCTGCTGGAATGGGTGAATGCCTTTGAGGAAAAACCCAAAAAGGTTTTTGTGGTACACGGCGAAGACAGCGTGTGCATGAACTTTGTGGAATGTCTGAAGATCGAGCACGGACAGAGGGCTTATGCGCCCTACAGCGGTTCGGAGTTTGATCTGATTGCCAATAAATTTACTTACGAGGCGGAGCCCGTACCCGTCAAGAAGAGGGCTGCGGCGGCCACCGGCGTATTTGCCCGTCTGGTAGCCGCAGGCCAGCGCCTGGTGGCAATGATCGCCAAGTGCGACGGCTGGGCCAACAAGGATCAGGCCAAGTTAGCGGATCAGATTAACTCGCTGTGTGACAAGTGGGAGAGGAATATTTGAGCGGCCCGTGGCTGTGAACGGGTGACGAGATAACAAGGAGAAAGAGGGACAATGAGCGTAGCGGACAATCTATTTATCAATATGTGTCGGGACATTCTGGAGAACGGCACCAGCACCGAGGGGGAGAAGGTGCGCCCCCATTGGGAGGACGGCGCTCCGGCATATACCATCAAGAAGTTTGGCGTGGTAAACCGGTACGATCTGTCCAGGGAGTTTCCCATCATGACCCTGCGGCGCACTGCCCTGAAGAACGCCACGGACGAGATGCTGTGGATTTGGCAGCAAAAGTCCAACAATATTCATGACCTGCACAGCCACATCTGGGACGAGTGGGCGGATGAAGAGGGGTCCATCGGCAAGGCATACGGTTATCAGATGGGGGTGAAGCACCAGTATAAGGAGGGGATGATGGATCAGGTGGATCGTGTGATCTACGACCTGAAGAACAATCCCTTTAGCCGCCGCATCATGACCAATATCTATGTGCATCAGGATCTTCATGAGATGCGGCTGTATCCCTGTGCCTACAGTATGACTTTCAATGTGACCCAGAAGCCGGGGCAGGAGAAGCTTATATTAAATGCCATACTGAACCAGCGTTCCCAGGACGTGCTGATGGCCAACAACTGGAACGTGGTGCAGTATGCCGTGCTGATGCATATGCTGGCCCAGGTCTGCGGTATGCAGGTGGGAGAGTTGGTGCATGTAATTGCGGATGCCCATATCTATGATCGGCATGTGCCGCTTGTCAGGGAGTTGATCGCCAGAGAGCCCCATGAGGCGCCGACTTTCTGGCTCAATCCGGATATTCATGATTTTTACCGGTTCACCAAGGAGGACGTGAGGGTGGATGGTTATGTGACCGGCGAGCAGATCAGGGATATTCCCATTGCTATTTAAGGATAAAAAGGAGTATGAATATATGAATATCATTGTGGCTGTAGACCAAAACTGGGCCATCGGCAACAAAGGGGATCTGCTGGTGCGCATCCCCAACGATCATAAGCATTTCCGGGAGGAGACCACAGGCAGGGTAGTGGTGCTGGGCCGCAAGACCCTGGAGACCTTTCCCCAGGGGATGCCCCTGAAGAACCGCACGAACATTATTCTTACCCATGATTCCAAGTATCAGGTCAAGGATGCCCTCATTGTGCATTCCGTGGAGGAACTGATGGAGCGGCTGCGGGAGTACGACGACCAGGATATCTATATCATCGGAGGGGACAGTGTGTACCGTCAGCTGCTGCCCTACTGCAATGTGGCCCATGTGACAAAGATCGACCATGCTTATGAGGCGGATGCCTTTTTCCCCAATCTGGATCAGGATCCGGCTTGGGAGATCACGGCGGACAGCGACGAGCAGACCTATTTTGACATTGCCTATCAGTTTCTGAGGTACGAGCGCAAGAACCGATAAAGTTGGGGAAGATATTTTTTGCAGGAGAAAAAATATCTTCCCCATTTTATAAGTTTATAAGAGTAATATGCAGGAAAAGGAAACAGAAAGCAATTCCGTCTTTCAAAATTAAGAGACAGAGGAGTTGAATAGACAAAACCTATTTTTATGGCAAGAAAGAGAGTGCATATGAAAAAATATTATCAATATTTATGGAAAGAAATTGTAATGCGTTTGTGCTTTCATATTCTATATATGTGTGCAATTGCTGCGTTGCCATATATTATAAAAAATATGGTTGATTGTAAATTCGTAAATGGTATTTATGATGTTATAAAATGGATTATTATATTTGCCGCATTTGTTTTAATGGGAATGGGAGCACAATATGTTACGCAGCGCAGTGCATGGAAACTGGACAAGAAGTTTTATGAGAGGATTCGACAAGAGTATTTTCTGGCAATTATAAAGAAAAAACCGGAAGAATTTGGTAAAAAAAAGATTGGTGAGTATTTATCACAAATAAATAATGATATTGCTGGCTGTGAAGAATATATAGAATATGTAATGGAAGTCTGTGAATCGGTTATTGGACTAATAGTATATGCAATTTACATTTTCCTGTTGGATATGCGTATTGCATGTATCATTTATTTGGCGGCATTTATTACATTGTTCTTGCCAAGAGTAACAGGTACCAAGCTATCCAATAAAAAGCAGTTTTTATTAAGTGAAACAGGAAAATATACAAATACAGTAATGGATTTATTAAAGGGTTTTTCTTTTATAAATCGTTATACGGAAAAGGCAATTTTTGATGAACATGGAAAATCGCTGCATTTAATGGAGAATGCCAGATATGCATATGGGAAATATAAAACATTTGCAAATGTATTAAATGGAAGTGTGATGTATATTGTAAATACGGCGGCATTTGGAATTATTGCCATATTATTATGTGCGGGGAGTATTACTGCTGGTGTCGCTACCGCTACTATTTCCTATATTCAGGATTTTATGTTTCCTCTCAGAACCATTATAGATTCAATCAGTGCGGTAAAAGCAGTAGAAGGAATAAAAAATCGTATCGTTGAAGAAATAGAGAACACAAGATACATATCAATCAGTAAAGCAGTGTTCAGAGACGAAGTCAGAATAGATAAGGTTTCACTTGCATTTGCTGATTTTGAACTGAATGAGATATCATATACATTTGTGAAGGGGAAAACTTATGCGATTACGGGAAACAGTGGAACAGGAAAAAGTACAATCTTAAAGATTATAACACAGCGAATAATGCAGAAAACAGGAGATGTATGGATCGATAATTTAGAAGCAAATTATGATTTGTGTAATGATTTAATTTTCTATTCAGAACAAGGCTCGCACGTATATGCCGCTCCTTATCAGGATAACGTGACGATGTTCGGAAGCTATAAATATGAAAAAAATATAGAAAAATTGACAGGGTCAGATCGGTATAACTCAATTTACGATTCGAAAAACTGCAATGAATTAAGTGGGGGAGAAAAACAGATTGTATTATTAGCAAGAGCGCTGTTGTCAGATAAAGAAATTTTAGTTTTGGATGAACCTTTTTCGGCTATGAATAAGGATTTAGAGGTCAATCTGACAAAAGAATTGTTGGGTTCCGGAAAAACCATTATATTGGTTACGCACAATATCGAAAAGGAGTATTTGGACATGTTCGATTACGTTATTTCTCTATAGGATTTTGGCTTTCTGAATGCGGGTAACTGCACCGGATCGTATCAATTTGCAAGAGATATCGAATACGAAAAGGAGCAGTTGATTCATGAACAGAGAAGAATTGTTAGAATTATGGTTGCGTGAAGACCAAGCAGCCCACATCCACGGATGGAGTTTCTCCCACATAAGAGGGAAGTACCAGGAGGGGAGTTTTTGCTGTCCCTGAGCCATCCCTGCCGCAATCTGGCGGCACGGAAAGTTACCGTTTTCTTCTGGTTGCCCAAAAGGCGAAAACCTGAAATTTCGTGTTGACATTGAAAGGGAAAGGTTTATAATAAACAAAAACGCATTTTCTATACACGGGTACAGAAAAGAGGAAAGGATGAGGGTTTGAGATGGAAAAGAAGAACATCGACTGGAGCAATATAGGCTTTGGATATGTACAGACAGACTATCGGTATGTGTCCAATTTCACCGATGGGGCATGGGACGGAGGTGTGCTGACGCAGGATTCCAATATCGTGCTGAATGAGTGCGCCGGGGTTTTGCAGTATGCCCAGACCATCTTTGAGGGCCTTAAGGCATATACCACAGAGGACGGCCATATAGTGACCTTCCGTCCGGATCTGAATGCGGAGCGTATGATGGATTCCGCGGCCAGGCTGGAGATGCCGGTATTCCCCAAGGAGAGATTTATTGATGCGGTGAATCAGGTGGTGGCGGCCAACGAGGCTTATGTCCCCCCCTACGGCAGCGGAGCGACTCTGTACCTGCGTCCCTATATGTTCGGTATGAATTCGGTTATCGGTGTAAAGCCTGCGGACGACTATCAGTTCAGACTTTTCTGTACCCCTGTAGGCCCCTATTTTAAGGGAGGAGCGAAGCCCCTGACTATCCGTGTCAGCGATTTTGACAGGGCAGCTCCCAATGGCACGGGCCATATCAAGGCAGGGCTTAACTATGCCATGAGCCTGCATGCCATTGTATCCGCTCATCATGAGGGATATGATGAGAATATGTACTTAGATCCCAAGACCCGCACTAAAGTGGAGGAGACGGGCGGCGCCAACTTCCTGTTTGTGACCAGGGACGGCAAAGTGGTAACTCCCAAGTCAGACAGCATCCTGCCCTCCATCACCCGCCGTTCCTTGGTTCATGTGGCCCAGAAATATCTGGGCCTGGAAGTGGAGGAGAGGGAAGTGCTCTTGGAGGAAGTGCAGGATTTCGCGGAGTGCGGCCTGTGCGGCACGGCGGCGGTTATCTCTCCTGTGGGCAAAATTGTGGATCACGGCAGGGAGATCTGTCTGCCCAGCGGTATGAGCGAGATGGGTCCTGTCACCAAGAAGCTGTATGACACCCTGACGGGTATCCAGATGGGACGCATCCAGGCTCCCGAGGGATGGATTCATGTAATCAAATAAAAACGATCCGGCACAATGCGTCCGATCTGCGAGGAGAACCTTTCGGATCGGACGTTTTTTCAAGAATTTTATAGACCGGTCATTATTCTGGTGCCCCTGCGCTGACAGAGGGGTATTATCTTGGGAGGAGCATGTCATGAAATTCCTGCACACAGGGGATCTTCATATTGGAAAAAAATTGTTTGAGGCGTCGGTATTGGAGGATCAGGCACACATTCTGAACCAGATCCATGAGATTGCCCTGGCGGAGCAGGTGCAGGCGGTGGTGCTGGCGGGGGATCTGTACGACCGAAGCGTACCTCCCGCGGAGGCCGTGACCCTGCTGGATGATTTTTTAACCCGGCTGGTGCAGGCGGGTATCCCGGTGATAGCCGTCAGCGGCAACCATGATTCCCCGGAGCGCATTTCCTTTGGGGAGAAAATTCTGGAGAAGCAGGGCCTGTATCTGGCCGGTGTCTATGAAGGCAGCCTGCGCCGGGTGGAGATCTCGGACGGGGAGACCAAAGTGTGCTTTGTGTGCCTGCCCTTTGTGAAGCCGGCCCAGGTGGAGGAAACCACCAGCGCCGGGGCAGTGGCGAGAATACTGTATAAAGAGGGACTGCTGGCGGATGATATAAGCGGGCAGGAACAGGATAAAGACACGGCGCAAAAACAGGAGAAGGCGGCTGCACAAGAAAATACGGCAGAGGGACCGATGACAGGCAGTGAAGGCATGGATGTATGTGAGGTTCCTATGCGCCAAGTGCTGGTCACCCACTACTTTGTCACGGGGGAAAACGGCCAGGCCCCGCAGCTGGCGGATTCCGAGACCAGTGTGGACGTGGGCGGCATTGACAATATCCCGGCGGATGTTTTTAAGGCTTTTGACTATGTGGCTCTGGGGCATATCCACAGATGTCAGCAGGTGGGCGAGGGGCCAATCTGGTATGCCGGAGCGCCCATGAAGTATTCCTTTTCCGAGACGAGGGATACCAAGAGCGTCAATATCGTGGAACTGCGGGGACAGGATCCGGTCACGGTCACCCGCAGGTATCTGACGCCTATCCGAGAGATGCGCTGTATCAAAGGACAGCTGCGGGATTTGATCCGTCCGGAGACGGTGGGGGCGGAGGGAGTATCCAGTGAAGATTATATCCAGGCAACCCTGACTGACCGGGAGGAACTGATAGACCCCATCGGTGTCCTGAGAAGCGTATATCCCAATGTGATGCAGATTTTGTCCCAGCGGTATGAGGAAGCCGGTAGGGACAATTATGTGAGCCGTCTTCAGGACAGACGCAGAGAGCCGCAGGAACTATTTGGGGACTTTTATGAAATGCTGACAGGGGAGAAACTATCCGAGAGTCAGCGGGAACTGGCGCGGGATGTGGCGGAGCGTTTATTAAGCCCTGAGGGCTGAGGGAGGGGCATTGTCCGGAAAGGAGCAGCATGAAGCCGATTCGATTGGAGATATGCGGGTGGGGACCCTATAAGGATGTGGAGACGGTGGAGTTCTCCAGGCTGGGCGGACAGGGATTGTTCCTGATCACCGGAGCCACCGGGGCGGGCAAGACCACTCTTTTTGACGCCATCACTTATGCCCTGTACGGGGCTCTGAGCGGCGAGGTGCGGGATAAGGAACGGGGAGGGGTCCGCAGCGACTTCGCAAAGCCGGAGACTCCTACCTATGTGGAACTGGAGATGGAGCACAGGGGCAGGGTATACCGTATACGCCGCAATCCGGAATACATGCGCCCCAGGAAAAAGGGAGGCGGGGGCGCGCTGGCCCGGGAGAAAGAGAATGCCGTCCTTTACCTGCCCGAGGAGCAGATTCTGGAGGGGGTCAAGGAGGTGAACGCCAGACTGCAGGACATTCTGGCGCTGGATTATTCCCAGTTCAAGCAGATTTCCATGATAGCCCAGGGAGAGTTTGCCCGGCTTCTGACTGCCCCGCCCAGGGACAAAACCAGGATCTTCCGGCAGATCTTCGACACGGGGATATATGAGAGGTTTACTGCGCAGCTGGGAGCTATGGCCAGGGAACACTATCAGCAGGTAATGCAGCAGAGGCAGATGCTGGAGGAGCAGCTGAGGGGTCTCTTTCCTGTTTTGCAGGAGATGCTGAGTAAAATGAAACGGCAGCAGGAGACGGCTTCGCCGGAGCAGGGGATCCATACGGAAATAGTCGGCGGGGCGGAACATTTACAGGAACTGCTTTCCGCCGAGTACCCACAATACGATGCCATAGAGGAAAGCCTGGAACAGCTGCGGCGGATGGGGGATAAGTACCTGGAACAGCTGCGCGGCGTCTATGAGCGGCAGGACGGGGAACTGGAACAGCTGCAGAGACAGCTTCAGAGCCGTGAGGAGGAGAACAGGCAGATTCTGTCCTATCAACAGGCTTGTCGGGAGGGGGAAGCGCTGGCAAAACAGCGGGAGAACTGCCGGGAGAAGGAGCGCAGGCTGGAAAAGGCCATGGCGGCTATGGGTGTGGAGGCCGCGGCAGGAGCCTGGAACCATGCGGGGGAGCGGCGGGATCGGCTGGCCCGGGAGGAGACGCTGCTGATCCGGGAGATCCGGGAAGAGGAACTGCTGCGGCAGGCCCAGGCTCCCCTTTGGGAACTGCGGGAAGAGGGAATCAGGCTGGTGGAAATCATGAAGCAATATGAGCTCATAACCGGCCAGTACAAGCGGCAGCAAAAGGACACGCAGGATTTGGACGCGCAGCTGACACAGGGCAGGGAGACATATCTGACCCTGGAAACCGTTGGCCGACAGGCCCAGAAAGCCTACGAGGAGGCTTTGCAGGCCCAGCGCCATGGGGCCATCGGTCTGGCGGCCCGGGATCTGCGCCCCGGCTGCCCCTGTCCTGTGTGCGGCTCCCTGGAGCATCCCGCCCCCGCCCATATGGAGGGGGATATCCTGTCGGAAGAGGCGCTGGAAGCCCTGGAAAAGGACTGGAAGCGGCGGCAGCTGGAGATGGAGCAGTGTCACGGGAAAGTAGTGGCACTGCGGACCAGAGCGGAAGACGCCCGGCAGCAGCTTCAGGTTATGGAGCAGCAAAAGCAGTCATTGCACAGGCAGCTGGAGGAGGAGAAGAGAGATCCGCTGCAGCCCCTGAAAGCACTGTCTCCTAAGGAAGCCGAGAAGAAGCTGCTGGACTGCACAGAGCAGATGACCGCTCTAAAAGCCCGGCTGGCGGAAAAAGAGGCCCGGCTGGCCGCGGTGGGCGAGGAGCGGAGACAGGCGGAGGAGGCGGAAACGCAGACCCGGCAGGTATTTCAGGAGCAGCTGGCCCAGAGCGGCCTGGCATCCTGGGAAGAATTTCAGGCAGGCCGGATGGAGCGGGCCCGGCGGGAAGCGTTACAGAAAGAGATTCAGGTTTACCAGGAACAGGTGGCGGCCAACGCCGGGCTCCAGGAGCATCTGCGAGCCGTGATCAGCAGGGAAGAGCCCTGGGAAAACCGGCAGCTGGCAGAGCGTCTTGAGGAGCAGAGGTCTTGCAGGGCGGCAGCCCTTAAGACCGTCGGCAGCTGGGAGGGCTGTCAGACGGAACTGAAACGGGTACATGGGCTTTTGCGGGAGAAGCGCAAGGTGATAGAAGCGGAAAGCCTGAAATATGGAGCCGTCAAAGAACTGGAAAATATCGCTGCCGGCAATAACGGCAGGAAGCTGGTATTTGAGCAGTATGTGCTGGCAGGATATTTTGAGGAGATACTCCGGGCGGCCAATGTCCGTTTTGGCAGGATGACCGGGGGACGCTATGAGATGCACCGGGTGGAAGAGGTGGGAGATGGCCGCGTCAAGGACAATCTGGAGATCGAGGTGCTGGATTTTTACACGGGCAAGTACCGCTCCGTGCGTACCCTCTCCGGAGGAGAGACTTTTAAGGCATCTCTGGCGCTGGCCCTGGGGCTCAGCGACGTGATCCAGGCGGCCAGCGGCGGTGTGCGTGTGGACACGCTGTTTATTGATGAGGGATTCGGCGCGCTGGACAGTGAATCCCTGGATCAGGCTTGCGAGACCCTGATGGGCCTGGCGGAGACGGATCGGCTTATTGGCATCATTTCCCATGTGCCGGAGTTGAAGGAGAGGATCAGCCGACAGATCGTGGTGGACAAGAGCGGAAGCGGCAGCAGAGTGCGGCTGGAAGTGGGATAGGGTGAGGTGGAGATTAATTTGAAAAAGAGAAAATTATGTGGAACAAATTTATATAGACGATTTCTGGGCAGTCTGCTGGCGATTGGGCTGGCGGTTCTGGCCCTGAACGGCTGCGGCCTGGAAGGGCACTTTTCCAGAGTGGTGTTTACCACCGGTTTTGGCAGGGACGAAGTGTTCCGCATCGGGAGAAGCAACTGCACACTGCCGGAGTTCATGGTATACCTGGTCAACACCCAGAACCAATATGAGAATGTGTATGGGGAGCAGATCTGGAGCGTGGAGTTGGATGGCGTGACTCTGGAGGACAATGTAAAGGACACAGTGCTGGCTAAGCTGGCCCAGATCAAGACCATGTACCTGATGGCAAAAGATAGGGACATGGAACTGGACCAGGGGGAGAAACAGCGGGTGGAAGAGACGGCGCGGACCTATTACGAATCCCTGACGGACCGGGAGCGCCAGGTCATGGGGGTGGATCAGGATACCATCCGGCAGCTGTATACGGAGTACGCCATGGCGGAGAAAGTGTACAATCAGATCATCGAGGGGATCAACCCGGAAATCAGCGATGACGAGGCCCGCACCATCACCGTTGAGCACATTCTGATCCGCACATACACCACCGACGGCACGGGCAAACGTATCGACTATTCGGAGAGCATGAAGCAGGAGTGCTATGATCAGATTGAACAGTTGCGGGAACAGGCGGTAAACGAGGAGGAAGATTTTGCGGAGTTGGCGGCAAAATACAGCGAGGACGAGAATCTGCGTTTTTCCTTCCGCAAGGGGGAGATTGATCCCGCGCTGGAAGAGGTGGCTTTCAAGCTGGGAAACGGGGAGATCAGCGATGTGGTGGAACTGGATGACGGCTACCACCTGCTTCGCTGCGTCAGCACCTTTGACCGGGAGGAGACAGACGCCAACAAGCTGAAAATAGTGGAGGAAAGACAGGGCCAGGTCTTCGGCGGGGAGTATGATGCCTTCGTGGAGACCCTTGTGCGCAGCATGAACGAGGAACTGTGGCAGGAGATTGCGCTGGTTCATGACCAGGAGATAAGTACCGATGATTTTTTTGCCTTATATGAGCAGATGCGGAATCCATAATAAATGACAGTTAATGAAAATTTTAGAATTATAAAAAGTGCCTGGAAATGCCGTATTTCCGGCACTATTTTGCGAATTGTTAGCACTCGTGCGAAATGAGTGCTAATTTTGGGTTGACATTTGCGGACAAGAGTTTTACACTTATCAATAGCGGCGGAAAATTTTAAACCGGAGAGTACAAAGCAATGTATCCTCTCGGGAGTTTTTCTGCAAAATACAGAGTAAAAAAGAATAAGAAAAGGATGTGGTAAGTATGGCAGCAAAAAATGGAAGTTTGTCAATCAACAGCGAAAACATTTTCCCGATTATCAAGAAGTGGTTGTACAATGACCACGATATCTTTTACAGGGAACTGATCTCCAACGGGTGTGACGCCATCACCAAGCTGAAGAAGCTGGATATGATGGGCGAGTATACCTTGCCGGATGATTACAAAGCCAGGATCGATGTGGTGGTGGATCCGGAGAACAAGACCCTGACCTTTACCGACAATGGTTTGGGTATGACCGCCGACGAGGTGGAGGAGTATATCAATCAGATCGCTTTTTCCGGCGCGACGGATTTCATTGAAAAGTACAAGGATAAGAGCAATGCGGACCAGATTATCGGTCATTTCGGACTGGGTTTTTACTCGGCTTTCATGGTGGCTGACGAAGTGCATATTGACACCCTTTCCTATCAGGAGGGCGCGGCGCCGGTGCATTGGGAGTGTGACGGCGGCACGGAGTTCTCTATGGAGGACGGGAACAAGGAGGGCGTGGGCACCACTATCACCCTGTTTTTAAATGACGACTGCCTGGAGTTCTGCAACGAGTACAAGGCCCGTGAGGTTTTGAAGAAATACTGTTCGTTCATGCCCACGGAGATCTATCTGTCCAAGGCGGGCAGCCAGGAGACCCAGATCATCAAGGCGGAGGAAAAGCTGGAGGACGATGTGGTGATCGAGGAGATCCACCCGGAGGTCAAGGAAGCCAAGGAGGGCGAGGAGCCGGAAGAGCCCGGCGAGGAGAAGCTGAAGATTAAAAAGCGTCCTGAACTGATCAACGAGACCGTGCCCCTGTGGACCAAACATCCCAACGACTGCACCAAGGAGGAGTATCTGGCATTTTACCGCAAGGTGTTCCAGGACTACAAGGAGCCACTGTTCTGGGTACACCTGAACATGGATTACCCCTTCAACTTAAAGGGTATCCTGTATTTTCCCAAGATCAACATGGAGTACGAGTCCATTGAAGGCACCATCAAGCTGTACAACAATCAGGTATTCATCGCGGACAATATCAAGGAGGTTATCCCGGAATTTCTGTTGCTGTTAAAAGGTGTTATCGACTGCCCGGATCTGCCTCTGAATGTGTCCAGAAGCGCGTTGCAGAATGACGGCTTTGTGAAGAAGATCTCCGAGTTTATCAGCAAGAAGGTGGCCGACAAACTCTCCGGCATGTGCAAGACGGAGAAGGAGGAGTACGATAAGTACTGGGATGACATCAGCCCCTTCATCAAGTTTGGATGCCTGAGAGACGACAAGTTCTGTGAGAAGATGAATGACTATATCCTGTTCAAGAACCTGGAGGGCAAATACCTGACTCTGCCGGAGTGTCTGGAGATCAAACCCATGGACTCTGAGGAGACAGACGGCGCCGCAGGTGAGAACGGTGAGACGGCAGAGGCTGGCAGCGCAGTGGATGAGAACGGCGAGGCGGCAGAGGCTGGCAGCGCAGTGGATGAGAACGGCGAGGCGGTGGAGGCCGAGATCGTATCAGAGGAGCCTGGGGAGAACCAGGAGACAGAGGAAGGCGGCGAGGAGGCCGAGGAAGAGAAAAAGGAGAAGATCATTTACTATGTGACGGACGAGCAGCAGCAGAGCCAGTATATCAATATGTTCAAGGCCGCCAAGATGGATGCGGTGATCCTGACCCATAATATTGACCAGCCCTTTATCTCCCAGCTGGAATCCAAGAACGAGGGCGTGAAGTTCCTGCGCATTGACGCGGATCTGACGGATACACTTAAGGCCAAGACTTCCAAGAAGGCTGAGAAAGAGATGGAAGAGCAGGCGGAAGCCGTCACTGCCATCATGAAGAAGGCCCTGAAGAATGACAAGATCACGGTTAAAGTGGAGAAGCTGAAGAACAAGAAGATTTCCTCCGTGATCACGCTGTCCGAGGAGAGCAGACGGATGCAGGACATGATGAAGATGTACTCCATGAACGGCATGGATATGGGTGGCTTCGGCGCGGAGGGAGAGACTCTGGTGCTGAACGCGAACCATCCGCTGGTGCAGTATGTGGTGGAGCACCAGGACGGCGAGAATGTGGAGATGATCTGCGAGCAGCTGTATGATTTGGCCAAAATCCAGCATGCGCCGCTGACGCCGGAGGCCATGACCAGGTTTATCGCCAGAAGCAATGATATTATGTTGATGCTGGCAAAATAAAATACAGGCAAAGCAGAGCAGCCCCTTCTTTCAAGCCCTAAATTTACATTTTGTGTAGATTTAGGGCTGTTTTTGTGTTATGATAAAAATTACGGCTTAGAGACTGTAAAGATTCATTCTTTAACAGTTTATTAGGAAGGATAGAGGAATACATCATGGAAGAATTGCGCTTTATCATGCAGTATATCAAGAGGCATAAATGGCATTACCTTGCGGGCATCGTCACTCTGTTCGTGGTGGATTTTGCCAATCTGTACATACCCAGGATCACCGGCACAATCACTGACGGGCTGACGGCCCGCACCCTGGACTGGAGCGGCGTGAAGAGATGTCTGCTTGGACTGCTTCTGCTGGGGCTGACGCTGGCCGTGGGGCGTTTCCTCTGGAGATATTTTCTGTTCGGCTCCGCCAGAAAAATAGAGAAAGAACTGCGCGACGACATGTTTGCCCACCTGGAAAAAATGAGCGTGGACTACTTTAACGAGAACAAGACCGGCGATCTGATGACACGCTTTACCAGCGATTTAAACGCCATCCGCATGGCCATCGGCATGGCTGTGATCTCCGCCTTTGACGCCACGGTGATGACGGTGATGGTCATCGGGCAGATGATGGTGTATGTGAATGTGAAATTGACGCTGCTGGCGCTGATCCCCATGGTGGTGATCTGCGGCGGCACTATCTATTATGGAAAAATTATCCACGCCAGATACATGGAGCGCCAGGAGGCAATTTCCGATCTGACGGATTATGTGCAGGAGAGCTTTTCCGGCATCCGGGTCATCAAGGCTTTCGTCCGGGAGCAGGCGCAGCTGAAGGCTTTTACAAAGGCCAATGAGAAAACCAGGGAGAAAAACCTGAACCTGATACGGCTGCAGACCGTGGTTATGCCTTTGCTGGAGGTGTTTATAGGCATCAGCAGTCTGGTGACTCTGATCTATGGCGGCTATCTGGCTATCCTGGGGGAGATCACCCTGGGGCGTTTCGTGGCTTTCCACCAGTACGTAAATATGCTGGTTTGGCCTATGCTGGCCTGCGGCGATGCCATCAACACCTTTGCCCAGGGCGGAGCCTCCATCAAGCGGGTGCGCGCCGTCATGGAGGAGGTGCCGGGGGTGCGGGATGGGCAGTTCTTTGAACTGCGGTTCGAAGAACAGCGGCTTGAGGCATCACAGGCGGCGGATTTGCAGGCCGCGGAAGGAAAGAGCGGGGCCGGCCGGGGGAAATCTGCTTCCCGGGCCAAGAACCGCCTGGAGGCCATAACCCGTCAGGAGGCCATAACCCGTCAGGAGGCGGAGAATATGCGCGGCACCCAGCCGCCCCTGACCGGGCAGATCACTTTTTCCCATCTGACCTACACCCATAAGGGAGCATTGGAGCCGGATCTGCGGGATATCTGTCTGGAGGTTCCGGCGGGCACGACCCTGGCGGTGATCGGACGCACCGGCAGCGGCAAATCCACCCTGGTCAATCTGATGCTGCACTTATACAACACGGATCGGGGTATGATCCTGTTGGACGGCAGGGATATCAACACCATTCCCCTAAAGGAACTGCGGCGGCAGATCGCCTATGTGCCCCAGGACAACTTTCTGTTTTCCGATACGTTAAAAGCCAATATCGCCTTCGGGGTGGAGGGACAGGATATGGAGCGGATCGTGGCCGCCACAAAGGCCGCCTGCATTCATGACAGCATTATGGAATTTCCGGATAAGTATGACACTATGGTAGGGGAGCGGGGGGTGACCCTCTCCGGCGGACAGAAGCAGCGCAGTTCCATCGCCAGGGCCTTGATGAAGGATGCCCCCATACTGATTCTGGACGACGCGCTGTCCGCGGTGGACACCGACACGGAAGAACAGCTGCTGCGGAACCTGCGGGAGAACCGCCAGGGGAAGACCACGATTCTGATTGCCCACAGAATATCCACGATCCAACATGCGGACGTGATTCTGGTGCTGGATGGGGGCCGGGCCGCGGAGGTGGGCAACCATGCCCGGCTTATGGAACAGAGGGGTATCTACTACGAGATGTTTGAGAAGCAGCAGCTGGAAGCCGCCATGGGCGAACAGAGAGCGGCGCTGCACAGAGAGTATGGGGACGAGCCGGCTGCGGAGGAGACAATGCATGTAATCGGCCAGGCGGCACCGTTGTCCCAGGGGAAGACAATGTCCAAAACAGACCAGGCAGTACCGCCGTCCCGGAAGGAAAACACATCGGCAGCGCTCCCGGCGCCGGGAAAGGAGGCGGAGTAATATGCGCAGACTATTGACATACCTTAAGCCTCACAAGTGGACTATGACCATCGCCACGACCCTGGTGCTGTTTATCATCGTGGTGGAACTGTACCGTCCCATCATCATCGGCGATGCCATTGACGACTATATCAACGGATACTATCAGCCCTTCCAGGTGACAACGGAAGGAACCAGGGAAGCCGTACCCTATGGAGATATATGGCTGGTCAGAGTGAATCGGCAAAGCAGTCATCCGCAGGACGTTCAGCAGGAGGACGGCCTGCTCCCAATATCCCGGGACAGCGAAGCTTATTACCAACTGTTTCTCTATGAGGATCACTATTATATGGCGGAAGGGCTGACCGCAGCCGAGAGCGCGTCCCTGACGGAGGGCAGTCCGGAACTGATACAGACCTATGTGGACGCGGGGGCCCCCCGCCTTGACAGGGAACAGCTGAAGGCCCTGCGGCGCTATGATTTTACCGGCATACTCTACGCGGCGGGGCTGTACCTGCTGATGATGGCGCTGGGCTTTGTGCTGAACGCGGTGGATACCTGGATGCTCCAGAAGATGGGGCAGAACATCATCTTCCGCATGAGGGAGCAGGTATTCTCCCATATCCATAGCCTGTCCCTGAGCTTTTTCAACACTACCCCGGTGGGCAAGCTGGTGACCCGTGTCAGCAATGACACCGAGGCAGTGAATGAAATGTTCACCACTATTTTGGTGAAGCTCTTTAAAAACGTGGTAAAAATTCTGGGCTATGGAGTGGTGATGCTGTCCATCAGTGTGCCCATGACGCTGGTATCCTTTGTGCTGCTGCCGGTGGTGGGAGCGCTGACCTTCGTATTCCGCTTCTATTCCCGGAAAGCCTACAAGATCACCCGCAACAAGATCACGGAGCTGAACACCTTCCTCTCCGAGCACATCTCCGGTATGAGGCTGATCCAGGTGTTTGTCCGGGAGCAGGAGAAGTATGAGGAATTTGAGAAAAAATCCCGGGAACTGTTCCGGGCCAACTGGCGGGAAGTTATGACTTTTGCCATCTTCCGCCCCAGCATTTACTTTTTGTCCATCATTGCCATGGTGATTGTGATTGGGACCGGAAGCTATTCGGTGCTGGGGGGCAGTCTGTCCCTGGGTACGCTGTTCATTTTTATCACCTATATCAGTTCTTTCTTTGAACCGATTCAGGAACTGGCGGAGCAGTTCGGTACTTTGCAGTCTTCCCTGGCCTCCGCGGAGAAGGTTTTCTCCATATTGGACGAGGAGCCCCAGATCCTGAACCCGCCCCGGCCCATAGAGGTAAACATTCAGGGCCGCATTGAGTTTAAGCATGTGTGGTTTGCCTATGAGAAGGAGGACTATATCTTAAAGGATGTGAGTTTCTTGATCCATCCCGGGGAGAAGGTTGCCTTTGTGGGCGCCACCGGGGCGGGCAAGACCTCCATACTGAATCTCATCGGCAGATATTTTGATATACAGAAGGGCGAGATTCTGATAGACGGCGTCAACATCAAGGAGATTGACAAAGCCCAGCTGCGCCGGGCCATCGGCCAGGTACAGCAGGACGTGTTTCTCTTTACCGGCGATATCAAGAGCAATATTTCCCTAGATAACGAGGATATCAGCCGGGAGGATGTGATCCGCGCGGCCCGGACGGTCCATGCGGACACTTTTATCGAGAAGATGCCCGGCGGCTATGACGCGCCGGTGACGGAGAGGGGCAGCACTCTGTCCGCAGGGCAGCGGCAGCTGATCTCCTTTGCCCGGACCCTGGCCTATGAGCCCCGGATTCTGGTGCTGGACGAGGCCACGGCCAACATCGACACCGAGACGGAGAGCCTGATCACCCAGGCCCTGTCTGCGCTGATGAAGGACCGCACCACCATCATGGTGGCCCACAGGCTGTCCACAATCCAACATGCGGACAAGATCATTGTTCTGCATCACGGCCGTATCCGGGAGTCCGGCAGCCATCAGGAACTGCTGGCCCAGAACGGACTTTACAAGAAGCTCTATGACCTGCAGCTGGTGCAGGAATAGGAGGGAAAAGGTGGAAATATAAAAGGAGCGAAAGCAGGTAATTTTCATATGACAGAGCGTACAATAGACCATTTTAACCTGGCCCAGATCTGCCGGTCCGGGCAATGCTTCCGCATGAATGCAAAGGGCGAAAACCGGTACAGCGTCATTGCCGGGAGACACTATCTGGAAATGGAGCAGCAGGGACAGAAATGCGTTTTTGACTGCGGCGAGGAGGAATTTGAAAATTTCTGGAAAGATTATTTTGACCTGGGGACGGATTACGGCTCCTATATAGGCAAGGTGGCCCGGGGAGACAGCTATCTTAGAAACGCAACGGAGTTTGGCGCAGGAATCAGGATACTGCGCCAGGATCTGTGGGAGATGATTGTCTCCTTCCTGATTTCCCAGCAGAACAATATCACCCGGATTCGCAGATGTATAGAAAATATCTGCGCAAGTTATGGGGAAAAGCAGGAAAGCAGCCAAGGGAAGGCATATCATGCCTTCCCCACGCCCCAGGCGCTGGCAGTTCTGTCGGAGGACGCCTTGATGGCATGTAATCTCGGCTACCGCAGCAAATATGTGGTGCGCGCCGCCAGGGATGTGGCAGGAGGGCAATGCAGTCTGGAAGCGATCCGCAGTCTTCCTTATCCAAAGGCCAAAGAGGAACTGCTGAAATTATACGGTGTGGGGGAAAAAGTGGCGGACTGTGTCTGCCTTTTCGCGCTGCACCATCTGGAGGCATTCCCGGTGGACACCCATATCCGGCAGGCCATGGAGGCCCACTATAAGGAAGGTTTTCCCATGGAGCGTTACGAGGGCTGTCAGGGGGTGCTGCAGCAGTACATATTCTATTATGAATTGGCCGGAGACAGACAGCCGTAAGGAAGACGCGGAAATCTCTTGACTGTAAACCTGGTTTATACTTTATTATTGGGGAAAATATAATCCGGGGAGGCAGACATATGACTATAAAAGAAGCAGAGGAGCAGACAGGCTTATCACGATCCAATATACGTTTTTACGAGAAGGAGGGACTGGTAAAGCCCAGGCGGAATGCGGGCAACAGTTACAGGGATTACTCGGAGAAGGATATCGGGGAACTTCAAAAGATTGCCTACCTGCGCACACTGGGCATCTCTATAGAGGATATCCGCGAAGTTGTGGAGGGACAGGCAGACTTATATGAGGTAATACAAGGGCAGATTCCCCTGCTGGAGCGGCAGATGTCCGACCTGCAAAATGCCAGGCGGATGTGCCAAATGCTGCTGTCCCAGGGAAAAATCAGTTACGAAGACCTGGAGATAAACAGATATGTAAACGATCTGGAAGAATACTGGCAAAAGAACCGGCAGATTTTAAGGCTGGATTCCATCGACTTCCTGTTTATATGGGGAGGAAAGACGGCCTGGGTTTTGATCACAGCCGCAAGCCTGCTGATTGCCCTGTGTGCCCTGTGGGTTCTGCCGGAGCAAATACCGGTTCAGTGGAGCGGCGGCGAGGCTGTATCCCTGGCGGACAGGCGAACCATCCTTGCGTATCCGGCGGCCTGTGTGGTTATCCGGTTTCTGCTGCGGCCCATTATTGACACACGTATAAAGCGCAGCACTCTGTACAGCAGCCCAATCACGAACTATATAACGAACGGCCTCTGTTTTGCCGCCCTGTCGGCAGAGGTATTCATGATTCTTTTTGTAAAAGGAATTGTCACACACATCACCGTGATTCTGGCTGTGGAATGCATGATTTTAGTCGCTTTTTTGTGGCTTGTCAGAAAGAGATTACCCATAGGATAAAAATAGCTGGTTAAGCGGACAGAAAATTCCTGCCTCTTGATTCGCCTTGACATTTTCAAGGAAACCATGCAAAATAAACCTATGAAGATGTCCCAATTGACGAATTGAGTTCCCCAACGCGTATCGGAGATTCAGCGAGTGCTGGGAAATAAATCAGAGAGGTGTCCTACAATATGAAAAATATGGAAAAATACCTGTTGAAACTGGAGCCAGCGTTCCCCGGTATCCGGGAACGTTTAAACGCCGGGGCGGATGAGGCGGAACTTGTCAGGCTGGAAGAAAAGACGGGGCATACGCTTCCGGAGGAGTTCAGAGAACTTTACCTTTCCTTTGACGGAGAGGATCAGAGAGAAACCGGATTTATGGCAGGATTTATGTTTCTTCCGCTGAAGAGCGTACTTTATGAGTATGAATTTTTCAAGGGAGTGGATGAGGAACTGACAGCGATGGGGACCAGGGCGTTAAAGGAGGAGCCCCTGTCCGAACTCTGCTATATACCCTTTGCTTTTGACAGCAGCCGGGCGTTTCTTGTGGTGGATCTGTCCCCGGCGCCGGAGGGGAAATCCGGACAGATTGTGGCCGTGGACTATGACTGTAACAGAACCTATCTGCTGGCGGACAGCATGGATGAGTTTTTTGGAAGAATGGCCGCATGGCTTGAGGAGGGAATCCTTATCGTAAATACGGAGGACGGCCAGGAAGCCTTTCTCATGGAGGCCAGCGGACACCTGTTCAATTCCCTGGAAAAACTCTCCATACAGGAGGAAAGTGCCGACACAGAGATTCCGCTGCCTGCGGGCTTCTGGCAGGAACGCTATAAGAATAAATCCGTAGCAAAGCAGGTTCTGGACAAGGAAAAATCCCTGCTGATCACCAAAAAAACGGTGGACTGCGCACTGTTTGGACAGATGGACAACCTGAGGGAACTTATATTACATGATTGCAGACTGGAGCATTTGGAAGGGATTGCGGAGGCGCAGCAGCTGAAAAAACTTATTTTTGCCAGATGTACTTTTGACGGGGAGGACTTGTCCGCTCTCTCCCAGGCTCCTGCGCTGAAGGAACTGAGTTTGAACGTGATGGATGCCAGTGGATTGGCATCGCTGGCGGGACTGGGAACTTTGAGAAGTCTCAGCATCCGGGAAATCACAGGGATGGAATTGGAGAAACTGGGGGATTTCGGGAAGCTGCAGGAACTGAGCATAGAGGGAATGGGACTGCATGACGGCGATTTTCTGAAGGAACTGAGAAACCTGAAAAAACTGGATTTACATTGGCAGGTAATGGATAATCTGGATTTTCTTCCGGCGCTGGCGAAACTGACGGAATTTCACCTGGCTGCTCCCGCGGCAGACGAGAAGGGGCTGGCGGCGGTATCGGAACTTAAGAAGCTGAAAGAATTTGTCTACCCGGTGCGGGATCTCAAAGTATACGCAAATCATCCAAACCTTGTGACAGTAGGAATGGCGCCAGGGGGCGTACAGGGCTTTGAGGCATTTGCAGGCAGCAAGGTAAACAGCTTTATAGTCTGCGGCAGCCTCACGGCGGACAACAATAAATGGAACAGCTATGCATCGGAAGCAGACGGAGAAACCTGTGATACGCCTCGCAGTGAGAATGAAGAGATGGAAAAGCTTGAGGTAAAAATGGAGCAGTATGTGAAAATTTATTCATATGGCCGGAAAGGGACACCGAACGGCCTGAAGCGATGAGTTTCAGCCGACAAATCGGCGGTTTACGGACAAGGGCAGATAGGAGAACATATGACAAAGAAACAACGTGCTCTGGCAATCATAGAGAAACTGAAGGAGGCATATCCCCAGGCGGATTGTTCCCTGGATTATGACCAGGCGTGGAAACTGCTGGTCAGTGTGCGGCTGGCGGCCCAGTGTACGGATGCCAGAGTGAATGTGGTGGTGGAAAAGCTGTATGAGAAATTTCCGGACGTGGACGCGCTGGCCCAGGCGCCGGTGGAGGAGATTGAGAAGATCGTGCGTCCCTGCGGCCTGGGCAACAGCAAAGCCAGGGATATCAGCGCCTGTATGAAAGTGCTGCGGGATCAGTACGGCGGCAAAGTGCCCGACGATTTTGACAAGCTGCTGGCACTGCCGGGAGTGGGCAGGAAGAGCGCCAACCTGATCATGGGGGACGTGTTTGGCAAGCCCGCCATCGTCACGGACACCCACTGTATCCGTCTGGTGAACCGTATGGGGCTGGTGGACGGATGCAGGGAGCCCGCCAAAGTGGAAAAGGAATTGTGGAAACTCATACCGCCCCAGGAGGGCAATGATTTTTGCCACAGGCTGGTGAACCACGGCCGGGAGATCTGCACCGCCCGCACTAAGCCCTACTGCGATAAATGCTGTCTGCAGGATATCTGTAAAAAAGCGGGAGTATAGATGCCTTAATACAAAACGGCCATTTTAGCGGCGCCTGTGCATGGCAGATCGGGTTCTGTGTTTTAGAAAAGCGATAAAAGGAGAAAAACATGATGAAAATCATTGACAAACTCTTAGATATGCAATATCATGTTTATATGATGCACAAGGAAGATTTGATGTTTTCCAATAAATCGAACTTGTGAAAAAGTGGGTAATGCACTATAGTGTTTTTACAACACGAAATATAATGTAAGGGAGAGTTTGCCATGAAGTTAAATCCACGTGAATTAGAAGTATTGAAGATCTTACACGCATCAGAACAACCATTGACATCCACCCAGATTGTCAGAGCCGGTGAAGAATTGACCCAGAGTACTGTCCAGGCAGTACTGCGCAAGTTGATGGCTAACGGCATGATAGAGGTGCAGGGAGTTACCCATAGCGGTAATGTGTTGAGCAGGACTTTCGGCGCAACGGAGAAGTCAAAAGAAATTTTGACCCAGAGATTTCTTGATTCCTATAAAGATTACAAGAACATCATCAGCATAAGAATGGCCATTGAAGGTATGCTGTATATGGAAGAGGACGCGGAGAAAAGGGCAGAGGACATCGAGGCAATTGAGAAAATTGTTGCCGAAGCAAAAGCAGAGTTAAAATAGGAGTAAGGTTTAGCGGAACATATAAAAACGGCGGGGATTCCCGTCGTTTTTTATTATGCAGGTTATTCAGCTGACTTATCATTTTACTTTGTCTGTGCTTGACATCCCTGCGTATATGTGTTATGCTTCAAATAGTTTGAAAATCAAATAATTTGAAATTCAAAGTGACCGGGTGAATTAAAGGAGAACGAGTATGAGCATACGGATTATAACGGATTCAGGGGCGGATATACCTCAGAGATTAGGGGCTTCTACCGGGGAGAATCCTAGGGACGACCTGACGATCCTTCCCATGCATGTATATTTTGGGGAGAAGGAATTTCTGGATGGGGTGAATCTTAGCCACCAGCAGTTTTACGAAATGCTGATTGAGTCGGAGGAACTGCCCAAGACCAGCCAGATTCCTCCCTATGAGTTTGAGCAGGTCTATGAACAGGCAGTGGCAGCAGGGGAGCAGGTGGTGGTGATTACCATATCCAGCAAGCTCTCCGGCACTTACCAGAGCGCCTGCGTGGCTGCAGAGGACTATGAGGGCAAGGTGTATGTGGTGGACAGCCTAAATGCCACACTGGGGGAGAGATGTCTGGTGGATTATGCCCTGCGGCTGAAAGACCAGGGGAAAACAGCGGAGGAGATTGTGGCGGAGCTTACGCAGGCCCGGAAGAGAATCCGCTTGCTGGCCCTGCTGGATACGCTGGAGTACTTGAAAAGAGGAGGCCGGATTTCCAAGTCTGTGGCCATGGTGGGCGGTATGCTGTCCATCAAGCCCGTGGTGTCAGTGGTGGACGGAGAAGTGGTCATGGTGGGCAAGGCCCGCGGTTCCCGCAACGGCAATAATCTGTTGGTGCAGGAGATTCAGAAGGCCGGAGGAGTGGATTACTCTATGCCCTATTATCTGGGCTATACGGGCCTGGACGATCATATGCTGCGAAAATACGTGGAAGACAGTCGTCCGCTGTGGGAAAGTCATGTGGATCATTTGGATTCCACATCCGTGGGAGGCACCATTGGGACCCATATCGGCCCCGGAGCCATCGGGGTATTCTTTTTTGCGTCGGAAGAATAATCCTGCATATCGAAGGCCGCAGCTGGGGTATTGGGCGAATATGTAGTGAGAAGTGATACTTTCAAATTAACAAGGCAGGGAACCCTTTGAGATTTCCTGCCTTGTTTTTTGTATATCCGAAATGAGATTCATAGTAAACGATAATGTCATTTACTTTATTTTACATATTTCTCCAGGGTTGCCTTTACTGCTCCCACACCGGCGGATAACTGGGCAAAGTAGTTTTTGACCAGGTCGGCCATGTGGATGGCTGTCAGGTCTACGCCGAAGATCTTCTCGTTGGAAAGCAGAGGATCCAGGCGGGACAGATCCTTGGGAGTGTCGTCCAGCTTGTAATCCTTCACATAGGCTGCAGCAGCTTCCAGCAGGGGATCACTGCTGGGGGTGAAAGGATTGCCCGCATCATCCACCGCCATCAGATAGCGCAGCCAGCCCGCATAGACCAGAGGAATTAGCTTTAAGTCCGCCACATTCAAATCCGGGCGCTTCTGATAAGCCTTGATGGTCTCGCCGAAGCGGATGGCCAGCTTCTGGGAGGTGTCGGTGGCAATGCGCTGGGGAGCGTCGGGCATAAAAGGATTGGGGATACGGACATTGACCACGGTATCAATGAACTCTCTGGGATCCAGGATGCCGGGATCCACCACCACAGGCAGCCCCTCCTGATAGCCGATAATCTCCACAAAGCGCTTCAGCAGCGGGTTTTTCATCTCCTCGGACACCAGGGTATAGCCCAGCAGGCAGCCGTAGATGGCGAGAGTGGTGTGCAGGGGATTTAAGCAGGTGCAGACCTTCATTTTTTCCACCTTGTCCACAGTCTCCCGCTGGGTGAAGATTACGCCGCCTTTTTCCAGCGCGGGCCGTCCGTTGGGAAAATGATCCTCGATCACCAGATACTCACATTCCTCCGCGTTGACAAAGGGGGCAACATAAGTGTTCTTGCTGGTGATGGCAGCGTCCAACCCCTGGATGCCGTCCTGGTTTAGCAGGGCTTCCACCTTGGCGTCAGGTCTGGGGGTGATTTTGTCGATCATGGACCAGGGATAGGACACGCTCTGGGGATCTCTCACATAGACGGCAAAACCTGCCTCCGCCAGCCCGTTTTTGCACCATGCATCGGCAAAAGCCCACACGGCGGCGGCCAGCTTGTCCCCATTGTGGGAGCAGTTGTCCATGCTGACCATGGCGATGGGTTTTTTGCCGCTGATATAGCGGTGGTAGAGCAGGGATACCACCTTGCCCAGATAGCTGTCAGGCGCCTGTGGGCCATTGGCATAATCGGCTGCTATTGCAGGTAGCAAATTACCTCTGGCATCCGTCAGGGCATAGCCCTTCTCTGTGATGGTAAAGCTGGCCATCTGCAGAGAAGGAGCGGCAAAGATCTGTTTTAACCGATCATACTGGGCCTGGTTGGCGCTGTCCAGCACCAGGGATTCGGTAATACTGCCCACGATAGTCTTATCCACTGTATTGTCCGCTTTCAGGGTGGCCAGGATGGACAGGTTGTCGTGGGGCCAGTACATTTTCTCAATGATCTCATAGTCAAAGCCCTCCACGGCAATGAGGCCGGTATCCGCTATGCCCCGGTTTAACAGGTTCTGGAGTACATTGCACTGGAAGGCCCGGAAGATATTGCCTGCTCCGAAGTGAATCCAGGCGGGAGCGGCGTCCGTGGCGGCTTTCACCTTATCATAGTCAAATTCCGGGAGGCGGTAGCCGGCCTGGAGAAAGGCTTCCCGCTGCTCCTGTATGCTCTTTCTTGTCAGTTCCATTTTCTTCTTTCTCCTAATTAGAATTTCGCATGTGTCCTCATTTTTTATGCTGCTTTTCAATAGCTTCCCACAATCCGTTCAGGTAAGCGGCGCCCAGCGCCCTGTCATACAGGCCGTAACCGGGCATGGCCACCTCGTCCCAGATCATGCGTCCGTGGTCGGGACGGATGGGGCCTGTAAAACCGATGTCGTACAGCGCCAGCATGATTTCGTACATGTCAAATGTACCGTCGCTGGACAGGTGGGCGGACTCCTCAAAATCCGTGGGGGAGTTGAACTTCAGGTTCCTCACATGGGCAAAGTGGATGCGGCCCTTCAGGGAGCGGATCATATCCGGCAGATCGTTTTCCAGGTTGGTGCCGTAGGAGCCGGAACAGAAAGTTACACCGTTGTGCGGATTGTCCACCATCTGCATCATCCGCAGGATGTTGGCCTTGTTGATGATTATCCGGGGCAGGCCGAACACGCTCCAGGCGGGATCGTCCGGGTGGATGGCCATGTTGATGTCATATTTGTCACAGGTGGGCATGATGCGCTCCAGGAAGTATTTCAGATTGGCAAAAAGTTTCTCATCGTCTACATCCTTGTACATCTCAAACAGATCCTTGATCCGGGCCATGCGCTCCGGCTCCCAGCCCGGCATCACTGTACCGTTGGTGTCCCCGGCGATGGATTCAAACATTTTTTCCGGGTCCAGGGCATCCACAGCCTCCTGGGTGTAGGCCAGCACCGTGGAACCGTCGGGGCGCATCCGGGCCAACTCCGTCCGGGTCCAGTCAAAGACAGGCATGAAATTATAGCACACCATATGGATGCCTGCCTGCCCCAGCCGTTCCAGAGTGGTAATATAATTGTCAATATACTGCTCCCTGTCCGGTGTGCCCACCTTGATGGCGTCGTGGATATTCACACTCTCGATGCCCGCCAGTTCCAGACCGGCATCCTCGATCTCCCTTTTCAGGGCCAGGATGTCCTCCATCTCCCAGGCTTCCCCGGGAGTCGTGCCGTACAGGGTGGAGATCACTCCGGTCACACCTGGGATCTGGCGGATCTGTTTCAGAGTTACCGTGTCGTACTTGCTGCCGTACCAGCGCAATGTCATCTGCATAGATAATACCCTCCTGATAAATTGTTCCGCAGCCGCCTCTCCGGAATACTTCCACACAGCCAAATGGTTTTCTGCATACCTGCATGTTTCCGTTGTCCGTGAAAGGCTGCTTTTATGGTGATAAGCTTTGTTGTCTACATTATAGAATATAAGGAAATGCAAGAAAAGGCCATAAGTTGCTTGAAAAAGTGTAAAAGTTGCTCTATTATGGTGAATAGTAGTATCCGGTAAAAGCCAATATCATGCAGGGGCACGGAGAGTAAGTTTTTTACGTGTACTCCAGGAGGATCAGTATGCAGGAAATCAAACGGCATCAACTGGAAGCCACGGATGAGCGGCAGTATATGATCCAGGAAGGCTATGAAGTCTATGAGAAGCAGGGCGCGCCGCTGGGAGCCATCGCCTTCCATTACCACAGTTTTTATGAAATTATCTATGTGCTGGAGGGGGAGTACTCCTCCATGCTGGAAAATCAGACCTACCATATGAAAAAGGGCGATTTTCTGCTCATCGACTGTAATGTGATGCACAAATACCATTTTATGGAAAAGAAACATGATTCTTCCCGGCGTATCATACTATGGGTGACCAGGGAAATGCTTCAGAACCTGTCCGGGGAGGGGCTGGAGTTGAGCGCCTGTTTCCGGGTACAGGGTTCCCGCGCCTATCATTTCCCCATCTATTATGAGGAGATGCTGAGAGGGTATTTATTGAAAATGGTGATGGCGGAACTGCCGGACGTGCCTTCAACGGCGGCCAAGCAGGTGCTGGACCGGGGGTATCTCACTCTGTTTTTCGGCTATCTGAACGTGTTGTGCCTGCGCCGGGAGTATGGGCTTTCCCGGGATAATATGGTGTTCCACCCCATGGTGGAGCAGGTGTCCGACTATATTGACCGACACATAACCGAAGGGCTTTCCGTAGAGGAACTGGCAGATCATGTGCATATGAGCAAATATCATTTCCTGCGCAAGTTTAAAGAGCAGACGGGGGTGACGGTTCACAACTTTGTGCTGAACAAGCGCCTGCTCCGCGCCAGCGAGGAACTGCTGCAGGGGAAAAGTTTGACGGAGGTGTGGCAGGGGGCAGGATTTACGGATTACTCCTCTTTTCTCCGGAATTTTAAGAAAGCCTTTGGAGTCTCTCCGGGGAGATACCGGGAGCAGATACCGCAGTCCCTGGTTCTTTAAAAAAGAATATGGACAATTTATATAGAATATTGTAAAATATAAGCGGCGCTATATCAGGCGAATATTTCATAAATGCTTTGGCTTTAAAAGGATAGATGACCATCCGGCGTTTTGGGGCCGAGAGTATGGTCATGGTTTGCCGACAGAGGAGTTATAGTATAGAAGGAGAGTGGCATATGACGACGAAGGAATGTTATGAATTGATGGGGGCGGATTATGAGGATGTATTGGGACGTCTGATGATGGAAAAGCTGGTCAAAAAGTTCCTGTACAAGTTCGCAGATGCCAAGGATATGGAGGAATTGAAGTCCTCCCTGGCGGCAAAGGATTATAACACGGCTTTCCGTATGGCGCACAATTTAAAGGGGGTGTGCGCCAATTTGAGCATTACGAAGCTTGGTGCGTCCAGTTCCGCGCTGTGTGAGGAACTCAGGGATGGCAATTACACCGACAAAGTGGAGCCTTTGTTGGCTGAGGTTCTGGCGGATTATGATGCGACACTGGCTGCCATCAGACAGCTGCAGGCGGCGGAACCCTAAAACAGCAGACTGCCCGGATTGGTGTTGACAGGGCGGCGGAACTTAGATAAGAAGAAAGGATTAAAAAGGTATTATGAGCAACACTGTTTTGGTAGTGGACGATATGGAGATCAACAGGGATATTCTGACGGAGATCCTGAATGAAGAGTATCGGGTGGAGACGGCGGAAGACGGCCAAAGAGCTTTGGAGATGATCGAGGAGAAGCAGGATGAGTTGGCGGTGGTGCTGCTGGATCTGATGATGCCGGAGGTGGACGGATTTGCGGTGCTGAAGGTGATGCAGGAGAAAGGATGGATCGAAAGGATCCCGGTGCTCATCATCAGCGGCGAGACTTCCGTTAAGGCGGAGAGAAAATGTTTTGACTATCACATTTCCGACTTTATCCGCAAGCCTTTTGATAACGCCCTGGTGAAAAAGAGGGTGAGGAACGTGGTGAACCTTTTCCAGTACCAGCGGAATCTGGAGGATAAGGTACAGGAGCAGACCAAGACGCTGTGGGAACAGAATGAACTGCTTAGGCTTCAGGCCGACAGGCTGAAGAAGAGCAACACCAATATTATAGAGATTTTGGGAACTGTGGTGGAGTACCGTGATTTTGAGAGCGGCGAGCACATCAATCGTGTCAAGGGATATACCCGGATACTGGCAGAGCGCCTGGCCACGGAGTACCCGGAGTATGGGCTGGATCAGGAGATGATTGATGTCATCGTGTCGGCAAGCGCGCTGCATGACGTGGGTAAGATCGCCATACCCGACAATATCCTTTTGAAGCCGGGTAAGCTCACCGACGAGGAGTTTGCCTGCATGAAGACCCACACCACCAGAGGGGGCGAGATTCTGCAGAACATCCGGAACGCCTGGGATGATGAGTATGGCAAGATCAGTTACCAGATCTGCCGCCATCACCATGAGAAGTTTGACGGACGCGGATACCCGGACGGGCTGGTGGGAGACGAGATCCCTATTGCCGCCCAGATTGTATCCATCGCGGATGTATATGACGCGCTGGTGAACGAGCGGGTCTATAAGGATGCTTTTCCCAAGGAGGAGGCGTTCCGCATGATCACCGAGGGGGAGTGCGGCAAGTTCAACCCCAAGCTGCTGGAGTGCTTCCGCATAGAGCGTAAGGCTTTTGAGGAACTGAAGGTATCCTATGATCATAAGGAAAATACGGAGTGCTAGAAGCGTGAAAAGAGGGGGAGCCTCCTGCCGGGGGGCAGCCCTTCTTTTGTTTCTTAAGAATTGCATAAGGCAGTTGATTTCACAGAAGGATTTCGTTTATACTGGGAATGAAAACGCGGTATGCCAAATCAAAAATATATTGGCGCCATAGCGCGGGCACAGTCTGCGCTATGTGGGGGGATGAGAATGGATGCGTTCAGAATAGAACAGAACAGGCAGACGAGGCTTGCCTATGATAAGGTAAAGGAAGTGCTGTGGCAAGTAAAGAAGGTGGTAAAGGGGAAGGATGACAGCGTGGAAAAGGCGTTTTCCGCCATACTGGCAGGGGGCCATATCCTGATCGAGGATGTTCCCGGAGTGGGCAAGACCACCCTGGCGGTGGCCTTTTCTCATGCCATGGCGCTGGAAAACCACAGAGTGCAGTTTACACCGGATGTACAGCCGTCGGATATATTGGGTTTTTCCATGTATCATAAGGATACGGGTACTTTTTCCTATCATCCCGGTCCTGTCATGTGCAATCTTTTCCTGGCCGACGAGATCAACCGTACCTCCCCCAAGACCCAGTCGGCGCTGTTGGAAGTCATGGAGGAGGGGTGTGTGACCGTGGACGGCGAGAGCCATCCGGTGCCTGCTCCTTTTATCGTGATGGCAACCCAGAATCCCAAGGGCAGTGCAGGTACGCAGCTGCTGCCGGATTCCCAGCTGGATCGCTTTATGATCAATATGCACATGGGTTATCCGGATATGAGTGACGAAATCGAGATCGCGAAGGGCAGGAGCCAGCGCGTCCGTCCCAGGGACATACAGCAGGTGCTTACGGCAGCGGAACTGCAGACGCTGCAGGGCATGGTGGAGCAGGTATTCATACACGACAATATCTACAAATATATCGTGCGTCTGATGGAGGCCACCCGTCAAAACAGCTATGTGGAACTGGGGGTCAGCCCCCGGGGAACCATCGCCTGCACCCGCATGGCCAGGGCCAGAGCCTTTATACAGGGCAGAAGTTATGTGATTCCCGAGGATGTGGCGTCTGTATTCCCGGATGTGGCGGGACACCGGATCCGGCTGGGCGCCAGGGCCAGAGTGGCCCGCGTGACAGCGGAGGCCGTGCTGGAACAGATTCTGCATCAAGAAAAACAGCCGGTTTCCTATATGAAAAATCAGGGGGAACTATGATCCGTTACTTTTTCGGACTGCTTCTGGCAGCGGTCAGCCTTTACATTGCATCCTTATACGAAAGCACTGCGATTGTGCTGCTCGGCTTTATACATGTTTTTCTGATGTTGCTTTCTCTTGTATCTCTGCTGTACGAAAAAAGGAGTCTGCAGGTTACTTTGGACATGCTGCCCGCTATGGCAGACCAGAGAGAGCCCATATATATCCGGCTTTGCGCAAAGCACAAGCACCGGGGATGGTATGGCAGGATAAAAGTACAGGTAGCGGTGAGCCGGGAAGAAGACGGGAACGAAACGAACCCACCAGCAAAGCATTTGGGAGCATTTTGCTCCAGAGTGCTTTGCTCCCATGCGCGGTGCAGGTGGCTGCAGGTAAAAAGCGGTTGCAGAGGAGCCAGAGAGCAGGAACTATCCGGCTTTCTGGCAATTGCGGATCCAGGCAGCTATGCGGTCTGGCTGAGGCAGGTGAAGATTTATGATATGACAGGACTGTTCTGTATGAAGTACCGCAGAACGCTCAAGGGAGAGCGGGCGCTTTTGGCGGTGCTGCCCAGGATCTATCCCATGGGGATTTTTCTCTCCGAGGCTGTCCGCAGTTTTGCGGGAGACGCGGAAGTGTACGATTCTCTGCGCAGGGGGACGGATGCCAGTGAAACTTTGAAGCTGCGTCCCTTTCAGAACGGGGACGATATGCGGAATATCCACTGGAAACTCAGCGCCAAGGAGGGCGAATTGGTGGTCAGGGAAAACAGTATGCCCAGGGGCTGTCCGGTGGCAGTGCTGGTGGAGACCGTCGGCGGCGTCCGGGAGCCCCGGCTGCAGTGTGCGGCCAGTTTGTCTTTCTGTCTGATGGACCAGGAGTGTCCCCACTATATGGCCTGGTACAGCAGCGGCCTGCGGGATGTGGTACGGGTGCGTGTGGATGACGAGGAGAGTTTTTACGAGGCGCTGCTGTACCTTCTGCGGGAGGGAGGCGCCGGGAGAGCATTGGATATACAAAAGCTTTACCGGGAAAAATACAGTGGCGAGCCTCTGCTGCACTGGATCCGGGTGGGGGACGGCCCCAGCATTCAGGTGGACCATCAGGAGACATTGCATTTGAAAGCATCCATGCTGGAAAAGGAACTGGGGGAGATGGAGTTGTTGTTGTGAGGAGAGTGATATGGTGGGCAAAAGGCCAGGGGTCAGCTGGCAGAAAAGCCAGAATGCCGGAAAATCACAGAGGCGGCTGTCAGGACGGATCCTGACATTGTATATTCTATATGCGGCAGTGCTGAGTATGCTGCATTTTTTTGCTGTGCTCCGGATGGCCCAGGATCGGTTCGGTCTGTTGTCTCAGGCGGAAAGGCAGGGCTGTCTTTTGGTGGCGGTGCTGGCCGTACCGGTGACTCTTGTCTGGAATGAGTTGTTGCATAATCTGGGAAAGTTCAGGCTGCGTCTGGCAGGCAATCTGGTGCTGCTGTCGGCAGCCCTGCTGGGTCTTTGGTACCATTACCGGGATCAGGCGGAGGAATTGACCCGGGGATTCTATGGGCTGGGACAGCGTTATCTGGATGCCTGGAACCGCTATTTCCTGACTTCTCTGCGGATAGATCAGGCGCTCCAGGGAAGCGAAGCCCAGGAGCAGCTGGCCTGGGCGCTGCTGCTTACCGTGGCGATGGTTTTTTTGCAGACATGCTCCGCGCTGCTGCGGAAAAGAACTGTGCTTCTCCTTTTGCCAGCGGCCGTGTTGACGGCGGAAATGGCGGTAGGGCTGACTCCGGAGTGGCCGGGCATGGCCTGTATGTTTGCCGCGGGCGTGTTGGGGCTGCACTTGGACTGTAACAGAGAATTCCAGCCGGTTCCGGCGCTGGTGCTGGCAGGGCTGTTGGTTCTGCTGATGCCATTGACTGCCGCGGTGCTGAAGGAGCCGGCTTCCCGGATAAGCCTGACCCATGACCGGCTGCAGGCTTTTCAGCACCGGGTGGAGCAGGAGATTCGGGATTATGACTGGCAGGCCCTGCTGACACTCCGCAGGGACGGTCGGCTGGACAACAAGAAGCCCGAATATACCCACCGGGAGGTGATGACTGTTACAGTCAGTGAATTGCCGGCCGATAATCTGTATCTCAGGGGCTATTATGGAGCGGAATATCAGAAAGGAGCCTGGGATGCAGGGAAGAAGGACTTTGACAGGGCCTGCCGCCGGTATGGCATAGGCGGCGAGGAGGCCGCCGGACTGCTGGCCGGATTAAGCAGTTTGGACCAGGCTTCCGCCTCCGCGTTCAAAGTGCGGTATGAACTGGAATATACGGGGCAGCGCAGCAGCCTGGCCTATCTGCCCTATGGGGCGGATCTGGAGACAGCGCAGGGGCATTGTCAGGTCAGCGGGGATTATCTGGCAGAGAAGGCCAGGGGTCTTAAAAACCTGACTTTTGAGGGATACGCTCCCGGCAGTCTGGTTTTGAACGATATGAGGGTATGGAACTCGGAGGTTCAAAACTTTTATACGTGGTATAATGAGTACGTGATGGAGCATTATCTGGCGGTTCCCGGGGAACTGCAGGAAGTGACCGAACTAGTCAATTTGATTGTGCAGTCCGACGCATGCCGAAAAGCCCGGGAGGGATTGAAAGAGGAAGATGTGGCCGGGCGGAATTTGGCCCGGCGGCTGCTGGGCAATCTGGTGGCGCAGGAATTGCAAAGCCGTACACGTTACAATATAGATCCCGGCAGTCTACCCAGAGGCGTGGACCCGGTGGAGTATTTTCTGGGGGAAAATAAGCAAGGCTACTGTATGCATTTCGCCACTGCCGGAGCGCTGATACTGCGGCAGTTGGGAGTGCCGGCCAGGTTTGTGTCCGGGTATGTGGCGACACCGGACCAGTTCCTGCGGACTTCGAGGGGCTACAGGGCCAGTGTGAAGGACGATGCCGCTCATGCCTGGGTGGAGATCTGGTTGGAGCAGGTGGGCTGGATACCGGTGGAAATGACGCCGGGCTACGGGGAGACGGGGACAGTCCTGACAGCCCAGGAGCGGCAGGAAATGGTTCTGCCGTCTAAAGAACAGGAGCCTTCCCAGAGCGTGGAACGGCAGGAGACGGAGGCAACGCCGCTTCCTACCGCCGCGCCGCAGAATCCGTCCCAGGAAAGGGAAGGCAGGACGGACATTCCGGGAAGGACGGATTCAGGGATTTTGGCTGTAGGTTCTGGAAGCCCGGGCCATCCCGGCGAGCCGGATGCGCCAGAGGGATGGGGCTTTGCGGGGGAAGGCGGCTGGGCAGTTTTTGGTCAGAACGGCAGTCTGCAGGTGAGCCATGCGGTCTTGGCGCTGTTGGGTATCCTGGCGGCAGTTGGCCTGGTGTGGCGGACGGTCCTTTGGCTGCTGCGGCGCAGATCTGCCTGGTGGGAGAAAGTCAGGGCGGACATAGAGAGCGGCAGCACCAGGAGTGCCGTGAAGGTCATTAACCGGAGATTGTATAAACGTTTGAGGCAAAGAAGGGCGGGCCTGCTGGCTTTGGGGTCGGATCAGGAGTATCTGAACGCTTTGCGGCAGCAGTTTCCCCGGATTGGGCAGGAGGACTGGGACAGGTATCTGGAAGTGGTCAGAAAGGCAGTGTATTCCCGGGAGGAGATCAGTCCGGAGCAGGCGAGAGAATGTTATGCGCTGCTGAGACGCACGGGGGCAAAAGAGAGGAGATTTTCACATAAGAAGGGGTAATAAGTGGAAGAATAAAGAAAACACGGCGCCCGAAAATGATGATTGGATGGGGGAAATGAAGAACTTATACTACATAATGCCAGAATTTACCGTACTTCATTGGTTAAACGTATATGGCTGGCGTTATGTAGTCAGGTTATTCGGAAATTTTAACTGTTAGGCAGTATAATTTAGGAGGAAACCTTGAGTAATCGGGAAAGAAATGAAAAGATAACGGATAACAGAGAGATTACAGATATGGAGGAAACTCCAAAGGGCGAGGATTTTCAGGTTCATGAGGACATGGAGGAGTTGGAGCGGCAGCGGAGGCAGCTCAGAAGAGAGCGTATTGCGGTCATGCGCCAGAAGAAGCGGCGGCAGGAACTGCTCCGCAGCTGGTCCCTGCTGATCACCGCCGGGGTGATCGTACTGGTGATGGCAGCATGGGGGGTGATCCGGCTGGCGGCGGGCCATGGCCCGGAGTACGGGGAGGGGGCCGGCGGTGAAAGTCAGGAAATCAGTCAGTCTTTTGCAAGGCTGGGGAAGGGCAGACAGTATATGCAATCTGAGGAGAAACCCCCGCCGGAAGGAAATCCAGCGGACAGAAATCCTATAGGAGAAAGTTTCCCGGAAAAGGGTTCTCCGCAGGAACCACAGGAGGAACTGCCCGAGGAGGAGTTCTTTGACTTTGCCCCCCATACCACGGAATATACGGTGGGTTTTCCGGAGGCGGGAAGGGGCGTATACAGCACCAACGGCATATTGATAGATGTGGAGAAGGAGGAAATCCTGGCCTGCCGGGAGCCTTACCAGCGTATCAACCCTGCGTCCATGACCAAGATTCTCACTCTGCTGGTGGCTGCGGAGCATGTGGAGGATTTGCAGGATACCTTTACCATGACCATTGAGATCACAGACTACACATATCTGCATGGCTGTAGCGTAGCGGGTTTTGGTGTGGGGGAGGTGGTGACTGTGGAGGAGTTGATGTACGGCACAATATTGCCTTCCGGCGCAGATGCGGCCATGGCGCTGGCGGAGTATGTGGCGGGATCCCAAGAGGCTTTTGTGGAGATGATGAATCAGAAGCTGGAGCAGCTGGGAAGGTCTGACAGCGCCCACTTTACTAACTGTGTGGGACTGTATGACGAGAATCACTATTGCACGGTATATGATATGGCTTTGATTCTTAAGGCGGCTACGGACAATGAACTGTGCCGCCGGATCATGTCGGCCCGCCGATATACCACTACCATTGCCACCCAGGAGCAGCCGGAGGGGATTACGCTCTCCAACTTGTTCCTGCGGCGCATCGAGGACAAGGACACCCACGGGGAGGTGCTGTGCGCCAAGACGGGCTTTGTGGATCAGTCCGGCAGCTGTGCGGCCAGCCTGGCTGCGGACTATGAGGGGCGGGAGTACATCTGCGTCACCACCGGCTCCATCAGCAGCTGGGCATGCATCTATGACCATGTGGAAATATATCAGGCGTTTTTGCCTGCGGCACAGGAGTAAAAAGAGTTGATAGGAGGGTCCGGCGGGGAGGCCGGAGAGTGGAACCATGCATCATGAATTGGAACAACAGAGGCGGCTGCGTATCAGGCAGCTGAAACAGTGGAAAAAGGTACTGTTAGAGTATGTGATCATCACAGTGGCAACACTGCTGTTGGTGGCAGGAGTGCATTTTTTTAAATTCCCCAATCATTTTTCTTTCGGAGGAGTAACCGGCGTGGCGGTGGTGCTGGGGGAGGTGCTGAATTATTCGGCGGCTACCTACACCTTTATTATCAACATGGCGCTGCTGGTCTTCGGTTTTATCTTTCTGGGAAAAGACTTTGGTATAAAGACTGTCTATGTCAGCGTATTGACTTCCGTGGGCCTGTCGGTCATGGAAAAGTGGTTTCCGCTGACGGCTCCCCTGACGGAGCAGCCGGTGCTGGAACTGATCTTTGCCATCTTTCTTCCGGCGCTGAGCGCGGCGATCTTGTTCAACATCGGAGCGTCGGGCGGCGGGACGGACATTCTGGCTATGATCCTGAAGAAATATACCTCTTTTTCTATCAGTGCGGCTTTATTCCTGGTGGACTTTGTCATTGTGCTGGCCTCCTGCTTTGTGTTTGATATTCAGACGGGACTTTTTTCACTGACAGGACTGCTGGCCAAGTCACTGGTCATTGATAATGTGATTGAGAGCATCAACCTGTGCAAGGCATTTATGATTGTCTGTGATGACCCGGAGCCGCTTTGTCGCTATATCTGTGAGGAGTTGGGGCGCAGCGCCACCATTTACCGGGCGCAAGGGGCCTATTCCCACCATGCGAAAACAATGATACTGACTGTGACCAAGCGTGGCCAGGCGGTGCAGCTGCGCAATTATGTGCGCCGCACACAGCCGGATTCTTTCATTACCATATTTAACTCCAGTGAAATCATCGGAAAGGGCTTCAGGGGGCTGAATTAGTGTGAGTTATACTATAGAAAAAAAACAGTGTATATGTTATACTGTGGGATACAAAACTGCGGAACAATCATAGGAGGTAACAGATGGGAGACACACACAAGAAGGGGCTGAATGCGGATCTGGTATGGAATGACTTGGAGAATTGCTGCAGGAGCGAGGCTCTATGCGGCCGGTGTCAGGGAGAGTCCTGTACCATAGGCTTTGCCAGGCAGTGCATCAAAGAGTATCAGCGGGAGCCTAAGAAGGAAGTTCCAGGGGGCACAGAGCGTATTCCCACCATGGATTTCAAGGTATTTGAGGAAGAGGAGCTGGAAAAGGCGATTGCGCATATCCTGAGAGAATGCAAGGACTGCAAGGAAGATCACACGGAGAACTGCATCATCAATGTGGTTCGAAACTGCTACGAGGTGGGATTGCTGGGGGATGTACACCCCTATGAGGGAAGTGCGCTTCAGTACTTGATGTTCCTCAAAGCGAACTTTCCCGACAAAGCGGCGCGGATTGCAGAGCTTTATATGAGCAATTAAGCATCGGCTCTGGCTGAAATGGACACAGGATGCTGCCCGGTCAGATGACTTTTCGGATGACAGGCCCAAGGGAAAGACCCAGAGGGACGGCCACATATACCGCCACCACGGCATTGACGCCGGATACAACGGCTTTCTGAGAGAAAGTCAACAGCACCGCTTCCAGCGGCAGATTTAACACAAAATAGTGCTCCGCAATTTGTAATTTCAATAAATATGTTGTTGACAAAAGCAGTGGGAAAGAAATATACTAAATGTAGTTAGCGACTACTAATGAGAGTGAGTCGTGTTTTTATGGAATGGGGTTAGCGAAAACTAATAAATATTAGAATGAGCAGGAGAGCGAAGAAAGGGGAGGACTATGTTTCAGTATACGATAGGCGTGGAGGGGATGGCCTGCGGCATGTGTGAGGCCCATATAAACCAGGCGGTGAGGAATGCGTTCCAGGTGAAAAAAGTGACCAGTTCCCATACAAGGAGACAGACAGTCATCCTCACGGAGCAGGAGATTCCGGAGCAGGACTTGAAAAGCGTGGTGGCCGGGGCCGGCTATGAGGCGGTATCTATAAGCCGGGAACCTTATGGGAAGAAAAGGCTTTTTTCGGCATTCAGGAGGTGAGTTACATATGATGATCAACAAAAGGCTGATCGGTACAGTCAGCCAAAGCAAAAAGTATGTGGCAGGAAACGTGGCGCTGCAGTGGTGTTCCCTGACTGCCAACATTATCATGATGACAGGCATCACGGGACTGCTGGCTTCGCTGTATGCGGGGACAGCGGATGAAAGCGGTATCCTGTCAGCGGCGGCAGTGGCAGTATTGGCCGTGGGGGTGCGCTTCGCCTGTACTGTGGGCGCGAGCCGCATGGGCTATCTATCCTCCAAGGCGGTAAAAAGGATATTGCGGGAAAAAATCTACCGAAAGCTTCTGCGCCTGGGCACTTCTTACAGGGAGCAGGTAAAGACCTCGGAGGTAGTGCAGGTGGCGGTGGAGGGCGTTGACCAGCTGAACTCCATCACTATTATGGATCTTATCGCTTACGGCGGGGCAGCGCTGGGCGTGATCATGGCGGTCACCCAGTTCCGGGCGGGAGACCTGTCCCTGGCGGGATGCCTGCTCATCATTCTGCTGGCGGCGGATTTCTTTATTCCCATGCGGCAGCTGGGGAGTTTTTTCACATCGCCATGAACGGCATGGCGGCCAGCGACAAGATTTTCCGGCTGCTGGATCTGCCTGAACCGGAATTAAAGACAATGAAGGTTCCGGAAGATTGCGGTATTGTCTGTGATCAGCTGTGTTTTTCCTATGAGGGAAATCGGTCTTCTTTCTGTGAGTCTATGGATGATTTGGCCTATGAAAATGCATCGGACAGTGCCAAGGAAAGCGTACTTCAGATGTCTCAGCAGGAGACCCGACGGAATAAAATACCAGAAAAAAGGGAGGTCCTGCACAGAGTTCATATGGAATTTCCCAAGGGCAGCTTTACCTCCATCGTGGGGGAGAGCGGCTGCGGGAAATCTACTCTGGCCGCTATCCTCATGGGACGGAACAGAGGATATGGCGGATCGGTAAAAATCGGCGGCGCGGAACTGAGCATCATATCCGAAGAGAGCCTGATGGAGAGTTTCACCTATATCAGCCACCAGAGTTATCTGTTCAAGGGGACGGTGCGGGAAAATCTGCTGATGGGAAAGCCGGCGGCTTCGGACGGGGAATTGTGGACGGTGTTGGCGCATGTAAAGCTGGCGGATTTCCTAAAGGGGGAGAGCGGACTGGACACGGTTCTCGCGGAGAAAGCTTCCAACTTCTCCGGCGGTCAATGCCAGCGGCTGGCGCTGGCCAGGGCGCTGCTTCATGACAGCCCGATATACATTTTTGACGAGGCCACATCCAACATTGATCTGGAGAGTGAGAATGATATCATGGAGGAAATCCACAGGCTTGCCGGTACAAAGACGGTGATTCTGATCTCCCACCGCCTGGCTAATGTGACTGTCTCCGACAATATATATGTGTTGGAGCAGGGCAGGGTGACGGAGACAGGGAACCATGAGAAACTGCTTAGCGGTGGGGACGGCATGGAACTGCGCGCCGGATCCGGGGAACTGAGCAGTTTCATTCTGGACAGCCTGCGGGGGCTGCCCGAGATGATCCAGTACGGACAGGGGGAAAAGCGCCTGGAGGAGATGAATGCCAGAACCGATGCCCTCTCGGCGGATGAAAAGCGCATGAAGCACAGGGCCGGATGCAGCACGGCGGCGGCAAACACCGCGATCCTTTTGTTTGACCTGGCTATGCTCTTTGTCAGCGCCATGCTCTGCCGAGCTGGCGGCGTGGACTTCTCCGGGGTACTGATTCCCACCATCGCCCTGTTTTCCTCCTTTGGACCGGTGATAGCCCTGGCCAATCTGGGAAGTACGCTGCAACATACATTTGCGGCGGGGAACCGGGTGCTGGATATTCTGGAGGAGACACCGGTGACGGAGGAAATCCGGGATGGCGTTACGGTGGATTTTGTGGGCGCCCAGGCAGAGAATATCATGTTTTCCTATGAAAACGAGAAGATTCTGGATGGCTTAAGCCTTGAATTTGCACCCCATAAGATCACAGGGATTGTGGGAAAAAGCGGTTCCGGGAAATCCACGCTGCTCAAACTGCTTATGCGGTTCTGGAAAACCGACGGCGGGGAGATTCGCGTTTCGGACACTGATATCGAGCGGATCAATACGGCGTGTCTGTGGGATCTGGAGAGCTTTGTCACCCAGGAGACTCATCTGTTCCATGACAGCATCCGCAACAATTTGAGGATCGCGAAGCTGGATGCAACGGACGGGGAAATAGAAGCCGCCTGTAAAAAAGCCTCGGTCCATGACTTTATCATGGGTCTGCCCCAGGGGTATGACACGCCGGTGGGGGAACTGGGGGATACCCTCTCGGGAGGGGAGCGGCAGCGGCTGGGGCTGGCCAGGGCGTTTCTGCACAATGCGCCGTTCCTGCTTCTGGATGAACCCACCAGCAACCTGGACAGCTTAAATGAGGCGGTTATTCTGAAGTCCCTTCGGGAGGAGCGGGAGGACAGGACAGTGGTGCTGGTGTCCCACCGCCAATCCACCCTGCGGATCGCCGACGAGGTGTATATGGTTGGACAACAGACCCGATCCTCTTGAGTGGGGGCAGGGGGCCGTGTGTGGGCTGGGAAGATTCGTTTTGCAGATCTCCGGAGGATTTTCAGCCGTCATCCGGCAGAGACAAAGAGAAAAAAAGAAGATTGGAGAGTCGTGATGAGAATTAAAAAGATATTGTATATTGTGGCGGGCTGTATTGCCATGGGCCTTGGAGCCCTGGGGGCGGTTCTTCCTCTGCTTCCCGCATTTCCCTTTTTGCTGCTGGCGGCATTTTGCTTTGCCAAAAGCTCCGAGCGGCTGCATAGTTGGTTCACCGGCACAAAGCTGTACAAGAACAACCTGGAAAGCCATGTTCAGGGAAAAGGCATGACCAGGAAAACCAAAATTCGCATTATGGTAACGGTGACGCTGCTGATGACAATCGGTTTTATCATGATGGACCAGGTTCTGGTGGGGCGCATTGTTTTGGCCTGTGTGTGGGTGTTTCACATCCTTTACTTTTCCTTTGGGGTGAAAACCATAAAGGTGGATGGCCTTGTGGAGGGGTAAGGAGCATAGAAGAATGATAAAGGGCCAGTATGTAACTTAATTTACAGGAGAAATGGAGTTATGATGACAAAGCTTAAAGGATTGAAGAAATTCATGTTGCCTGTGATGAACGTGTACGCTTAAATGATACATCTATAAATAGATTTTAAATTTCCTGTATTCGTTAATATGGAGTAAAAAAATTGCCTGTAACTATAAAGAATGCCTATTCTATATTTTTCATGTATTTTTTTAAGGATCTATATAGAACAAATATGCTTCAAAGTTACAGAATATATTTAGTTTTATTTATTTTAGCAGGTGTGATCATTGCTATTGGTTTTATGCATATATGGCGTAAAAATCGCATCAGAGCCATTTGTTTTCTGGCTTTGACAATATTAGCGCCTGTTGCGGCAAATGCAGTAGTATTGATTGCGACAGATACAGGAGTAGCTATTCAAATGACGGCTCCTTTGGCGCTTACTATACCTGTTTTTTTTCTGCATTGCCAGTAAAGTGGTAAGCTATATTAAATTGTCTCTCTTGGTACAAGTGGTAGGAGTGGCGGTAGCTTTGGTATTTTTGTGGGGAAGTATATATCAGGTGCAAGTAGATCAGAATGCTATGTATGAGGGAAAGATTGCAGCCAGTACCATGGCAGAAGAAATACTACATGAACTCGCTGAAGAGGAGTGCCTAGACCCGGATTTACGGTATTGCTTTATTGGAATTCCAGCTTGGAATAGATTGTTCTATGTGAGTGATGCGTATGCTTATGCCAATAATTATGCGATGATTGGTGTAGGCTGGACAGATCCTGATTCCTCTATGAAATGTTGGAGGGGGATATTTCATTACTTCTGCGGAGTCAATATAAATATATGGCCTACGGATTCCTGTAAAGATGAAATAGCTGGAGCAGACATTGGAAACATGCCTGTATATCCTATGAAGGGATATATTAAGCAAGTAGGGGATGTGGTTGTTATAAAAGTAAATTGAGGAATTACCAGTTATAATATAGGGCTATAAGAATCGGGGACACACTTCCTCTTTATATAATAGATTATTAAATATTGTCACATAGATGCGAAGGTAACTAAGCCAATGCATTTTACTATCCACATCTTGCCATCCCTCTGTTGAATGCTAAGTGCAAATGGAGGGATGGTTTCGTTCGTTATTAAAAATATCTGGTAACACCTACCCTTGATAGAGTGCGCATGTGTTCATGCACTCACAAAATAAGTGTAAACGGTAGATAGTGTGTACCTATGCAAAACTGGAGCAAACCTGTATGATAAAAACAGAGCTGCTGCTGGTGGAAAGCAGGGGAACAGTGCGCACTCATTCCGGGCGCAAGTAGAATAGGCGTATCTTAAATTAAGAGACGGAGGCTCTGGTCATTCGATCGGAGCCGTATCTCATTTAAGTAATGCCAACTGGACTTTGCGCTGCTAAACCATAAAAGTAAAGTTTGATGTGTGAGGCAGGAATATGCATGAATGGCCAAAAACACAGAAATTGCTTTCAATAAAAGAATAGATTGATTTACAAATAAAAAGAAGATATTATAATTGTAGGGAAAGGCATATGCCAGAGAGAGGTGAAATATGGCGAGGACAATAAGCATAGGGCGTCAGGATTTTGAAAAGATTAGGATAAATAACAATTTTTATATAGACAAGACGGATTTTATCAGGCAGTGGTGGGAAGAGGGAGATGATGTAACGTTGATCACCCGTCCCAGACGCTTTGGAAAGACGCTGAATATGAGTATGGTGGAGCAGTTTTTTTCGGTGGATTATGCCAAGCGCAGCGATCTGTTTGAGGGGCTTTCCATCTGGCAGGAGGAGAAATACCGCCAGCTGCAGGGGACATACCCTGTAATTGCGCTTAGTTTTGCAAAGGTAAAGGAGACCTCTTATCAGGATGCCCGAAAAAGGATATGTCAGATCATTAAGGATTTGTACAACCAGTTTGACTTTCTTGTAGACAGCGGAAAGCTGAATAACAGTGAAAAAGAGGCATATCACAATATATCGGCCGATATGGAGGATTATGTTGCGGCGGATTCCCTGAATGCTTTGTCAAACTATTTGATGCGGTATTATGGCAAAAAAGTGATTATTCTGCTGGATGAGTATGACACACCCATGCAGGAGGCGTATGTTGGGGGATATTGGGATAAACTGGCGGCATTTACCAGGAGCCTGTTTGGTGCAGCCTTCAAGACAAACCCTTATATGGAGCGTGCCCTAATGACTGGTATCACCCGTGTGAGCAAGGAATCCATGTTTTCCGACTTGAACAACCTGGAAGTGGTGACAACAACTTCAGAAAAATATGCAGACAGTTTTGGGTTCACGGAAGAGGAGGTATTTGCCGTACTGGAGGAATATTGCCTGTCGGATCAAAAACAGCAGGTAAAGGATTGGTATGATGGTTTCGCATTTGGCAACAGAAAAGATATTTATAATCCTTGGTCTATCATTAATTTTTTAGATAAGAAAAAGGTGGGCGCCTATTGGTCTAATACCAGTTCCAATAGGCTTATCAGCAAGCTGCTCCGTGAAAGCCCTCCGGAAGTAAAGAAGACATTTGAGTGTCTGCTCCAGGGGCAGAGCATTAAAGTGGGAATGGATGAGCAGATTGTGTATGACCAGCTTTCCATGACGGATAGCGCTATATGGAGCCTTCTGCTGGCCAGTGGTTATCTGAAAGTGAAAAGCTATAGGGCATATGCCACGGAGGATGGGGACTGGCGAGAAGACTATGAACTGGAATTGACCAACTTTGAAGTACGAAGTATGTTCCGTAATATGGTACGAAGCTGGTTTGATAAATCTTCATCCGGCTATAACGACTTTATCAAGGCGTTGCTGTTGGGCGATGTGGAGGCAATGAATCTGTATATGAATCAGGTGACACAGCAGATGTTTAGCTACTTTGATACGGGCAGTGGTGCTCAAAGGGAAGAGCAGCGGATCGGGAGCAATGCCCCGGAACGATTTTATCATGGATTTGTGCTGGGCCTGATGGTGAGGCTGACGGATCGTTATATAGTCACATCCAACCGGGAGAGCGGCTTTGGCAGGTATGATGTGATGCTGGAACCCAAGGACATAACGACAGACGATGCCATCCTCCTGGAGTTTAAGGTGCAGGGTACGAAAGAAAAAGAGTTGTCCGATACAGTATCCGCAGCCCTGCGGCAGATTGAGGAGAAGGACTATCAGGCATCCCTGGTGGCAAAAGGGATTCCTGCGCAGCGGATACGAAAGTATGGGTTTGCCTTTTGTGGGAAAGAGGTACTGATTGGTACGCAAGAGGCATAAATTGAGATATGCTGCAATTTGGGGCTGCTACACGATAAGGCGTAGCAGCCTTTGTTGGTTACAGGGTCTGCAAAGAGTAAAAATGGATTGATTTACGAGTAAAAAGAAGATATTATAATTGTAAGGAAAGGCATAAGCAGAGAGAGGTGAAACATGGCTAGAACAATAGGAATAGGTAACCAGGACTTTGAAACAATCCGAAAAAAGGGATATTTTTATGTGGATAAAACCGGTTTCATACGGGAGTGGTGGGAAAGCGGAGACAGTGTGACGCTGATCATCCGCCCAAGGCGCTTTGGTAAGACTCTGAATATGAGCATGTTGGAGCAGTTCTTCTCCATAGGTTACGCCAACCGCAGCGATCTGTTTGAGGGGCTTTCCATCTGGCAGGAGGAAGAATACCGCCAGCTGCAGGGGACATACCCGGTAATTGCGCTTAGCTTTGCAAAGGTAAAGGAGACTTCTTATACAGATGTCCGAAAAGGGATATGTCAGATTATTAAAAATCTGTACAACCAATTTGATTTCCTCGTTGAAAGCGGAGTGTTGAATGACAGTGAAAAAGAGGCATTCCAAAACATATCAGCGGATATGGAGGATTATGTTGCGGCGGATTCCCTGAACGCTTTGTCAAACTATCTGATGCGGTATTATGGCAAGAAAGTGATTATTCTGCTGGATGAATATGATACGCCTATGCAGGAGGCGTATGTGGGAGGCTATTGGGATGAATTGGCGGCTTTTACCAGGAGTCTGTTTGGTGCAACTTTCAAGACAAATCCCTATATGGAGCGTGCCCTAATGACGGGCATCATCCGTGTGAGTAAAGAATCCATGTTTTCTGACCTAAACAATCTGAAAGTGGTGACAACAACCTCAGAAAAGTATGCTGACAGCTATGGGTTCACGGAGGAGGAGGTATTTGCGGCGCTGGAGGAATATGGCCTGTCAGGTCAAAAACAGCAGGTCAAGGACTGGTATGATGGGTTTACCTTTGGAAGTAAGAAAGATATTTACAATCCCTGGTCTATCATCAACTTCCTTGATGATAAACAGGTAGGAGCTTATTGGGTCAATACCAGCTCTAACCGGCTGATCAGTATGTTACTCCGGGAGGGCAGCGCAGACATAAAGAAAGACTTTGAAGAGCTGCTGGGCGGTGGTACGCTTGAAATGGAGATAGACGAACAGATTGTTTATAACCAGCTTTCCACAAAAAAGAACGCTATCTGGAGCCTGTTGCTGGCCAGTGGGTATCTGAGGGTATTAAGTACAATGTTTGTGGAAAGAACAGGCCGTAGGTATTATAGGCTGGTGCTGACCAACAAAGAGGTTTGTATCATGTTTGAAGACATGGTGCGGGACTGGTTTTCCGAGAATGACTATTACAATGACTTCATCAAGGCGCTGCTCCTGGGAGATGTGGAGGCCATGAACACCTACATGAACCGGGTAACACGGGAGATCTTCAGCTATTTTGATACAGGTAAGAACTCCTATAGTGAGCCGGAACGATTTTATCATGGTTTCGTGCTGGGCCTGATGGTGGAATTGTCTGATCGGTATACAATCACATCCAACCGGGAGAGTGGCTTTGGCAGGTACGATGTGATGCTGGAGCCCAAGGATTTGACCAAGGACGATGCCATCATCCTGGAGTTTAAGGTGCAGGGTACGAAAGAAAAAGAGTTGTTTGACACAGTATCCGCAGCCCTGCGGCAGATTGAGGAGAAGGACTATCAGGCATCCCTGGTGGCAAAAGGGATTCCTGCGCAGCGGATACGAAAGTATGGGTTTGCCTTTTGTGGGAAAGAGGTACTGATTGGTACTGACGAGGCTTAAATCTAGGTGTGAGACAAATTTTAGGCTGCTACGCGCTAAGGCGTAGCAGCCTTTGTTAGTTAAGAGATCCACAAAGTGTATTGATTTACGAACAAAAAGTAGATATAGTAATTCTAGGAAAATGCATAGACAGAGAGAGGGTGCGCCGCCCTTGAAAGCCGGATGGACAGCCTGGAAAAAGAGCGGGAGAGGAAGGATATCCAGTGTGACATTTTCAGCAGTTTTGTAAGTATTTTTATTATGCACATTGTTTTTCAGCGCATTTTGTGATACTATACATTTTGAATATGATGTATAGTATCTTGGGAAACATCATTCACCTTGGGTGTTGGCTTAATTGCAAAAAAGCAGATCCCCCCCTGTAAAAATGTGAACTGTCTTTATAGGTATCTCTGTGAGAAGTATAAGGAGCCATTCACACAGGACGACTTACATTCTTTGGCGGAACTTATTGAGCTATATAAATCGAAAAAATGACTTTCGGAGAAAAGTAGGGGAATTGATTCTAAGTATTGGTTATCAAGGAAGTATAGAGTTTTTTGGTGCTTACATGGCAATACAATAAAGCAAATGTATAAATTAAAGACATTTTCTTAAAATCTTTAACATGTAGCTAAATCTGTTCGTAAAATTTAGTTGCATTTTTCTTGTATTCCATATATACTATATTTATAAATTTTTTTATCTTCCCTAGTGGCCCATTATCGGTATCTTGTAGCAGGGCATATAAGTTTTAATCGTCCTCTTGTCGAGGCTGGGTTAAACAGGGGATATTAATTTTTTTTATATAGATTTTTGGTACACAATGGACTGTTGATTTTCAACAGTCTTTTTATATTGTCTGTCAGGAACCTATTTTTTATAAATAGCAACTATTGATGGGGACATATAGTGTTCCTGGATTCAACCACTTTATCCAGCTGGGTTATCGAAATGAAGTTGCTTACTGGCGGCGGGTTCTGCAGGCCGCTAAGGTAAGCAGAAGGGGGATGGGCCACTCATAGTGTTGTTATGATGGCGAGTGTGCGATTAACTTTACACCAAAGCACTTGGGGGACGGAAATACCGTACTAAACGTAGTCAAGAGGTGTCGCATAAGTGGCCTAACCTGCCACGAAGAAACATGTAATTTGCTGGAGCGGTGGAAAAGACAGTACGGCAAGTATCATACTTGCCCATCAAAATGGATTGCCTGTTGATCTGATCCTGTTTGTGGAGATAATGTTTGACAGGGATATATCCGGCGAGAGGCCGGAACAAATGGAGTTTGTAAGGCATTGCACTGCCATATTTGAAAGCTGGGGATATCCAGTACGGATCATCCGTTCAGACCGCACCTATATGGATGTTTTCATGCATGTCCGGGAGTGGGGTGCTCATGTCGGCATGAGGGCGGGATTTCCTTTACCGGGCGCTTGCGAGATCAATCGTGACTGCAAGATAAGAGCGATGAGGAAGTTTGGCGAGAAAATGGTGGTGATGATATCATGCAGTATGTAGGTATTGCAGCCGATGAGCCGGCTAGACTAAGAAGGTTGCCTGCAAATGCTGTTTCGCTGCTGGCGCAATATGAATATACGCAACAAGATGCGTATCGGTTGTGCTGGGAGTATGACCTATTAAGCCCCAGTTATCAATATGCGAAAAGGGGCGGCTGCTGGTTTTGTCCAAATGCAAGCAGGAGTGAGTTGCTGGCGCTATGGCGTGATCACGAGGAATTGTGGACCAGGCTGCTTGCCTTGGAAAAGGAGCCAAATGTCATCAACAATATATGGAACCGGCGAGGCCGTTTCTACATTTCGCAGATGGAGGAAGAATTTCGTTGGAGTGGATAGGCGAGATCTATTTTGCACCAAGGCATAAGCCAGAGTAAGAGGTGTAACAGATGTAAATATATTTAGGTAATTGCGAAACGTTCTCCGCAAGTGACGTGGCTGGTCAATATATACAAAAACGGGCTCCGATGCAGTGGCCAGTCGCCCTTATTTTGTATATATTGCCCATCCCCTGTTCCCGGAAAGGGAGTTTCGCAATTGCCTATGTAAATATATTTTAAGAGAGGAGAAAAGTATGAATAAAGTAATTTTTATGGGACGATTTACAAGAGATCCGGAGGTTAGGTATTCACAAGGGGCCAATCCTACGGCGATAGCACGTTTTACTCTTGCAGTAAACAGGCGATTTAAGCGTGACGGAGAGCCAGAGGCTGATTTCTTTAACTGTACTGCATTTGGAAAGCAGGCTGAATTCATTGAGCGATACATGAGAAAAGCTGTAAAAGTAGTAGTCAGCGGGAGAATAGAAAATGACAACTACACTAACAAAGAAGGTCAGATGGTTTATTCTGTCAAAGTCATGATTGAGGAAATCGAATTTGCTGAGAGCAAGGCAGCTGGTGGAAACCAGGGATTTAAGTATTGCCGATTAGACTTTGAGTTACCAAACCATAAAAGCATAATTTGATGTGTGAGGCAGGAATATGCCAGAATGGCCCGGCAGAAATCTATTGCTTTCCATTAAAAAAAAAGATATATTATAATTATCGGTAGAGACATATGCCAGAGAGAGGTGAAATATGGCTAGAACAATAGGAATAGGCAATCAGAACTTTGAAACGGTCCGAAAAGAGGGAGATTTTTATGTAGATAAAACCAGCTTTATACGGGAGTGGTGGGAATGCAGAGACAGTGTAACGCTGATTACTCGTCCTCGGCGCTTTGGCAAGACGTTGAATATGAGCATGGTAGAGCAGTTTTTCTCAATAAGTTATGCTGGACGCAGCGATCTGTTTGAGGGGTTATCCATTTGGCAGGAGGAAAAGTACCGCCAGCTGCAGGGGACATACCCTGTGATTGCGCTCAGCTTTGCTGATGTGAAGGAGAAAACTTATCAGGATGCCAGAAAAAGAATCTGTGAGATCATTATGGATCTGTTCAGTCAGTTTAGCTTTCTGGCAGAAAGCGACAGGCTGAGTGAGAATGAAAAAATGATATATCAGCAGTTTTCAACAGGTACAGGGGATCGTATGGTGGCAGGTTCCTTAAAAACTTTATCCAATTATCTGATGCAGCACTATGGCAAAAAGGTAATCATTCTTCTGGATGAGTACGACACACCCATGCAGGAGGCATATGTAGAGGGATACTGGGATAAACTGACTGCATTTACCAGAAGCCTGTTTGGTTCGACTTTTAAGGCAAATCCCTATATGGAGCGTGCGCTAATGACTGGTATCACCCGTGTGAGCAAAGAGTCCATGTTTTCAGACCTGAATAATCTGGAAGTGGTAACAACGACTTCAGAAAAATATGCGGACAGTTTTGGGTTCACGGAAGAGGAGGTATTTGTCACACTGGAGGAATATGGTTTGTCAGAGCAAAGACAGCAGGTCAAGGACTGGTATGATGGGTTTTCTTTTGGTAGTAAGAAAGATATTTATAATCCTTGGTCCATCATCAATTTTCTGGATAAGAAAATGGTGGGAGCCTATTGGGTAAATACCAGTTCCAACAGGCTGATCAGTAAACTGCTCCGGGAGGGCAACACTGACATAAAGAAGACCTTTGAAGAGTTGCTGGGTGGAGAAGAACTTAAAATGGAGATAGATGAGCAGATTGTCTATAACCAGCTTTCCACAAAGAAGAACGCCATATGGAGTCTGCTGCTGGCCAGCGGGTATCTGAGGGTATTGGATACAACGTTTATGGAAAGAACGGGCCGCAGATATTATAAGCTGGTACTGACTAATAAAGAAGTCCATCTCATGTTTGAGGATATAGTGCGGGACTGGTTTTCCGGGAATGACTATTATAATGACTTCATCAAAGCACTGCTGTTGGGAGATGTGGATGCGATGAATACCTACATGAACCGGGTAACACGGGAGATGTTTAGCTATTTTGACACAGGCAGGAACCCCTATAGCGAGCCTGAGAGGTTTTACCACGGTTTTGTGCTAGGCTTGATGGTGGAATTGTCCGATCGGTATATAATCACATCCAACCGGGAAAGTGGATTTGGCCGGTATGATGTGATGCTGGAACCCAAGGATATATCGAAGGACGATGCCATTATCCTAGAGTTTAAAGTGCAGGGTACGAAAGAAAAGGAACTGTCTGACACAGTATCTGCAGCCCTGCGGCAGATTGAGGAGAAGGACTATCAAGCATCTTTAGTGGCAAAGGGGATTCCCGAGGAACATATACGGAAATATGGGTTTGCCTTCTGTGGGAAAGAGGTGCTGATTGGCGCTGCGGAGGCATGAATCCAGGCATGAATCAAGGTTTAGGGCTGCCACACGATAGGGTGTATCTGAATATGGGATGATAATGACAACTGAACTTGAAGGGAGGATACAAACTATGTGTAATTTATCACTGGCCATTGAAGAAAGAGGTTTTGAAAAGGGCGTAGAAAAAGTGCAGAGAAAGAGAAACTAGTGTTAAGTACCGTTGAAATTTAGCCAAATATCAACGGTACTTAACACTAGGACTTAGTATGTTCATACGAACTATATCTTATTCCTTATAAAATATATCAAGTTATCAATACATGAGTACATATTGACGCATTCACGGGTTTAGCTATTATATTATACGGAATGATTATTCATGCGCATTAATACAGTTAATAGCATCTGATTCTACAGAATTGACTAATATTTGATTCTGCTTTTAATGCATTATTGTTAATTGAACCGAGCGTGAATAATCTTTTACAATATTAATCATTATGGAGGTCACAATTTATGAAGAAACTAAAAGCTGTTTTTAGCAGCTCCCTTTTGGCATTATTGTTGCTTTTATTTACTGTGAAACCTAACCTTTGTTTTAGCTAAAAAAGCGCAGACTACCCCTA
>CAJUCT010000022.1:0-2246 GCA_910585015.1 uncultured Acetatifactor sp.
AAACACTGGGGTTGTGGGTATTTTTTACCCACCATCACCCTTGAAGAGCCATATAAATGTACAAATCCAAACTTACCTCTTTCCTGCGATATTGCATTAATAAGTATTTGGATGTATACATCAAAACTTAGCCCAGCCGCGTAATATTTTGCATTGCCAGAATGGCAATAAGTAGTTAAAATGGGTAAGAGATAATATGGAGAAACGGGGGAGAATATGATATGTTTGCACATAGACGGATACAATGGATTGTGGCGGCAGGCTGCTGCCTGGCATTGTTGGTGGGATGCGGCACGGCGCCAAAGGAAGATAGCGGAGCTTATGGGGAGGGGGAAAACATTGCCATTGAAGACACACTACAGCAACCCGACACGGAAATCTCACTTGAAGTTTCTGTAAGCCAGCCGGAAGCGTCTGTTGTACCCGCTCCGTCTTCCGGCCCGGTTCAGGGACTTATGCCGGAAGATGGAACGCAGTCCCCCGCGGGAACTTTGCCTGAAGGCTCCGCGCAGCCCTCGGAAGTTCCTGGCATAGCGTCTCCGACTCCCGGCTTTGGAGAGCAGGCTTCGCAGGGCGGGGGTACGCAGTCCACTCAGACGGAGTTTCCCTCATCTGAGCCGCTCTTGCCTGAAGTGCCCTTACCTGGACAGTCCTCATCTGAGCCGCTCTTGCCTGAAGTGCCTTTACCTGGACAGTCCTCGTCCGATCAACTATTGCCTGAAGCGCCCCTGCCCGAACTTTCTTCGCTGCCGCCCCTGCAGGCGGAGACACCTCATACCGGCGGACATATCATCGCCATTGATGCCGGGCACCAGGCCAAGGGCAACAAGGAGAAGGAACCGTTAGGGCCTGGCAGTGAAGAGATGAAGGCCAAGGTATCCTCCGGTACCCGGGGCGTTGCCACCGGCATCTATGAGTATGAATTGAATCTGACCATTGCCCAGGCGCTGCAGGCGGAATTGGAAGAGCGGGGATATACCATTGTGATGATCAGGGACAGCCATGACGTGGATATCAGCAACAAGGAGCGGGCGGAGACGGCCAACACCTCGGGAGCGGAGATTTTTCTGCGCATCCATGCCAACGGATCGGAAAAGAGCAGCGTCCACGGTACGCTGACCATCTGCAATACGGCTTCCAGTCCTTACAATCCGGGGATTCACGATGAGAGTCTGCGCCTGTCCCAGGAAGTGCTGTCCCATATGGTGGCCCTGATGGGCTCTAAAGATCGGGGTGTCTGGGAGACGGACACCATGAGCGGCATCAATTGGTGTACCATCCCGGTGACAATCATTGAGATGGGCTATATGAGCAATGAGGAGGAGGACAAGCTGATGCAGACTGCCGATTATCAGGAACGGATCGTGCAGGGGATTGCGGATGGGGTGGATGCCTTTTTTGCCGGGGCACTGGACAACCCCGAATAATTATGCGATAATCAGGATTATAGCGCATCGAGGAGGGGCAGGCGGTAATCAAACTATTTAGGAAAGGGATGTATCATAACCATGTATACTTTTAAGAGTCAGATACGATACAGCGAGTGCGACAGCCAGGCCAAGCTGACCCTTGCCGCTTTATTGAATTATTTTCAGGACAGTTCCACTTTCCAGTCAGAGTTTCTGGGCGTGGGGGGCAGGTATTTGAAGGAAAACAATTTGGTGTGGGTGCTTTCGTCATGGCAGATTGTGGTGAACCGTTATCCGGAGTTGTGTGAGGAGGTAGAGACAGGCACCTTCCCCTACGGCTTCAAGGGCTGCTTTGGATACCGCAACTTTTTTATGAGGACTTCCGGCGGTGAGATGCTGGCCCAAGCCAACTCTCTGTGGACCTTGCTGAATCTGGAGCAGCAGACCATGGCCCATCCCACAGAGCGGATGAAGGAAGCTTATGAAATTGAGGAAAAGCTTCCCATGGAATATGCACCCAGAAAGATCACAGTACCGGAAAACGGCGCGTATGAGGAGCCCATAGTGGTGAAAAAGCATCATCTGGACACCAACCATCATGTGAATAATGGCCAGTTTGTGGACATGGCCATGAGCAGCCTGCCAGAGGAGTTCGCCATCCGGCAGATGCGGGCGGAATACAAAATGCAGGCCCATCTGGGCGATGAACTGATCCCTTATGTGGTCAGGAGCCCCGGACTGTGTATTGTGTCCCTGGGCAGCCCGGAGGGAAAACCTTACGCAGTGGCGGAGTTTACTGAGAACATATAGGGGCATCGGAGTTGGGATGCCCAAGCG
>CAJUCT010000022.1:2346-59450 GCA_910585015.1 uncultured Acetatifactor sp.
GCATGATTTTGTTCACCGGGGAAGTGAACATGGAGGGAATATGCGGAACTCTAAACAGCATATTCCCGGAATGTACACTGAACAAAATCAGGACGCCCAAGCGGCATGATTTTGTTCACCGGGGAAGTGAACATGGAGGGAATATGCGGAACTCTAAATAAGAAAGGACAATATGAGATTAGGAGAAAAACAGACATTATATGTGGTAAAGAAGGTGGAATTTGGCGTATATCTGGCGGAGAGCCGGGACGACGTGGAAAACAGAGTGCTTCTGCCGTCAAAACAGGTGCCGCCGGACACGGGCATAGGCGACCAACTGGAGGTATTTTTGTACAAAGATTCCAAAGATCGGCTGATTGCCACCACCAATACCCCAAAGTTGGTGATGGGGGGGGTGGCGGAGCTTACCGTGGCCCAGACCGGCAAGATAGGTGCTTTTCTGGACTGGGGCCTGGAGAAAGATCTGCTCCTGCCCTTCCGCCAGCAGGTGAAGCGGGTGCAGGAGGGAGAAAAGGTGCTGGTATCCCTCTATATAGACAAGAGTGAGCGCCTGTGCGCCACCATGAACGTATATCACAATCTGCGATCCGACAGCCCTTACCATGCGGAGGATCAGGTGGTGGGACGGGCCTATGCCTCCAGTGATGAATTTGGCGTGTTCGTGGCCGTGGACAATCTGTATTCCGCCCTGATCCCCAAGAAAGAACTCTACGGACAGGTGGTGCTGGGGGAGGATCTGCGGGCCAGGGTATCCAAAGTGCAGCCGGACGGCAGACTGGTGCTGAGTATCCGGGAAAAAGCCTATCTGCAGATCCAGGAAGACGCCGAGAGGCTGCTGGATATCATAGACAGCTATGACGGGGTGCTTCCCTTCAACGACAAGGTGTCCCCGGCCATCATCCTGCGGGAGACCGGCATGAGCAAGAACGAGTTCAAGCGCGCAGTGGGTAATCTGCTCAAAGCGGGGAAAATACAGATCACGGAAAAGGTGATAAGAAGAACATGAATATAAAAAAGGCAAACTGGATGTTTTTGGTCATAGTAGTATCCCATGCGGGGTTAAGTCTGCTGGCGGCATTCACGCCGTTTCTGGATGTGGTTGTGCAAAATATGGCACTGAACATCATTGTGTCCGAGGTCACGATCTGGCTTCCTGCCCTGTTGTTTCTGCTGCTCAGCGGGACCAGGCCGACCGCTTTCTGCCGGATAAAGAAAATCCACATATCCACGGCACTGATGACGGTGCTGTTTACATTGTTGATGGAGCCGCTGATAACGGTGGTAAACGCGCTCTCCATGCTGGTTGTGGAAAATACGGTTGCGGGCCTCAGCGGGCAGATCGCCCAGGTGCCCCTCTGGGGAATGCTGCTGGGCATAGCGGTGTATGGCCCCCTTGCGGAGGAACTGGCTTTCCGGGGGGTGATTTACCAGAGTTACCGTGGGCAGGAAAATCGTTGGAAGGCTTTGCTGCTCAGTAGTCTGCTGTTCGGCCTGATGCATATGAACCTGAACCAGGCGTGTTATGCCTTTGCGATGGGCATTGCCCTGGCTCTTCTGGTGGAGGCCACGGGCAGCATGATACCGGCTTTCATCGCCCACTTTTGTGTGAACGGCCTGTCCACAGTGCTGATGTATGCCGTGGACAATGTGGCGGGCGGGATGGAGGAACTGGTGGAGACGGCGGAGAGCGGCCTGGGCGGGCAGGAATTCCTGCTGGCTATCAGTCTGTATGTGGTGATTGCCACTGTGTGTACGCCCCTGGCGGGCTGTGTGCTGGCTTGGATCGCCGGGCGGGAAGGACACAGGGAGGATTTGCGGAGTCTCTGGAGCAGCCGGAAGATAAAAGATCCCCGGTTAGTAAGTATTCCTTTGATCCTGGGGATCCTGATTTGTGTGGTCGTGATTGTTTTGCAGATGCTGATGTAAAGGAGCACCGTAAACGGTTCCATAGAATTGTTTACGGTGCGTTCTTCGTTTGTTTCGACATTTTCAAAAAGCGCTCTCTTATGTTTGGCCAAGGTGGCCGCTTTGGCTGTGCTCCCCTCTTTTTGTCTTGTTTTCTTTTCAAAATAAATCCTGTGACAATATTGAATATTGAAATAAGGTTGTAAAGTACACAGAAAAAATGCGATATAAAACCAATATATTTAATAATTATGAATTGACAGATGACAAACAATGTGGTAAAATATAATATATAAAATAAATGAAATAATTTACATAAAAAGTTATATATAATGCAATTTATACAAAGAAACAAACCACATAGCTTTAGGTAACTATTGGTTTTTACCACGATTGTGGTTTAAAACAAGAAATCATAAACCAGGGATTCCTTTAGAAAGGAGGAAAAGAGATGCTTTTTGTTAGAAATTCAGACAGACCAGAAAAAGAAATGGGGAATTGTGGAAGGCCACACATGTTTCACACAGGTGATTGCAAGGGGGGCGGTGGAAACTAGCTGGTTGTTTCCCTAGTGAGCATGAAAATAGTCCATAATAGATGATAGGGCTATAAACCAGGATTCTGGCAAGCTTAGTTAGGAAACCGAAGTCCTTGTGACTTCGGTTTCTTGTTGTTTTTGCCGTTTTGATAAAAAGGAAATAAATATGAAAATTATATGGGACATAAATGATTTTTGCAACATGAAGTGCAAGTATTGTGGAGCAGTGGAGTATAAAAAATCAAATAACAGATTATCCACAGATGAAATGAAAGAAGTGATAAATAGTCTTGAAGGTTTGGCTGATGAGGTAGAACTATTTGGAGGCGAGCCATTTTTGATATCGGATGCGGTTGGGATTTTAGAATATATTTCAATTAAGGGATTGTCTATTTCGATCACAACAAATGGACAAGAGGATTTAGAAATACTTAATACCATTTGCGATAAAAATGTGAAATTAAAAAATTTGTCGGTTAGCCTTGATGGAATAGCTGATGTAAATGACATAGTACGGGGAGTGGGAACATATGCGAAGGCACAACGTTTTTTAGAAAGGGCTTTGGAACTTAAAAGGCAGGGAAAAATAACGGCTAATGTAGGCATAAGTGCTGTTTTGACAACAGTAAATGCAAAAACGATAGGAACACAATTAAGTAAGTGGATTGAACAAAGCGTTGATTTTGTTATTATTTCACCGGTTGCAGAAATAGGAAGAGCAAAAGAAGCGAAAGAATTGGTGCCTAATGCAAAGCAATTACTTGATATTTATGAAGATATAGGAGTAAATATAGCTGGCAGAAAGTGGGAAAACAAAATTTATCTGGATATGAAATATCCGATGTTAGGGGAATATTTAGACGCAAAATTTGGTACAAAGTTTCCTATAGAGAAACAGACCTGTGAAGCGGTTAGTGATATTCTATATGTAAGTTCGGATGGAAAACTTAAGCCATGCAGGGAGTTCTCTGACGTTATTGCAGATCTCAAGCATGAAAACGTTTATGATAAAATACAAGGTCTGGAATTGTTTATCAAGCATCAAAAAAATCATGTAATAAAAAAGAATTGTGATTGTATATATGCTGAGAACTGTAATATATGTTGTTTATCTGTTGATGACAGCAAGAGTGAGTTGTGTATGGAAGTTGAAAGAAGATATAATATTAGTAATTTGCAAAACAGGTTGGAATTTGAATTAACGGAAAAGTGTTGTCGCATTCAGGATGAAAAAACGGATTATTATGCCATTCAATATTTTTATCCGAATGAGCGTGTGGAATATGAAAAAATTGGTTTTGACATTTTAAGTTCAGTATCAAAGAGGAAAAAAAATGCGCATGAGATTGCCAAGGAAACTGGGGTTGACGCAACACTAATATTTCGTTTTTTGATTCAATCCTATTCCAAAGGGCATGTATATCGAACGGAGGTATGCTGATACAATGAAAAAATATATTCTGGAAAATAAGCCGCTTTTTGCAGCCTATATAGTATCTGTCCCATTGGCGGCGGTATGTTCTTCACTGACCGCTCTGCTAACGGAACCTTTAATTGATGTAATCTATACCCATAACCAAAGCGATTTCATAAAATTCACCGTTTTAGAAATAATCATGGTAATCTTGGATTTGTTGACACATTATTTCCATAAGGTATTTAGGGAGAGGCTCCGCGTATACTATGTGGCGGGGCTGAAAAGAGATATCTTTAAGAGCCTGCTTAATAAAAGCATAAGCAAGTACCATGAAAATACGGTGCCGCAATATCTTTCAATAGTCAACAGAGACGTGGGTAAGATGAACGAATGTTGGTTCGATGCGGTATGCGGGATATATCGGGTAATTGTAAACTGTATAATCAATTTGTTATTGATTTTCTATTTGAATCCGTGGATTGCTTTACTCAATATCATAACAAGTATCCTTTCCACGGTGATCCCCCATTTGTTTGAAGAGAGACTGACACAAAAGCAGGAAAAGGCATCGGCCGGCTCCGAAAAATATTATAGCCTTTTAAGCGATTATCTGAACGGTTTCAGCACGATAAAAATATTTAACATCCGACATAAAATATATGAAAAATATGAAAAGGCGAATCGGGAGGCGGAAAAGAATAATTGTGACAGCGTCCTGGCAAATTATTCGGTATCATGGATATCGGGGGCATTCAGTGAATTGAGTTACGCCGTCACGCTTGCGCTGGGAGTGTTTTTATGCCTTAAGGGGCGGCTGACGGTGGGCATGGTTATCGCTTTGTCACAGTTGATTGGCGGAATAGTGGTTCCCTTTGAGGAATTGCCGGAATATATATCAAATGTAAAATCCGTAAAAAGCATATCAAAGAAAATCATGACATTGATCCGGGACGACGGGGGCAGACCGAATGACATAAAAGAGGAAGCGGCGGACGGCTTTGGCGGAAAAGCCATAGTGGTAAGCAATGTTTCTTTTGGGTACAGCCAGGACAAACCATGCCTGCGAAACGTTTCCCTTGAATTGCGCAAAGGGGAAAAATGTGTGCTGATTGGAGACAGCGGCAGCGGTAAATCCACGCTGGCAAAATTGATTGCGGGTTTTTATCCCTGTAGTGAGGGCACAATATGTGTCAACGGGACAGAGATAAGTAAAATGCAGGAAAGCCAATTGTACAAGAGGATAACATATATTGAACAAAATGTGTTCCTGCTGGAAGACACACTATACAACAATATTACGCTGTATCAGGAATATCCGGAGGAAAAAATCAAAGAGGCAGTTTCCATGGCAGGCTTATCCGAATTTGTCCTGAACCTGCCGCAGGGTTTGAATACGGAGGTTCATGCTGGCGGCGACAATTTATCAGGCGGCGAAAAACAGAGAATCGGGATAGCGCGGGCACTGCTTACAGGCGCCGACTTTATTGTTATGGACGAGGTGACAGCCAATCTGGATCCCGTTATGGAAAAACAGGTGGAGGAAGCCATATGGGAATTGAAGGTTCCGGGCATACTTTATATTACCCATAATTGGGAGGAAAGTTTTCTTGGACGCGCGGACCATGTATTCAGAATGCAGGGAGGAGTATTGGAAAAACGCTGATCAAGTGTAATTTTGCCCTTGGCAAAACGCGGTAAGTGTGCTAGAATAAAAATATAAATCGGTATCCGTCCCGCAGGGTGATGACCTCTGCGGGGACGGACGTGATGACGGTAAGGAAACCGGGGAGGTAATATTATGGATATTGCAGGATTGTCAATGAATATGGCGATGATGGATGTGCAGTCCCAGGTAGGGATCAAGATGCTTGACAAGGCCATTGACCTGGGCAAGGAACTGGGAGCGGGCGTGGTAGAGATGGCGGATGCGGCGGCCATGGAACTCAGTGTGAATCCGGCAGTAGGCGGCAATATAGACATTCGTCTGTAACGAATTGGTTATTTTTACCGACTATAGGGGTGGTGAGGCGTTTAAAATGGGCCTGCCACCCTTTTTGTGACTAAATATCCATCAATTTTTCACAAAAACCTATTGCTTTTTCTGTGATTTTTTTGTACATTTGTATTAAATGAGATTTTCGTCATTTTTACTATACCTATGAACGGTTAGATTTTCCTTCCTGCCCGGCGCGGGCCGCCCGATCATGCGGCATGTGTCGGGCAGGAATTGGAAAATCTTAGCGTTCGTCAGTATAATATCTGTTTGTATGGAAAGGAAATTACCCCACACAGGAAAAGGAGTAGAAAATATGATATCAAATCAGATCTTGCAGAGCACCATAGACGGCCTTAAGGGAATTGCCAGAGTCGATATCAGCGTGATGGATGTGGACGGCAAACCGGTGGCATATACGGCCGATATGTCGGGCAGCAGCAGGGCGGTGGTGGAGTTTGCCAAGTCTCCGGCAGATTCTCAGGAGATTCAGGGATACCAGTTTTTTAAAGTATACGACGAGCAGCAGCTGGAGTATGTGCTGGTCATTGCAGGCACCGGAGAGGATGTGTACACCATCGGGAAGTTGAGCGCTTTTCAGGTTCAGAATCTGCTGGTGGCTTACAAGGAACGTTTTGACAAGGATAATTTCATTAAGAATCTGCTCCTTGACAATCTGCTGCTGGTGGATATCTACAGCCGGGCGAAGAAACTGCACATCCAGATGGATGTGAGCCGTGTGGTGATGATTGTAGAGTCCGAGAACGGCAAGGACAACAATGCTCTGGAACTGGCGAGGGCCTATTTCGGAAGCAGCAGTAAGGATTTCATCACTGCCGTTGACGAGAACAATGTGATCGTGGTCAAGGATCTGTCGGAGTCCGACAACAGCAAGGAGATCGACCGGGCGGCCAGAGGACTTTGCGGCACTCTGCAGAAGGAGGGCCTGAAGGGAGTACATATTGCATATGGTACGGTGGTCAAGGAGATCAAGGAAGTCAGCCGCTCTTACAAGGAGGCAAAGATGGCTCTGGACGTGGGCAAGATTTTCTTCGACGAGAGGGACGTCATTGCCTATAGCGCACTGGGCATCGGAAGGCTGATTTACCAGCTGCCCATTCCTCTGTGCAAGATGTTTATCAAGGAAATCTTTGGCGGGAAAAGCCCGGATGAGTTCGACGAGGAGACGCTGACAACGATACATAAGTTTTTCGAAAACAGCCTGAATGTGTCCGAAACTTCCCGGCAGCTGTTTATACACCGCAACACCCTGGTGTACCGTCTGGATAAGCTGCAGAAGAGTACGGGTTTGGATCTGCGGGTATTTGAGGACGCAATTACCTTTAAAATTGCGCTGATGGTGGTAAAATATATGAAGTATATGGAGAATTTTGAGTTCTAGGGAGAAATCAGAACTTTTATAGTAGACTTTTTAATATTGAATATTATGCCCGCTGAAGCGGGTGGGGAGAATACATGAGGAGAAGAGAAGCAATTAGAAAACAGCAGGCCAAGTTCATCGAGGAAAACGGGGTGATCTGCCTGGATAATGTAAGCAAGTCCTATTCCACCGGATCGCCTGCGCTGAACGGCATTTCCCTGAAGGTACACAGGGGGGAGTTCGTATTCATCGTGGGTGACAGCGGCTCCGGCAAATCCACGCTGATCAAGCTGCTGTTGAGGGAGTTGGTGGCTTCCTCGGGCCAGGTCAATGTGATGGGCAAAGATATGGCGAAGCTGCGCAGGCGGGAGATCCCCAAACTGCGCCGCAACCTGGGCGTGGTGTTCCAGGACTTCCGCCTGCTGAACGACAGAAATGTTTATGAGAATGTGGCCTTTGCCCAGCGGATTATTGAGGTTCCTGGCCGGGAGATCCGGCGCAATGTCCCGGCTATCCTGGCCACTGTGGGTCTGGCCGGCAAGTATAAGGCCAAGACCACACAGTTATCCGGCGGCGAACAGCAGAGAGTGGCCCTGGCCAGGGCGCTGATCAACAACCCTTCCATCCTGCTGGCCGATGAGCCCACCGGAAATCTGGATCCCAAAAATTCCTGGGATATCATGAAGCTGTTGGAGGAGATCAATGAGGCCGGCACCACAGTGGTGGTGGTGACCCATAACCGTGAGATCGTCAATGCCATGCAAAAGCGCGTGGTTACCATGAAAAAGGGCGTGATCATCAGCGACGAAGAGGAAGGGGCATATATAGACGATGAAGATTAGTACATTTTTTTACACTATACAGCAGGGATTTAAGAATCTGTTCCGCAACAAGTGGTACTCCCTGGCATCCATAGCCACCATCTCCGCCTGCCTGTTTTTGTTTGGCATATTCTATGCGATTGTGGCCAATTTCCAATATATGGTAAAGGGTGCGGAGGAGAATATCTGTGTCACGGTTTTTTTTGAGGACGGCATCACGGACACCCGGATTGAGGAGATCGGCAAGATGATCAGAAACCGGACGGAAGTTTCGGAAGTGGTCTATATTTCCGCGGAAGAGGCGTGGGAGGACTACCAGAAGATTTACTTTGGCGACCGGGCGGAAGAGTTTATCGCCGGATATCCCACCAATCCGCTGTACAGAGATATGAATTATGTGGTATACCTGAGCGATGTGTCCATGCAGGATACATTGGTGACTTATCTGTACTCCATCGAGGGGGTTCGGCTGGTGAGATATTCCGCCCTGACGGCCAGCACTTTGAGCGGCGTGAATCTTTTAATCGGCTATGTGTCTCTGGGGATCATCGTAGTGCTGCTGGCGGTATCGGTGTTCCTGATCAGCAATACCGTGACCATCGGCATCTCGGTGCGCAGGGAAGAGATCAATATTATGAAATATATCGGCGCTACGGACTTTTTCGTGCGGGCCCCCTTTGTGTTGGAGGGTATGCTGATCGGCCTGATTGGAGCGGCCATACCGCTGTGGGTGGTTCACTATTTTTACGGCAGTGTTCTAGACTACGCCGCGGAGAAGTTTTTCATGCTGAGTCACCTGCTGAAATTCCTGCCTGCTGAAACAATCTTCGGGTTCCTGACGCCGGTGTGCCTGGGCGTGGGTGTGGGCATTGGATTTATGGGCAGTATCTCCACTGTCAGAAAACATCTGCATGTGTAGGGAGATTGAATAATCATGAAAAAATGGAAGATTACAGGATGTTTAGTACTGTTGGCCATGCTGCTGGGAATGACAGGGGAAGCCCAGGCATCCGGAACCAATCTGTCCAATATCACATCGGACTCCATTAAAGATATGGAGAACCAGATTGATAATGCACAGAATGAACGGGATCAGTTGAAAAATGGCCTTTCCGATATCAGGAAACTGGTACAGCAGCTGGAGCAGGAGAAAAAGGATCTGAAGAACTATGTGGCGAAGCTGGACGAGAGCATGAACCAGATTGAGCAGAAGATCGAGGAACTCAAGCTTCAGATCGCCAATAAGGAAGCGGATATCGTGGAGGCGCAGAAGCAGCTGGAACATGCGCAGGAAGTGGAGGATAGTCAGTATGCCGCCATGTCCAGCCACATAAGATATAGCTATGAGAGGGGGGAGAATTACTTCCTGGATATGATTCTGGGAGCCACCAGCTTTGCGGATTTCCTGAACCGCAGTTACTATATGGAGAAAGTGGCGGAATATGACAACCAGATGTTGGAGTCATTTATCCAGACAAGGGAATATGTGGAACTTTGCAAAGCCCAGCTGGAGGAGGATAAGGCATTTCTGGACGAGGCCAAGGCGGGTGTGGAGAGCGAACAGGCGGCTCTGGAAGAGTTGATGAACCAGAAAGAGAAGGAACTGAATGCCTATGACCAGCGGATCAGTACGGGGGAACAGTCCATAGAGGAATATGAGGCGGATATCAAAGCGCAGAACGAGTTGATTGCGGCCTTGGAAAAAGCGGTGGAGGATGAAAAAAAGCGGATACTCGCCAGCAGCGGCAAGGTGCTGACTTATGACGGCGGCACTTTCAAATTCCCGTTGGCGTCTTATACCAGAGTTTCCGACGATTACGGCATGCGTATGCATCCCACCCTTTTCGTACCACAGTTCCATAACGGCGTGGATTTCGCGTCGCCCAAGGGGACGGCCATCTATGCCGCCTACGACGGGATTGTTGTTGCGGCGGATTACAGTTCCACCATGGGCAATTATGTGATGATCGACCACGGGGGCGGACTCTATACCATCTATATGCATGCCTCCAAGCTGTACGTGAAGAAAGACGATGTGGTGGCAAGAGGCAACACGATTGCGGCGGTGGGATCTACCGGCCGTTCTACCGGGAACCACCTACATTTCAGTGTGCGTCTGAACGGGGAATATGTATCGCCTTGGAATTATATTTCACCGTAACAGGAGTAGGGGAGCAAGGTAAGTTTGGAAGTAAAACTTCCAAATACTGATTGGCGCGATAATAAAGGCACAGCAGGTGTTTGGCTTAAACCAAACTCCGGTTATGCGGGAAGAGGTAAATATGGAAGTATTTGATAATCAAAACAAACACCAGAAAAGCTGGGACGGAAAATTTTTTGCAGGCTTGCTCGTGGGCATAACAACGGCCCTGTTGGTGGTGTGTGTGGGATATCTGGGGTATCAGATCCAGCAGAAGGTGGAAGGCAGCCAGCAGGTCAATGCGGGTAGTTCCGGACAGGACGGCAAATTGAGCGATGCGGTGGCGGATAAGATTGACACGCTGGAGTACATGATAGAACATTACTATTATAAGGATGACATAAGCCGTGAAGATTTGGAAAACGGCATTTATCAGGGTTTGATGGATGCTGTGGGGGATCCCTATACCAGCTATTTCAACGCCAGCGATTTCAGCACGTTTATGGAGCAGACCACAGGCGCCTACTATGGAATCGGGGCCTATGTGGCGCAGGATACGGAACGCAACTATCCAAAGATCAACAGTCCCATACCGGGCTCCCCGGCCGAGGAGGTAGGTCTGCGGCCCAATGATATCATTTACGAGGTGGACGGGGTTTCCACCTATGGAATGGATCTGGATAAGGTGGTGAGCCTGATCAAAGGGGAGGAGGGCACCACCGTGCGGATGACTATCTACAGGGATGGGGAATACCTGGATATGGCAGTGCAGCGCAGGCAGGTGGAGATTCCCACGGTGGAGCAGGAGATGCTGGAGAACGGCATGGCCTATATTCGCATTGTCGAGTTTGACGAGGTGACACCGGGACAGTTTGAGCAGGCCCTGCAGACTTCCCGCGGCAGCGGCATGAAGGGCCTGATACTGGATCTGCGGGGCAACCCCGGGGGAAGCGTCAGCGCTGTGGTGGACATCGCAAGGATGCTTTTGCCGGAGGGTCTGGTGGTTTATACCGAGGATAAGTATGGAAAGCGGGAGGAGTACAGCTGTGACGGCAGCAAGGAGTTTGAATTGCCGCTGGTGGTACTGATTGACGGCAACAGCGCCAGCGCCTCGGAACTTCTCTCCGGCGCGATTCAGGATTACCATAAGGGCACATTGGTGGGTACGACTACCTTCGGCAAGGGCATCGTGCAGCAGATGCTGACTTTGCGGGACGGTTCCGCCGTCAAGATCACCATCAGTAGCTATTATACGCCCAAGGGCCGCAATATCCATGGTATCGGCATCGAGCCGGATGTGGCCTGTCCCTTTGACGGCGAGGCATACTACGGCAGCGGCTATGACAACCAGCTGGAGAAAGCTAAAGAAGTGCTGTTGGGAATCATGGAATAAAGACGGCAAAAAAGGATGAAAATGTATATATAGGGAAATGACAGTGTGCTATGGCGCAGGGTAAATAATTTGGTTTGCCCTGCGCCATTTTCAGAACAAATGTTCTAAAAATGTCTGTACAAACGAAACATGATGTGATAGAATAAATGAAATGTGTACGTGGCTGTCACTGTGATTGAAATATTTGAGGAGGATTTTCATGGATCACTTTAAACTGGTATCCGAATATCAGCCCACCGGCGATCAGCCCCAGGCCATAGAGGCGCTGGTGGAGGGCTTCCGGCAGGGCAATCAGTGCGAGACTCTGCTGGGAGTCACCGGGTCCGGTAAGACCTTTACCATGGCCAACGTAATTGCCGCCCTGAATAAGCCCACACTTATCATTGCTCACAACAAGACACTTGCGGGGCAGCTCTACGGCGAGTTCAAGGAATTTTTCCCGGAGAACGCGGTGGAATATTTTGTGTCCTACTACGATTATTATCAGCCGGAGGCTTATGTACCCTCTTCGGATACCTATATCGCCAAGGATTCCTCCGTCAATGACGAGATCGACAAGCTGCGGCTGTCTGCTACGGCATCTCTGTCTGAGCGCAAGGATGTGATCGTGGTAGCCAGCGTGTCCTGCATCTATGGCCTGGGCAGCCCGGACGATTACCAGGAGATGATCGTGTCCCTGCGGCCGGGCATGGTCAAGGACCGGGATCAGGTGCTCCGGGAACTGGTGGATATCCAGTATGACCGCAACGATATGGACCTGCAGAGAGGCACATTCCGGGTGAGGGGGGACGTGGTGGAGATCTATCCGGCCCAGGGCGGGGATTACCTGATCCGGGTGGAATTTTTCGGGGATGAAATCGACAGGATCTCCGAGGTGGAGCCCCTGACGGGCAAGGCCCATGCGACGCTGAACCATATCTCCATCTTCCCCGCCTCTCACTATGTGGTTGCGGCGGAGAAGATCAAGCGCGCCTGCGACAATATTGAGATGGAACTGGAGGAGCGGGTGCGTTTTTTCAAGGGGGAGGACAAGCTGATCGAGGCCCAGCGGATCGCGGAGCGCACCAATTTTGATGTGGAGATGCTGCGGGAGGCGGGATTTTGCTCCGGTATAGAGAATTATTCCCGGCATTTGAGCGGCATGAAACCGGGGGAGCCGCCCAAGTGTCTGATGGATTACTTTGGGGATGATTATCTGATAATCATAGACGAGTCCCACATGACGATTCCTCAGATTGGGGCCATGTATGCCGGGGACAGATCCCGCAAGACCACGCTGGTGGACTATGGGTTCAGACTGCCTTCGGCACTGGACAACCGGCCCCTGAATTTCTCGGAGTTCGAGGCCCATATCGATCAGATTCTCTTTGTGTCAGCCACCCCGGCGAAATATGAGGAGGAGCATGAACTGCTGCGGGCTGAACAGATTATCCGGCCCACTGGCCTTTTGGATCCCCAGGTGGATGTGCGTCCGGTGGAGGGCCAGGTGGATGATTTGATCGGGGAGATCAATCGGGAGGTGGAAAAGCATAACAAGGTGCTGATCACCACTCTGACCAAGCGCATGGCGGAGGATCTCACCGACTATATGAAAGAGATAGGTATCCGGGTGAAATACCTCCACTCGGATATTGACACCCTGGAGCGGGCGGAGATTATCCGGGATATGCGGCTGGATGTGTTTGACGTTCTGGTGGGGATCAATCTGCTCCGGGAAGGGCTTGATATTCCTGAGATCACTTTGGTGGCCATATTGGATGCGGATAAGGAGGGATTTCTGCGCAGCGGCACTTCCCTGATCCAGACCATCGGCCGGGCGGCCCGCAATGCGGACGGCCATGTGATCATGTACGCGGATGTGATCACGGAGTCCATGCGCACGGCTATTGACGAGACCAATCGCCGCCGGGCTATCCAGACCGCCTACAACAAGGCCCACGGTATCACGCCGCAGACCATCAAGAAGGCGGTGCGGGAACTGATCAGCATATCCAAAGAGATTGCGGAGGAAGAAGTGCGCTTCGAGAAGGATCCCGAGTCCATGAGCCGCAAGGAGTTGGAGAAGCTGATTGCCGATATACAGAAGAAGATGCAGAAGGCGGCGGCGGATCTGAACTTCGAGGCGGCGGCGCAGCTGCGGGATAAGATGCTGGAACTGAAGGCCAAGTTAAACGAACTGGACAAAGAGGACTGAATTGCCCATTCCCTGTTATGGAAAAAGGGAGTTTCGCATTCACCTGATTATAAAGATAAGCGAGGTAATACAGATATGGAAGAAGCCAAGAAAATGCTCCCCAGGAAGGAGTATATCAAGATAAGGGGAGCCAGCGAGCACAACCTGAAAAATATTGATGTGGATATTCCGCGGAACGAGTTTGTGGTTCTCACGGGAATGTCGGGATCCGGGAAATCCTCCCTGGCCTTTGATACCATCTACGCGGAGGGACAGCGCCGGTACATGGAATCCCTGTCCTCCTATGCCAGACAGTTCCTGGGACAGATGGAGAAGCCCAATGTGGAGCGGATTGACGGTCTCTCACCCGCCATTTCCATAGACCAGAAGTCCACCAACCGCAATCCCCGTTCCACCGTGGGGACGGTGACGGAGATCTACGATTATTTCCGTCTGCTGTATGCCAGGATCGGCATTCCCCACTGTCCCAAGTGCGGCAGGGTCATCGCCAAGCAGACGGTTGATCAGATGGTTGACCAGATCATGGAACTGGGGGAGGGGACCAGGATCCAGCTGCTGGCCCCGGTAGTCAGGGGCCGGAAGGGCATGCATGAGAAAGTTTTTGACCGGGCCAAGAGAAGCGGCTATGTCCGGGTGCGGGTGGACGGCAACCTGTATGAATTGTCCGAGGAGATTCCTCTGGAGAAGAATATCAAGCACAATATTGAGATTGTGGTGGATCGCCTGGTGGTGAAGGAAGGAATCCAGAAGCGCTTGGCGGACTCCGTTGAGAATGTGCTTGAACTGGCGGAGGGACTTTTGGAGGTGGATGTGGTAGGTGGGGATACACCAGGACATGCTCTCAGCTTTTCACAGAGTTTTTCCTGCCCGGACTGCGGTATCAGCATCAGCGAGGTGGAGCCACGCAGCTTTTCCTTTAACAATCCCTTCGGCGCCTGTCCGGTGTGTTTTGGCTTGGGGTACAAGATGGAGTTTGACGAGGAACTGATGATTCCCAACCAGAAGCTGTCCATCAACCAGGGGGCCATCGTGGTTTTGGGCTGGCAGTCCTGTAATTCCAAGGGGAGCTTTACCAATGCGCTTCTGCAGGCCTTGTGCAAGGAGTACCATTTTGGCCTGGATACGCCTTATAAGGATTATCCGGACGAAATCAAAGATGTCCTGATTCACGGGACGGGTGGAAAGGAAGTTACGGTATACTATGAAGGACAGCGGGGGAAGGGCGAATATCCCATCGCTTTTGAAGGGCTGATCCGCAATGTGGAGCGCCGGTACCGGGAGACGGGATCTGAGTCCTCCAAGGCGGAATACGAGAGCTTTATGCGGATCACTCCCTGCAAGGAGTGTAAGGGGATGCGTCTGAAAAAGGAATCTCTGGCTGTGACCGTAGGGGATAAGAATATTTATGAAGTCACGGCCATGTCTATAGTAAAGCTCCATAATTTTGTGACGCGGCTTAATTTGACGCCCCAGCAGGAGATGATCGGAAAGCAGCTGTTAAAGGAGATCCGTGCCAGAGTGAAATTCCTGCTGGATGTGGGCCTGGATTATCTCTCCCTGGCCCGGGGCACCGCCAGTCTATCCGGCGGCGAGGCCCAGCGGATTCGACTGGCCACCCAGATCGGTTCCGGTCTGGTGGGTGTGTGCTATATTCTGGACGAGCCCAGCATCGGTCTGCACCAGCGGGACAATGACAAGCTGCTGGCCACACTGAAGCAGCTGCGGGATCTGGGCAATACCCTGATCGTGGTGGAACATGATGAGGATACCATGCTGGCGGCGGACTATATTGTAGATATCGGTCCCGGCGCGGGCTCCCACGGCGGCGAAGTGGTGGCAGTGGGAACGGCCCGGGAGATCATGCAGGTGGAAGAATCTGTCACCGGCCAATATCTGAGCGGCAAAAAGACCATTCCCGTGCCCCGGGCGCGCCGCAAGCCCACAGGCTATATCAAGGTGCTGGGCGCAGCGGAAAATAATCTTAAGAATGTGGATGTGACTTTCCCTCTGGGCATTATGACCTGTGTCACCGGTGTGTCCGGTTCCGGCAAAAGCTCTCTGGTCAACGAGGTGCTGAACAAGCATCTCTCCCGGGATCTGAACCGGGCCAGGGTGATTCCGGGAAAGCACAGGGGGATCGAGGGAATGGAACAGCTGGACAAAGTCATAGATATCGACCAGTCCCCCATCGGCCGTACTCCCAGATCCAACCCGGCCACTTATACGGGAGTATTTGATATGATCCGGGATCTGTTCGCTTCCACGCCGGATGCCAAGGCCAAGGGCTACAATAAGGGGCGCTTCAGTTTCAATGTGAAGGGCGGGCGCTGTGAGGCATGCAGCGGGGACGGCATCATCAAGATAGAGATGCATTTCCTGCCGGATGTGTATGTGCCCTGTGAAGTCTGCGGCGGCAAGCGTTACAACAGGGAGACTCTGGATGTGAAGTATAAAGGCAAGAGCATCTATGACGTGCTGGATATGACGGTGGAGGAGGCGCTGCCTTTCTTTGAAAATGTGCCTTCCATCCGCAACAAGATCCAGACGCTGTATGACGTGGGTCTGTCCTATGTGAAGCTGGGGCAGCCTTCCACCACCCTCTCCGGCGGCGAGGCTCAGCGGATCAAACTGGCTACGGAGTTGTCCCGGCGCAGCACCGGCAAGACGGTATATATTCTGGACGAGCCTACTACCGGCCTGCATTTTGCGGATGTACACAAGCTGGTGGAGATTCTGCACAAGCTGGCGGACGGCGGCAATACGGTCATCGTTATTGAGCACAATCTGGACGTGATCAAGGCGGCGGACTATATTATCGACATGGGACCGGAGGGCGGAGACCGGGGCGGAACGGTCATTGCCCAGGGGACGCCGGAAGAAATTGCGAAGGCTGCCGGATCCTACACCGGCATTTATGTCAAAAAAATGCTGGAGAGGGGTTAAGCCATCCTGAAATCAGCCGATATAAATATGGAGAGCATGGATGCGGAAAGAGAACGGAAGGAACCGTTTTCTTTTCGCATTTAAAAAATTCTAAAATTTTGCGAAACCCCTTTGAAAAATAAATGTTTTCATGTATAATGTACGTTGACGTTGCGCGTCTGCGCAGGAATTGTTTATTTATCGGAAAATGTGGAAACATTAACATAGACTTACGAACGATTGGATTTTCCTTTCTGCACAGCGCATGTTATCCGAGCAGGCAACATGTGTTGTGCAGAAATCGGAAAATCTTACCGTTCATAAGTAAAGAGGCCATGAAAGGGGTAGTAACATATGTATACTGATATTGGAATTGATTTGGGTACCGCCAGCATTTTGGTTTACATCAGAGGAAAAGGCGTGGTTTTGAAGGAGCCTTCTGTTGTAGCTTTCGATAGAGACACCAATAAGATTAAGGCTATCGGTGAGGATGCCCGGCTGATGCTGGGGCGTACTCCCGGCAACATCGTGGCGGTGAGACCCCTGCGCCAGGGCGTGATCTCGGATTATACCGTTACCGAGAAGATGATGAAGTACTTCATCCAGAAAGCTCTGGGCAAGAGAACATTCCGCAAACCCCGCATCGCGGTCTGTGTGCCCAGCGGCGTTACGGAAGTGGAGAAGAAAGCGGTTGAGGATGCTACCTATCAGGCAGGCGCCCGGGAGGTATTCATCATAGAAGAACCCATTGCGGCCGCCATCGGCGCGGGTATTGACATATCCAAGCCCTGCGGCAATATGATCGTGGATATCGGGGGAGGTACTTCCGATATTGCGGTGATTTCTCTGGGAGGCACTGTGGTCAGCGCTTCCATTAAGATCGCCGGAGACGATTTTGACGAAGCTATTGTCCGCTATATGCGGAAAAAGCACAATCTGCTGATTGGTGAGAGAACCGCCGAAGATCTGAAAATCAAGATTGGCTCCGCCTTCAAAAGGCCGGAAGTGGACTATATGGATGTCCGCGGCCGAAACCTGGTGACGGGTCTGCCCAAGACGGTGAAGGTATCCTCCGAGGAGACCGAGGAAGCTCTGCGGGAGACTACGGCGCAGATCGTGGAAACCATCCACAGTGTGTTGGAGAAGACTCCGCCCGAGTTGGCGGCGGATATCGCCGACAGGGGCATTGTGCTCACCGGCGGCGGCAGTTTGATGCGGGGACTGGAGGACTTGATCTCCGCCAAGACCGGTATCAATACCATGACGGCGGAAGATCCCATGACGGCCGTGGCCATCGGCACCGGCAAGTATGTGGAGTTTTTGGCCGGTTACCGAGAGGATTAACAGGCAATTATAGTAAGGAGAGTGTAGTATGCTTAGAGGACTTTATACGGCTCATACAGGACTTCGTAATGAGCAGAACCGCATGGACATACTGACCAACAATCTGGCCAATGCTTCCACTGTGGGCTTTAAAAAGGAAGGCGCCACCAGTCAGCCCTTCCGCGAGGTACTGGCGGTTAAAATCAAGGATTCTTCCGTGGGACTGGGAACGGTACAGCCTATCGGCCACAGCCGTCTGGGTGTGAAAATTGGCGAGAATTATACAGACTACGGACAGGGACCTTTTCGGATTACGGACAACACTTACGACCTGGCGCTGTCCGGCAGCGGTTTCTTCGCGTTGGAATATACGGACAGCGAAGGAGAAACCTCTACTAAATACACCAGAGCGGGCAATTTTACCCTGACCCAGGACGGCTATCTGGTGAATAATGACGGCATGTATGTGCTGGATACCCAGAACCGCCGGATTCAGCTTGACACCCTGGCTACGGACACCAAGATAGACGACGCGGGCAATATCTTCCAGAATGGGCGGCGGGTGGCTCAAATCCAGGTGGCGGATTTCGAGGATTATGATTATCTGGAAAAATTTGGAGATACATTTTTCCAGCCGGTGGAAGGGGCGACCCCCATGGACGGCACCGGGGAGGTGAAATCCGGGGTGTTGGAGATGTCCAATATGTCTGTGATAACAGAGATGGTCAACATGATCAGCGTGACCAGGGCCTATGAGAGCAACCAGAAGATCGTCCAGACCTACGATGAGAGTTTGGAAATTGCGGCGGGTCAGCTGGGCAGGGTTCAATAACGGGCAGGCGTAAAAGCGGACAGACGGGAATCCGACTGAAATATTGAGAATGACAGCTGCGGCATGTCCTGTGCGGGATAGGGGCCGCAGAGACAGGAGAGAAAGAAATGGTTCGGAGTTTGTGGACAGCGGCGACAGGCATGATCGCCCAACAGGTAAATATCGACAACATTGCAAACAATCTGGCGAATGTAAATACCACGGGGTACAAGACAGAGGTCAATGAATTTAAATCCCTTCTGTACCAGAATTTACAGCAGAGAACTACCACGGCGGACGGAAGGCCAAAGCCCACCGGCGCACAGGTAGGTCTGGGTGTGCGCAATGCTTCTATCACGGCATTATACGGCAAACCGGGCCCCCTGCTCTCCTCTGAGAAGGACACAAATTTCGCCATTGACGGAAAAGGTTTTTTTGCCGTACGGGGCAGTGACGGCAATACATACTATACCAGAAACGGTAATTTTGACTGGGCGCTGGGAGAGAACAAAAGCAATATGCTGACCACCTCGGACGGCCTGCCCGTGTTGGACACCCAGGGGCGCCCTATCAGCTTAAGCAGCAACTATGTAGTCAGCAGGATAACGGTTACGGCTGAAGGTTCCATATGTTATCCGGATGAGCGCAATGTTCCCCAGCCGCTGGGAATCCAGATCGGTTTGATCCAGTTCAACAATCCGTCGGGCTTAGAGCGCCTGGATGACAGCCTGTATGCGGAGTCTGCGGCCAGCGGTCAGCCTATCAATGAATTTACCAGCACCAATGTGGAGAAGAGCAAGGTGCTTCAGAATTACCTGGAGGGCTCCAACGTGCAGGTGGTGGATGAGATGGTCAACATGATCGTGGCACAGCGAGCCTATGAGATGAACTCCAAAGCAATCACCGCATCGGACGAGATGCTGCAGCAGGCCAACAATCTGAAGCGATAGTAGAGGAACACGCGGAACTCAAAATAGGAGGTTCATACAATGGATATCGGTAATTTGTGGAACACCGGCAGCATGAGCGGCATGGCCGGCGCCAGCATGGCGGCGAACAATGCGTCAGCCTCTAAGCTGGAGGGGCAGTTAAAAACAGGATATGAAAATGCCACCGATGAGGAACTGATGGATGCCTGCAAACAGTTTGAAGCATATTTTCTGGAGCAGATGTTCAAGGCTATGCAGAAGACAGTTCCCAACTACAGCACGGAAGGTATGACAGGTTCCAGCAGCAGCCTGATGGATTACTATAAGGAGCAGATGATCCAGCAGGTGGCGGCAGACACTACAGAGCAGAGCAGTCTGGGACTGGCTCAGATGCTTTATGAACAAATGAAGAGAAATATGGTTTAGGAGTAAGTAAAGGCTGCTGAGGTGAAAAGGCAGTCTTTTTTGTGCATGAGGAGAAACAGGCTATGGATGCGATCAGCGGTTATGTGGAGCATATCATCTATCAGAATCCGGAAAATGGTTATACTGTTATGGAATTGATGGGAGAAGAGGCTGCGGTCACCTGTGTGGGCAGCTGCCGCGGGCTGTCTGAAGGGGAGACCATAGAAGCCCAGGGGGAATACACGGAACATCCCATGTATGGTACCCAGTTTAAAATAAGTTCCTATCAGACCGTTGCGCCCAAGGACCGGGTGAGCATGGAACGATACTTGGGATCCGGCGCCATCAAGGGCATCGGGGCTGCTTTGGCGGCCCGCATCGTGAAAAAATTCGGTGATGATACTTTCCGTGTCATGGAGGAGGAGCCGGAACGCTTGGCGGAAATCAAGGGGATCAGCCAGAATAAGGCCCGTGAGATCGCACAGCAGATGGAGGAGAAGCGGGATCTGCGGGATGCTTTGATCTACCTGCAGCAGTATGGCATCTCCAACACATTGGCCTTGCGTATCTATGATACCTACGGGATGAGGCTTTACAGCATTATGAAGGAGAATCCCTATCAGCTGGCGGAGGATATCCATGGTATCGGATTTAAGATTGCGGATGAGATTGCCTCCAGGATCGGCATTCACACGGATTCCGATTACCGAATCCGAAGCGGTGTGTTTTATACGCTGCAGCAGTCTGTGGGGGAAGGGCACTGCTATCTGCCCATGGAATTGCTGCTTTGCCGCGCTGCCGCGCTGCTGGGCGTATCCCAGGAGAACATCCGGCCCCAGCTGGACAATCTGATGATGGACAAAAAGCTGGTTATCAAAGGTGACCTGGTATATGTCTCCAGCTACTATTACGCGGAGTTGAATTGCGCGCATATGCTGCACCAGCTGAATATTCCCATGCGTCAGGAGGAGCAGTATGTGAAGGGGGCGCTGGAAGCCATCACCGGAGAGATTGGGATACAGCTGGACGAACTGCAGTACCGGGCTGTGCTGGGCGCCATCCAGAGCGGTCTGTTCATTCTTTCCGGCGGGCCCGGCACAGGAAAGACCACTACCATTAACACCATCATCCGTTATTTTGAGCGGGAGGGCTATGACATATTTCTGGCGGCCCCTACGGGGCGGGCGGCCAAGCGCATGACCGAGGCCACCGGCTTTGAAGCCAGGACCATACACAGAATGCTGGAACTGAATGGGGCCGTGTCCGATGAGGACAAGCGCCGCGTTCGTTTTGAAAAAAATGAGGAGAACCCTCTGGAGACGGATGTGGTCATTATAGACGAGATGTCCATGGTAGATCTGCCTTTGTTCCAGGCGCTGCTAAAAGCTACGGCGCCCGGCACCCGGCTGATTCTGGTGGGAGATGTGGATCAGCTGCCCAGCGTGGGCCCTGGACAGGTGCTCCGGGATATCATGCAGTCAAAGGCCTTTCCCATGGTAGTTCTGCAAAAGATTTTCCGGCAGGCCGGAGAAAGTGACATTGTTGTCAATGCTCATCATATCAACCGGGGGGAACAGATTGCCCTGGACAACAAGAGCCGGGATTTCTTTCTGCTGGAGAGGAATGACGTGAATGTGATCTACAAACATATGATCCAACTGATCCGGGAGAAACTCCCGCCTTATGTACATGCGACTCCCTATGATATCCAGGTGCTGACCCCCATGAGGAAGGGCGGTCTGGGGGTGGAAGCGCTGAACGGTATTCTGCAGCGGTACTTAAATCCGCCTGACAGCAGCAAACGGGAACATGCGTCGGGGGAGACAGTCTACCGGGAAGGGGATAAGGTCATGCAGGTGCGCAACAACTATCAGCTGGAGTGGGAGATAGTCAGCCGCTATGGTATTCCCGTGGATAAGGGCATGGGTGTGTTCAACGGAGATATGGGGCGGATTTTGGAGATTCGCGAGGCCGGTTCGGAACTGGTGGTGGAATTTGACGAGGGCAGGCGGGTGACATATCCCTTTTCTTTATTGGAAGAATTGGAGTTATCCTATGCCATTACTATCCATAAGTCCCAGGGCAGTGAGTACCCGGCGGTGATTCTGCCGCTGCTGACCGGGCCAAAGATGTTATTTAACCGCAATCTTCTGTATACCGGCGTCACCAGGGCCAGAAGCTGCGTGACGATCCTGGGCAGCAGCCAGACCGTGCGCAGTATGATTGACAATGTTAGTGAAAACAGGCGGTACACCTCTCTGGATCGGCGGATCAATGAGGTGGAGGAAACGGAAGGAGAAAATTATTGAAAGACATAGGGAAATGGGGAAAGCGCCTGGAGGCAGCCGCGTCGCTGCTGTATCCCGCGAGATGCCCGGCCTGCGATCAATTGTTGGGAATCGGGGCCCAGCGCATGTGTCCGTCCTGCAGGCGGAGGGTACATTATCTGTCGGGTCCCCTCTGCTGCCGATGCGGCAAGAAGCTTTCGGACTGCGAGGCGGAGTACTGCGGGGATTGCGGGCGGAGACGGCATCTGTTCACGTCGGGGAGGGCCCTGTACGAGTATGGGGACATCGCTCCGGCCCTGTACCGGTTTAAATATGAGGGCTGCCGGGAATACGCCGGGTTCTTCGGGAGAGAACTGGCGTGTCAACTGGGCGGCTATATACGTTCGCTGAAGCCCGACGGCCTGGTGCCCATCCCCATGTATCCCGCCAAAGAGCGCCGACGGGGGTATAACCAGGCAAGTCTTTTGGCACAGGCTCTGGGACGGGAACTGAACCTTCCGGTCTACCCGAAACTGGTGTCCAGAAACCGAAATACCAGGCCCTTGAAGGAATTAAATTCTGAAGAAAGAGTAAATAATTTGAAAAGGGCTTTTAATCTTGCGCAAAATGGTGTAAAATTAAAGACAATTATACTGGTAGACGATATCTACACCACCGGAAGCACCATGGATCAGGTATCCGCTGTGCTTTTGGCCGGGGGCTGCAAAAGAGTATATTTTGTCACACTGGCCATAGGGGCCGGTGTATAAATAACAACATATTCCAAGACAGCACACCGAACCATATCGGGACGCCAAGGCGGCCTGCCATGGTTCATCAGGCTTGTGTGCCGGCAGGGAATTTGCCAAAACTCTAAATAGGAGGGTATTGCAATGAATGTCAAAGCGTGTAAGGGCTGTAAAAGATTGTTCAATTACATTATGGGACAGAATTACTGCCCGGCCTGTAAGGAAAAACTGGAAGAAAAGTTTCAGGAAGTTAAGCGATACATTCAGGAGAACACCGGCGTGGGTATTCAGGAAGTGGCGACGGCCTGTGATGTGGAGACCAGCCAGATCCGGCAGTGGCTGCGGGAGGATCGTCTGGAACTGACCGAGGGCTCCCCTATTATGCTGAGTTGTGACGGCTGCGGCGCTCCGATCCGCAGTGGAAAATACTGTGATAAATGCAAGGCGAATGTAAGCAACGGATTTAACGACATATTAAAGAGTAACGCCCCCAAGAAGCCCGACTCTTTCAGGAAAAAGGAAGACAACGGGTCCAGAATGCGTTATCTGCAATAGTATGGACCGGAGAAAGGCGTACTTTTTATGTTGAACGAAGAACGAGTGATCCTGATGACCAAGATGGCCTCCTATGAAGAAGGGGAGGGAAAAAGGAATATGTCGCTGGGGCGGTATTTCCGGGGAGATTATATTTCCATACAGCTCCTGCGAGCCTTTTTCAGCAGCACCATCGCCTATCTGCTGGGATTTGGGCTATATGTGTTATATGATTTTGAGACTCTGATTGCGGACATCTACAAGATGGATCTATTTGTTTTTGCCAAGAATATCATTATGTGGTACGCGATTTTTGTAGTTGGCTACTGTGTCATCACCTATGCCATCTGCGCCTACCGCTATGCCCAGGCGAAGAAGAGCCTGAAGCTATATTACCACAACCTGAAAAAGCTGGACAGTCTGTACCGCCAGTAGCAGCATGTTGCCGGAAAGCGCATTGATGGATATTCGGACACCCAAAGATGCCGGATATTCATCATCAGTGTGCTTGCAGGGAACATGCGGAACTTTAAATAGTAAGAGGAAATAACATGAGTAATTTGTTAGAAATTAGGGAAAAGTTGAAACTGCTTTACAGCAGGAACGAGTTTATTCTGGTACCTGTTTTAAAATTTATGCTGGCTTATCTGACCATATGCATGGTAAACGGGGAACTGGGATATATGGGCAAGCTGGACAACCTGGGACTGGTACTGATTGTGTCTCTGCTCTGCTCTTTTCTGCCGAACGGCTGCATCATATTGTTCGGCGCTGCGTTCAGCCTGATGCATCTGTATGAATTATCTCTGGAGGTGGCCATTGCGGCACTGGCGATCTATCTGATTATGTTTCTGTTGTTTTTTCGGATGGGTTCCAAGGATTCCGTGATTCTAATCTTCACAGTACTGTTGTTCGCGCTGAAAATCCCCTATGTGATTCCGGTGGCAGTAGGCTTGCTGGCCACTCCTCTGGCAGCAGTATCGGTGGGCTGCGGCACAGTGGTATATTATATGCTGACCAACATCTCTGACAACACTACCATCATCAGCAGTATGGGGGCGGATGAGGCTACAGCCAAACTGCGGCTGGTCATTGACAGCGTATTGGGCAACAGGGCCATGATTGTGATGATTGCGGCATTTGCCATCACCATCATGGTGGTATATCTGGTCAGACGCATGTCCATTGATTATTCTTGGTCTATTGCCATGATTGCCGGCGTAATAATAGATTTGGTAGTACTCTTGGTGGGCGACCTGATATATGATACCCAGCTGTCTCTGGGAATGGCTGTCCTGGGCAGCATTGTGGCTCTGGTGATTGCCAAGATACTGGAATTTTTCCGGTTCTGTGTGGACTACAGCAGGACGGAGAAGGTGCAGTATGAGGACGATGAATACTATTATTATGTGAAGGCTGTTCCCAAGATGAGTATGTCCGCCGCCTCCAAGACAGTGAAGCGCATCAATACCCAGCGCCGTCCCGTGCGGGCTCTGGAAGAGGAGGATGACGACATGACTATAGCGCCGCCCCGCAGGGTGAACAGAAGCGTGGTAACAGAGCGCACCGGCGGAAGGAACGGGCATACCAGGCCCTCCCAGGGACGTGCGGGAGGCAGGAGTGTGACCATCAGCAGAGACTTGGACGAAGGCGCGGCAGATGACTACGAGGAAATATAGGAGAAGCCGCAAAGGTGTAGGATAGGCAGGCATGGAGACAATAAGTGAGATTATTGCGAACTTAAGAAGGTATGTGCCCAGCATAGAGCTTGGCGATGTGCTGGAGATATTGATTATTGCGTTTCTCCTCTATCACATCATGCTGTGGATTCAAAAGACCAGGGCCTGGACACTGCTCAAGGGCCTGCTTGTGATTCTGCTTTTTTGGGTTGTGGCATTCTACTTTAAGATGAATACTATTCTGTGGCTGGGAGAAAACGTGTTTGGATTTGCCGTGACAGCCATAATTGTAGTGCTGCAGCCGGAACTGCGCAAAGCCCTGGAGGAGTTGGGCAATAAAAACCTGATTGCCAATGCGCTGCCCTTTGACAACGGCAGGAACACAGACAACTCATTCACGGAGAAGACGGTGAGCGAGATCACCCGGGCCTGTGTGGAGATGAGTAAAGTAAAGACAGGGGCGCTGATCGTCATTGAACAGAAGGAGTCTCTGGCGGAATATGAGAGGACGGGTATTGACGTGGATGGGCTGGTCACCAGTCAGCTGCTGATCAATATCTTTGAACACAATACGCCTCTGCACGACGGAGCGGTTATTGTTCGGGGCAATCGAATCACATCGGCCACCTGTTATCTGCCGCAGTCCGACAATGGAGCGATCAGCAAGGAAGTGGGCACCAGGCACAGGGCCGGCGTAGGCATCTCCGAGGTAACGGACTCCGTTACGGTGATTGTATCGGAGCAGACCGGTAAGATCAGCATCACGTTTGGCGGGCAGCTGGAACGGGGCTTTGACGGGGACGGCTTGAAAAAGCGACTGATGGAGTTGACCAATTTGGCAGGAGATGTAGGAAAAAGCAAGCGGAAAAGGAAAGGAAAGGGCAGGCGGGAAGCATGAAAGGGAAGATAGGCTCCAAAATACGATCCATATTATTCTCCCACTGGCTGTTGAAAATCATGTCCCTGCTGTTGGCTTTCGCACTATGGTTTTTGGTAATCAGCACCAATGACCCGGTGGATGAAAAGCGGTTCCAGAATATAAGGGTAAATCTGCTCAACACGGAGTTGTTGACGGAAAACGGCCAGGTATACGAGGTTCTGGACAACACGGATGTATTGCGCAATGTGACCTTTGACGCGCCCAACAGTGTCAGGAGAGAAATCCAGAGCAGTGATATTATTGCGGAAGCGGATCTGACCAATCTGACAGTGACCAATACAGTGGAGATCAAGTTCTCTTGCCCCAAATACGGTGATAAAGTTCAGAACATCAGCGGCAATATAGAGTACGTAAAACTGAATATCGAGAAAAAAGAACGGAAGACTGTGGATATCGCTATTAAGATCACTGGCAATGTGGAAGAGGGCTATGTCATTGGGGACAAGAGCCTGGATCGCAACCGCCTGGAAATCCAGGGACCTGAGTCTGCCATTGGGGAGATTGTCAAGGCCGAGGTGGAAGTGGATGTAACGGGCATCACAGGCACCAGTACGGCCTTGGGAACCATCAAGCTGTTAGATAAAGACGGCAATGAAGTGAACAGAGCATCGGTGTCCAAAAACCTGGACACGGTCAATATCACGGTGGAGATGTGGGAGACCAAAGAGATTCCCGTACTCTACAGCTATTCCGGCACTGTGGCAGAAGGATATGAGGATACAGGGGATATAGAAGGTTCCATTGCCACCGTGAGAGTTGCAGGACCTGCTGACCTTTTGAAGAGTGTCACAGAGTTGGAGGTAGCTAAAGAGAATATCAATATTACCGGGGAAACCAAGGACTTTGAGACCACCGTGCGGCTGAGAAACTATTTGCCCAAGGGAGTCTATTTTGCCGAGGACGGTTTCAACGATACGGCTACAGTGAAAGTCCTGATTGAAAAGATTGAGCAGAGACATATTACGCTGCGGACAGAGAATATTCAGATCATCAATGTGCCGGAGGATGTGACCTGCGAGATCGTGGGGACTTCGCCGCTGGTAGTGGAAGGGCGCAGCGGCTTTGTGGCCCTGTTACAGGAGGCAAGCCTCCCGGGTGTGGTTGATGTGGGAGCCTGGATTGAGGATACCAACCCTAACCAGCCGCTGGAGGGGGACTACAGCCTGACGGTAAATGTTTCGCTGCTCCCGGAACAGAGAAAGATAAGTTCACCTTCAGTAACTCTGCGTTTTACGCCTGTTCATGATGAGAATGAGGATGAGGAAGAATAGACAAATCTTTAAAGGAGCGATAAATTATGGGTAGATTATTTGGAACAGACGGAGTCAGAGGTATTGCCAACGAGGAACTTACCCCTCTGCTTGCCATGCAGCTGGGGCAGGCGGGCGCCTATGTATTGACGAAGGAAAAGGAACATAAACCTACGATTATGGTAGGCTGTGATACCCGGATATCCGGCGATATGCTGGCCAATGCTCTGATGGCAGGAGCCTGTTCCGTGGGGGCAAACTGTGTGTATGTAGGGGTGATCCCCACTCCCGCAGTGGCTTTTCTCACACAGAAATACAAGGTGGATGCGGGAGTGGTGATCTCCGCCTCCCACAATCCGGTGGAATTTAATGGCATCAAATTCTTTGACGGAGACGGCTACAAGCTGCCGGACGCGCTGGAGGACGAGATTGAGGCGCTGATCGATTCCCAGATGCAGGGCGTGAAGTTCCCCATAGGTCCCGGCGTGGGCAAGATCAAATACCGTACCGATGCCCGGGAGGAATACATCAATCACGCGATCCAGTCGGTGAAGGTAGATCTGAGCCGTCTGAAGATTGTGGTGGACTGCGCGGAGGGCGCTGCCTATTACACCTCGGTGGAGGCGCTGAAGGAAATGGGCGGCGAGGTAGTCGCCATCCACAATAACCCGGACGGCACAAATATTAACGCCAACTGCGGATCCACCCACATGGAGGAACTGCAGGCCAGGGTAGTATACGAGAAAGCGGATGTGGGCCTGGCCTTTGACGGGGATGCGGACCGCCTGCTGGCAGTGGACGAGAACGGTAAGATCGTGGACGGAGACCAGATCATGGCCATTGTAGGCGATTATTTGAAGGGGCAGGGAAGGCTGAAAAAGGACACCATTGTGGCCACCATCATGAGCAATTTGGGATTCTTTCTGATGGCGGAAAAGCAGGGGCTGCATGTGGAGCAGACCAAGGTGGGCGACCGGTATGTGTTGGAGAGGATGAAGGAGTTGGGCGCAAGCCTGGGTGGAGAGCAGTCGGGACATGTGATTTTTCTGGACGAGAATACCACGGGGGATGGGCTTCTCAGTGCGCTGCATTTGCTGCAGGTAATGGTGGAGACAGGCAAATCCCTGTCAGAACTGGCACAGATCATGGAGGTTCTTCCTCAGGCCCTGGTCAATGCCAAGGTGGCCAACCACAAGAAGGAACGCTATATGGAGTATCCGGAGATCGCCGAGGCCATTGCGGCGCTGGAGAAGAAGTTCGCTGGAGAGGGCAGAGTGCTGATTCGGCCTTCCGGAACCGAGCCGCTGGTGCGGGTTATGATCGAGGGCAAGGATTACGAGGCCATCCAGGCCGAGGCTACGGCGCTGGCAAAATTGATTCAGGACAGAATGTTTTGATGTATTATAAGTAGGAGGTATAAGTATTATGGTCAGCCAGAAGGTTACTATCAAGAATCCCACAGGTCTGCATCTGAGACCGGCGGGAATACTATGCAAGGAAGCTATGCAGTTCAAATCTCTTATCACCTTTACATTTCGGGACAGTACAGCCAATGCCAAGAGTGTGCTGAGCGTGTTGGGCGCCTGCGTAAAATGTGGGGATGAGATTGAATTTATCTGTGAGGGGGAAGATGAGCAGGAGGCGCTGAAAACCCTGATAGGAGCAGTAGAAAGCGGGCTGGGAGAATAAACTCCGTTCCCGCCTAAAACAGATAGAACAGTACGGCCACACATACCCCCAGGATGCCGCCCATCAGCACCTGGAAGGGTGTGTGGCCGATAAACTCCTTCAGCTTGTCCTGGGCCGATAATTCATCGCGTCCCATATCCTCGAAGATTTTGATGATATTGTTGAGCAGCTGAGCCTGGATGCCCGTCTCCCGGCGAACGCCGATGGCATCATACATAACGATGATAGCTACGACCAGAGAGATGGCAAAGGCAAAACTGGCGGAGCCGTGCTCTAAATAGGTGGCAGTGACCAGCGCGCATACGGTGGCGGAATGGGAACTGGGCATACCGCCGCTTCCCACCAGACGCTCCGCCACAAACTTTTTTGTAAAGAGCAGATGAATCAGCGTCTTGAGAATCTGGGCTACCAGCCATCCCAAGGCGGCGGCAAGAAAAATCTTATTTTGCGTTAATCCGGTAAAAAAATCCATATTCACAACCTCATTTCTCTGTACATTATACACGATTCCGCTTAAGATATCCAGACCTTTAGATGCTTTTTTGTTGTTCATGCATCTTTGAGGATACGGAATGTATTGAAAAGGGTAGAAGTTTATGGTAATATTTTTTTTAAAAAAGCGGAGAATGATTGTAGTGGCTGTCGTGGTCCAAGCGTTATGCTGAGATAGAAAGGAAAAGAGATGTGTATATTGAGCGTAATTGTTCCTTGTTACAATGAGGAGGAATCCGTTGCGGATTTCTATGCGGAGTTGATGAAAAATGAAGCCTTTTTTAGGGAAAAAGAACTGGAAGTAGAGATTCTGTACATCGACGACGGTTCCCGGGACAATACTGCGGCAGAGGTAAAAAAGCTACGGGAGGCGGACCAGCGGGTGCGTCTGATCTCCTTTTCCCGAAATTTTGGCAAGGAGGCAGGCATGTATGCGGGACTGGAGAAGTCCCGGGGGGACTATGTGGTGATGATGGATGTGGATTTACAGGATCCCCCCTCGCTGCTGCCGCAGATGTACTCTTATATAGAGCAGGGCTATGACTCTGTGGCTACCAGGCGTGTCAGCCGCAAGGGGGAGCCGCCGATCCGCTCCCTTTTTGCCCGAATGTTTTACCGGTTGATGAAACATATTTCCCGGACGGAGATAATGGACGGCGCCAGAGACTACAGGCTGATGACACGCCAGATGGTGGATGCCATCCTGCAGATGCAGGAATACAACCGCTTTACCAAGGGGATCTACGGCTGGGTGGGCTTTCGGACCAAGTGGCTGGAATATGAGAATGTAGAGCGGGCCAAGGGTGAGACCAAATGGAATTTCTGGAAACTGTTGATCTACTCCCTGGAGGGAATTACCGCCTTTTCCACCGTGCCCCTGAGCATAGCCTCCGTCATGGGGGTGCTTTTCTGCGTACTGGCGCTTATTCTGATCGTTTTTATCGTGGTGCGCACCAGTATTTTCGGAGATCCGGTGTCAGGCTGGCCCTCTCTGGTATGCATCATCTCACTGATCAGTGGTGTGCAGTTGTTCTGCATGGGCATTATCGGCCAGTACCTGGCCAAGACCTATCTGGAGGTAAAAAGGCGTCCAATCTATATCGTGAGGGAGGAATTATAGGTTATATTCCAGTATATATACCCGCAATTTGTTACTTTTCGTTGATATATGAAGATATTTGATAATAAAAATTACTATACATTTTTCGACAGATATGATATGATTAGTGCAATCAATTACAGTAAGGGGCAGTACTCGACATATGAAAGGGGAATTCATTATGGACATTTCTGCTGTAAAAGATTACGAATTGGAGTGTTATATCACGGAGATTATGTTGGATATAGGCGTTCCTGCACATCTGAAGGGGTATCATTATCTGCGTGACGCGATCCTGCTTTCCGGCAGGGATATGGAGGTGGTGAGCAGCGTGACCAAGCTGCTGTATCCTACCATCGCGAAACATTTTAAGACCACGGATCAAAAGGTCGAGCGGGCGATCCGCAATGCCATTGAAGTGTCTTGGACGAGGGGAAACGTCGAGACCTTTGAAAAACTGTTTGGATATTCTGCGCAACAGGGCAAAAGTCGTCCGACAAACAGCGAATACATAGCCAGGATCGCGGACAAGATGCGGCTGGATATGAAAGCGAGATAAGTAATTGAGATAATTTATTACCATTCAGTACTGCCCCTTATAGCTAAAAAGAGACTGATTAAAGTCTCTTTTTTAGTTGTTCAAAACTGGAAAAGTGTGTTATAATGAGCAAAATGCCATGTGTTTGGCTCTTGCGGGTAAAATGTGCGTTAAAGCGCATATACTACTTCCAGAGAACATGTCAGGCAATTGCGAAAGGTTCTCTGCAAGTGACGTGGATGGTCAATATATACAAAAACGGGCTCCTACGCAGTGGCAAGTCGCCCTTATTTTGTATATATTGCCCATCCACTGCTACCAGAAAGGGCGTTTTTCAAACGCCTAAGAGAATATGTTAGAGAAAGGGGCTGATGGGCGAATGATCATTTTTTTATGGCTTATGCTGGCCCTGGTTCCCTGGCTGATCGGGGCGGCGGTTCAGGCGGTGCTGCATTGGAAGACATCGGAGGTGATCCATATGACGGATTCCTGGATTACCGGCAGTCTATGCTGTATCGGCCTGGGGGAGGCGCTGCATCTGCTGGGGGTTTTTGGGCATCTGTCCCTGGGCAGACTGCATATTTTGTGGTGTGGCAGTCTGGCGGTTCTGTGCCTGTTGGCCCTGGCGTTGGTGACAGGGGTCTGGCTTAAACACAGGGAACGCTTCCGCATTCTGCCCCAGAAGGGCGGAAGCTTTGTGCTGCCCGGATTTTTTCTGTTGATGGTGTTGACGCAGGTTGTGTATGTGTACTGCATGCCGGCCATAACTGCCCCCGGGGATATCACAGTGGAGACCCTGCGCAGTTTTCAGGCCACGGACGGCATCTATCTGGTGAATCCGCTGACGGGACAAGCTTATGTTCAGGGCATGTCCATGCGCTATAAGATTTTGGGGCTGCCCACTCTGTATACCCTGATAGGGTCCGGTTTCCCTGTGGACGGCGGGGTGCTGGTGCAGAATCTGATGTCGGTGGTGGTGCTGGCAGGGGCCTATATGGCATATTACCGCATCGCCAGGTTATTATTTGGGGATGATCTGCGAAAAAAATATTTGCTGCTCATTCTGGTGGCCATGGTTTTCTGGTGTGGGGAGGGCGCAGTCTGGCTGGACGGTTATGCCGCCCTGCACAGCGCATGGGTGGGAACCTCCATACGGAACCTGGTCCTGCTGCCCTATGCCCTGTCTTTGGGACTTGAGAAGGATTGGCGTCATACCTGGCCCTGCATGGTTCTGTGTGTGATGGCGGAGGCTTGCGTCTGCTGGACCTTCAACGGATTGGGGATGTGCCTGCTTTTGCTGGCGGTGATGGCGGCGTTGGATAAAGTCAGCGCCAGCGGCCCGTACAGGCGTCTGTCTTCCCGCATATTTGGGAGAGAGGAGGAACGGCCGTGAGGGAACTTCTGCAAAGCGCGTTATATGGTCCGGGCGGCTATTTTCAGAGCAACCACATGGTGGCGCTGGTATTGGGTATTCTGCTGTACTTCTTTGCGGCGGGAAGAGCGCTCAAGGCACGGGAAAAGCGGCTGTTGGCGGTGACGGCGGTGCTGCTGGCGCTGGTGCTGTTCCCCGGAAGCGCTGCCGTATTGATGTTATATCAGACCGGATTCTACAGCTACCACTGGATCTGGAGTCTGGCTCCCACGACTCTGTGCATCGCCTGGGGCGGTACATTGCTGTTGTGGGAGTTGACCGGACAGCAGCGCCGGGACGGCAAAGAGGGCTGGCGGCTGGCGGCTGGTATGGCGGCGTTGCTGGCGCTTTTTCTGCTCACAGGCAATATGGGGAATCTCCGCAGTGCCGACAAGGAGCAGGAAACGGCCCGTCAGATGGCTGTTTATCTGGAGGAGGAGGTGCCGGAAAGCGGGGAGGCACTGCTATGGGCCCCCCGCCCTGTACTGGAGGCAGTCCGTAGGCAGACTGGCGGAATAAGGCTGCTGTATGGCCGGAATATGTGGGAGCCGGCGGCGGCGGCCTATGCTTATGACACATATCCCATGGAACAGCAGCGTCTGTTTGATTGGATGGAAACCATAGAGAAGGGGGATGCCTACGAAATGCCTTCGGGACTGAAGACTTATCTGGAGGATGTGGCGGCGGTTCCGGTGGACAGCCAGGAGCAGGGCAGTCAGGCTGCGGCGGATGCCTATATGCTGCAGCTGGCGGCCAGGCAGGGATCGGGGCTGTGGGTATTTCCGGCGCGGGTCACAGAGCGCATTACGCTGGCCTGTGGTTTGTTGCGGGAGGAGTACGGCCTGCATGTACAGATGCTGGGAGAAGCGGCGGGATACACGGTCTGGAGATGCGGGTAATATCCTTTATCATCCATAATTTGCGCGCCGGTCAAGGCGGGCAGATGGGAGTCAGCATGAATGAGACAGTCAGCATTATTGTACCGGTGTACAATGCGGAAAAATATATCGTGGAGACCATAGAGCATGTGGCGGCTCAGACCTATGAGGACTGGGAGATGCTGCTGGTGGTGGACGGCGGCGGAGATGCTTCGGCCCAGGTGATCCGGGAGTATAAGGAGTCCAGGGGAGAAGAACGTCTGCGGCTTTTTGTCAGGGAGGAGAACAGGGGGGCGGCCCAGGCCAGGAACATGGGTCTGGAGGAGGCAACCGGCCGGTACATCGCTTATGTGGACGCGGATGATCTGTGGATGCCCGAGAAGCTGGAAATGCAGCTGCAATATATGAGGGAAAAGCAGGCGGCCTTCGTGTTCACAGGGTATGAGTTTGCGGACGAGCGGGGCGTGGGCACCGGCAAGACAGTACATGTGCCGCCCCGGCTGACCTATAAGGAGGCTCTGAAAAATACAACGATTTTTACTTCCACGGTGATGTTTGATACCAGCCGGATCCCCAAGGAAAAGCTGGAGATGCCGGATATCAAGAGCGAGGACACGGCGCTGTGGTGGAAAGTGCTGCGGGAGGGTCACGTGGCCTATGGGCTGGATCGGAACCTGGTGCTGTACCGCAGGCCCCAGCAGTCCCTCTCCTCCAACAAGCTGGAGGCCGTCCGCAGGATCTGGAACCTGTACCGAAGGGCGGAGAAGCTGTCGGTTCCCTATAGCATATATAACTTCTGCTTCTGGGCCTGGCGGGCGGTGATGAGGAGAATCTAGCACACTGGACGGACAGATGGAGATATGATATAATAAATATTTAGTCGAACAGCATTTGCCCTTCTGGCGCCCAGAGAATTTACAGACGCCAAAGCGGCTGGAAATTACTCTGCCAGAGACGGTGTCAGGAGGGCGGATGCGGAACTATAAAACAGCATTTGCCCTTCTGGCGCCCAGAGAATTTGCAGACGCCAAAGCGGCTGGAAATTACTCTGCCAGAGTTGGTGTCAGGAGGGCAGATGCGGAACTATATATAAGAAGGACACAGGAATGCGAAAACTGGAAACATCTAAGAGAATCATATTGCTGGCTCTGTCCGGAGTATGTCTGGCACTGGAGACGCTGGTCTTTGTCTACTACTGGAAGACCAATTTCAGTCCCAGTATCACCGCCAGCACCGGAGTGCCGTATTATTGGAGGGCGGATGCCCTGCAGATCGCTTTTTATGTGGTCATGCTGTTTTTCTTTTCCCACATGTACGGCGGTATGCGGATCGGCTACTTGAAAAACGGGGAGGTGATCTTCTCTCAGGCGTTTGCCAGCCTGGCGGCGGAGGTGTTGTTGTATGCCCAGCTGTCCATCATGGCAAAGGAGTTTTTTGTACCTCAGTGTTTTTTTTATATGATGATCATACAGCTGGTAATCATTGTTGTGTGGAACAACATCGCCTACTGGATATATAAATCCATCTTTCCGCCCCGGAAGATGCTGCTGGTTCACGGGGACAGGCCCATCGAGAGCATTGTGAGCAAATTTAAGGATCGGAAGGATAAGTACGACATAGTGAAATACATCCATGTGTCGGAGGGACTGGAGAGAGTGTACCAGACGATCACCGAGGGATATGCGCGGAGGGAGTTCCAGGCCGTGGTGATATGGGACATTCCCACCCAGGAGCGGAACGTCCTGATGAAATACTGCTATGCCCGGTCCATCCGGGTGTATATGATGCCCAAGATCACTGATGTTATCATTCGCGGGACAGAGGAACTGCATCTTTTTGATACACCCATTCTGCTGACCAGGGAATATAGCCTGACATTGGAGCAACGCTTTATAAAACGTCTGATTGACCTGGTGTTTGCCATTTTGTTGTTTGTGATCAGTTCGCCCATCATGCTGATCACGGCCTTTGCCATCAGGCTTTATGACGGGGGCCCGGTACTGTACAAGCAGGTGCGCTGCACTCTGGATCAGCGGCAGTTTTATATCCTTAAGTTCCGCAGTATGAGGGTGGACGCGGAGCGGGACGGGGTGGCCAGGCTGGCCCGGAAGAACGACGACCGCATAACTCCCATCGGCAAGTTTATCCGGAAGGTAAGGATCGATGAACTGCCCCAGCTGATCAACATTATCAGGGGAGATATGTCCTTTATTGGTCCCAGGCCGGAGCGGCCGGAGATCATTGCCCAGTACATGGAGATGATGCCGGAGTTTGCCTATCGCATGAAGGTGAAGGCGGGGCTGGCAGGGTATGCCCAGGTCTATGGGAAATACAATACCACACCCTATGACAAGCTGAAACTGGATCTGACGTATATCGAGAATTACTCCACATGGCTGGATCTCCAGCTGATGCTGCTGACTTTGAAGGTGCTTTTCTGGCCGGACAGCACGGAGGGAGTGGAGAGCGAGCAGATTACGGCACTGAAGGAATCCATGAGGAACGAGGAAAAGTAGGGAGGCGGCATATGTGGCAGTGTAACTACGGAAAGGAACCCTTCGATATGAGGCTTTTTTGGCTGCTGTGTATCCGGCGGCTGTGGGTGATTCTGGCGGGCGCCCTGGCGGGCCTGGCGCTGGTAGGCGGCATTTACTATGTGAAAAACGTGACCCTTGGCGGAGTGATCCCCTATACCATGGACAGCAAATATTATCTGGAGTATGCCGTTGATCCCAGCGACCAGCAGACTTACTCCTATTTTGCGGCTTATACCTGGAACGATCTCTTAAAGAGCGAGGATATGGTGGCGGAGATGCTAAAGGAGTTGTCGGTTCCCATGACAGAGGAAGAGCTTACCGCCAGCTTTGAGGCGCAGCTGATATCGGATCTGCGTATTTGCTATATCCATACCACCAACGAGGATGAGGAAAAGGTGCGTGAGATCGATCGGGTGGCAGGCCTGGCCATCACTGCCGTGGGGGAGCGGCAGAAGGAACTCCTGGACGTAAGCCTTCTGGACAGGGGGCAGCCCCGGCTGGCGATGCCGGACCTGCGCACTCTGCGGGCCTGTATACTGGGGGCGGCGCTGGGCGCTTTCGCCGCGCTGTTCGGACTGGGGTTTTGTGAGATATTGGAGGAGAGGATACAGGTGCCCGGAACACTGGTCAGGCGTTACGGGGCGCCGGTGGCAGGTTATGTGAGCCGCGGAGGAAGGCCCTCCGGGGAACTGGCGGCCCAGCTGGAGTATCTGTTCCGGGACAAAAAAAAGATCGGCGTCACGGCGGTAAACGGGAAACTGGACCTAAACAGTGTGGTGAAGCTGCTGGAGAAGCTGGAAGCGCAGGGGACCGCATCCGGGAAAGAGAAGGCCGGGGAGCGGAAATGTCTTCGGGAGTACAGGGCGGTTTCCAGCTTGTGCCAGGCTCCGGAGGCGGGGGAAGCGCTGCGCGGCCAGGAGGGCATTCTGCTGGTGGTACAAGCAGACTTTGACAGAGGTAAAGCGATAGAGGAAATCCTGCGTCAGATGGGACAGTTGGGAGTAACTGTGGACGCCATGGTTCTGGCCGGGGCGGATGAAAGGCTGATACGGCATTATCTATGGGGGAAAAAGAAGTCATGACTCTGCAATTATTGGTGGCGGCGGTGAACAGAGAACCCCGGGGGCTGGCGGAAGAGATGAGGATTGACAGCGATGCCGTCATTGTCAGCCAGGGGGAGCGATATGGTTACGAGGAACTGCGGTGGAAGGAGCATGATATACGGTGCTTTTATATGGCGGAGCGGGGGGTGGGTCTAAGCCGCAATCACAGTCTGCTGCGCGCTGACGCGGATATCAGCCTGTTTGCGGACGAGGATATTATCTATGAGCCGGGTTATGAGCAGAAGGTGCTTGCGGCCTTCGAGGAACATCCCCAGGCGGATCTGCTGTTTTTCAATGTGAGGGCCATGCCTGGCCGGGAGACCTACCACAACGAGAACTTTGGCAGAGTGCGTTGGTACAACAGCGGACGTTATCCGACCTACAGCCTGGCGGTGCGCACCCGGCGGATACACCAGAAGAATATTACTTTTTCCCTGCTCTTTGGAGGCGGCGCAAAGTACAGCAACGGGGAGGACAGCCTGTTTATACGGGACTGTCTGAAAGCCGGACTTAAGGCGTATAAAGTGCCGGTGGCCATCGGCCATGAGAGGGAGCGGGAATCCACCTGGTTTACCGGCTATAATGAAAAATTTTTTTACGACAGAGGGGTATTATATCATTATCTGTACGGACATCTGGCCAGGCTCATGGCACTGCGTTTCCTGATGTCCCACAGAGGGGGCATGTGCCGGAAGATTCCCTGGCGGAAAGCTTATGAGATAATGGGGCAGGGCATTGCAAAGGCGGAAGAGTAAGTAAGGAAGAGGTAAGCGCATGAGAACACCCATGTTCAGCATTCTCATGGTCTCCCTGAATCCAGGCGGCAAGCTGGTGGAGACTATGGAGAGTGTGGTAAGACAAAGCTATAGGGATTATGAGGTGATTGTCAAGGACGGCGGTTCCGGGGACGGCTCTCTGGAGGCGCTGCGGGCTTATCTGGAGAGACAGGGGTGCCGGGACCGGGTGCGAATTCTGGAGCAGCCGGACACAGGCATCTATGAGGGTATGAACCAGGCCACCCGGGCGGCCCGGGGAGAGTATTTGTACTTTTTGAACTGCGGGGATTCCTTTGCCTCGGACCAGGCGCTGGCCCGGGCGGCGGCGGAGATCAGGAGCGTGGGCAGGGAACTTTGCTCCAGGATCTTTTACGGCGATATCTACGACGCCCTGCGGGGGCAGGTGGTGGCTTCCAATCCGCATATGGACGATTTTGCCTGCTACCGCAATGTCCCTTGTCACCAGGCATGCATCTACCATCACGGCCTGTTTGAGGAGCGGGGCTATGAGCCCGGTTACCGGGTGCGGGCAGATTACGAGCATTTCCTGTGGTGCTATTTCCGAAGAGATGCCCGGCCCAGGTATATTCCCGTGACGCTGGCTTCCTATGAGGGAGGCGGGTTCTCCGAGACCCCGGAAAACAGGAGGCGTTCCGCCCGGGAGCACCGGGAGATCACGGCGCTGTATATGAGCAGGGGACAGCGGCTGAAATACAGGCTGATCCTGCTGGCCACGCTGGCTCCCCTGCGGACAAAGATGGCGGAAAGCCCGGTCTGGTCGGGATTCTACAATAGATGCAAAAAGTTGTTATACAGACGGGAGCGATGAGATGGTTTTGTTTGTGGGTGTGACTCTTGTGGTGCTGCTGTTGGCATATTTCTGCAACACCGGGGAGAACGTGCAACTACATATGGACAGTATGGGACCCCGGACAATATCAGTAGACAGGGATCTGCAAAGAAAAGGCCCGGGCGGCATGACCCGGCAGCAGGCGCTGAACCTGTGGATCTGCGGCGGAATCTATGTGATTCTGGCATCGTTATCCGCCTGCCGCATCGCCAGCGGCAACGATTACTGGGTCTACGTGGATATGTTCAACCTGATCTCCCAGGGGAGACATGTCTCCTCGGAGTTTGGCTTTAACGCCCTGGTGCGCCTTATGCAGTATTTCTTTGGGACGCAGGGATATAGCTATCTGCCTATATTTGGCCTGTTTTCCCTGCTGACGGTGTACTTTTTCCTTCGGGCCATATATGAGCAGGGGGATTGGTTTTTAGGGGCTTTGTTCCTGTTTCTGATGAACGGCTACTATTTTTCCAGTTTCAATTCCGTGCGCTATTACCTGGTGCTGGCCATCGCTCTGTACAGCAGCAAGTATGTGTTAAGGGGGGAATACCTGAAGTTTATCCTGTGGATTCTGGCGGCCTCCGCTTTCCACAAGTCGGTGCTGGTGGTGATTCCTCTGTATCTGGGCGCCAACTGGTTGGCGGGGATACGGCTGAAGGGCTGGCATTACGCGGCGGGGGCGCTGCTGGCGGCTAGCCTGGTGTTTGGCAGGGATATGTACCGCTTTGTGATCTTTAAAATTTATCCCTACTATGAAAATTCCATGTTTGACACGGTGGATTACTCCCTGTCGAACATCGGTAAATGTCTGGGGACTCTGGTCTTGTCCCTGCTCTGCTACCGGCGGGTCATTCGGGATAACCGCCGCAACAGGTTCTACTTTTTCCTGAATCTGGGCGGGCTGGCACTATATACCTGCGGAGCGTTCATTCCTGAAGTCTCCAGAGTGGCATACTATCTAATATTACCTCAGATCTTTCTGATCCCGAACCTGCTGCGCGGCATTGAGAACAAAATTATCCGGCGGCTGTTGACAGCGGGGACGGCGTTGGTATTTATCGCTTATTTTGGTCTGTTTCTGCGATCGGCCTATGATGTGAATGTCCGGCTGCTGCCCTATTTGAACTGGATATTCAACTGATATATTTAATGACATTTTGCCGGAGGACAAAAACACATGCGACTGTTATATGAAAATATATCTTTTTACAGGAACCGACAGTGGCGACATGATTGGACATATAGTAAAATGTAAGGGAGCAGTGTAGGAAAGTCGCAAAGTTATAGACACCAAAGTGGTGCCCCGGGTGGGCAGATTGGAGTTGTAGTGAAGAAATTAAATGATGTCAGAGTCGGAATATTAAAAATACCTATCACAAGAATTATTCTGCTTGTAGTGACGGATATGTTTTCTATACTGGTTTCCTCGGTGCTGAGTCTGTATGTGAGGTATGATTTCAGCTTCAGAGACATAGAGCCAATGTTCTGGGAAGCTATTCAAGATGCCTATTTTGTCAATGTATTCGTAACATTGATTATATTTTATATTTTCCGATTATATAACAGCGTATGGCGGTACGCCTCGGATACGGAACTGGTAAACGTGGTCATTGCTGTGATAATATGCGCAGTTATGCAGCCAGTAATATTTTGGCTGTTGGACACTCATGTTCCTAAAAGCTTCCCGTTTTTTTATGCGTTTTTTTTGGCAATATTTACCGGGGGAGTGAGATTCAGCTATCGATTTCTGCGGATGGTACAGAACAGACGTCTGAACCATTATAAGGCGCCGGAGCGGCAAAACTACATGATCGTAGGGGCAGGAGCCTCTGGCAATGCCATTTTGCAGGAGATTCAGTCCAGTAAATATCTAAGTATGCATGTGGCCTGTTTTATTGACGACAATCCGGGATGTCAAGGTAAGTATCTGCGTGGTGTGCCAATCGTTGGAGGGCGGGAAAAAATTGCGGAAAGTGTAGAAAAATATGATATAGACGAGATTATCATCGCTATTCCCTCCGCCAGTCGTTCCGCTTTGAAACCGCTTATTGAGATATGTAAGGAAACGGGTTGTCGGATACAGATACTGCCGGGTATGTACCAGATTATTAAGGGAGATGTGAACGTGTCCAATCTGCGGGAAGTACAGATTGAAGATCTGTTAGGCAGAGACCCTATCGAAGTCAATGTGGACGAGATCATTGGTTACGTGCAGAATAAGACGGTACTGGTGACCGGCGGCGGCGGTTCCATCGGCAGTGAGTTGTGCAGGCAGATTGCGCAGCACAATCCGAGGCGTCTGGTTATTCTGGATATCTATGAGAATAATGCCTACGAGATACAGCAGGAGCTTAAGCAGAGCCAGCCGGAACTGGATTTAGTGGTACTGATTGCCTCTGTACGCAATACCAGGCGGATGAACGACATTTTTCAGAAGTATCGTCCGGATATCGTGTATCATGCGGCGGCTCACAAGCATGTGCCGTTGATGGAGGACAGCCCCAACGAGGCCATTAAAAATAATGTGTTTGGTACACTCAAGGTAGCGGCGGCGGCGGACCGCTACGGCGTTGGAAAATTCGTCATGATTTCTACGGATAAGGCAGTGAATCCTACCAATATTATGGGGGCTTCCAAGAGAATCTGTGAGATGGTGATACAGAATATGAACCGCAAGTCACAGACAGAGTATGTGGCAGTGAGGTTTGGCAATGTGCTGGGGAGTAACGGCAGTGTGGTTCCTCTGTTTAAAAGGCAGATCGAGCAGGGGGGGCCGGTGACCGTGACTCATCCAGATATCATAAGATATTTTATGACCATACCTGAAGCGGTGTCCTTGGTGCTGCAGGCGGGAGCCTATGCCAGAGGGGGAGAGATCTTTGTGTTGGATATGGGTGAGCCTGTAAAAATCCTGGATTTAGCAAAAAACATGATCAAGCTGTCAGGCTACCGGGTGGGCGAGGATATTAAGATTGAGTTTACTGGTCTGCGCCCCGGGGAGAAGATGTACGAGGAGTTGTTGATGCGGGAGGAGGGCCTTAAGGAGACGGCCAACAGGATGATTTATATCGGCAAGCCTATAGAGTATGATGACGAGTTATTCGAGGAAAAGCTACAGTATCTTCAGGAGGCGTCTGTGAGTGAGTCTCAGGATATTCGGGCGCTGGTGCAGGAGATTGTACCGAGTTATCAGTATGAGGAGTGAGGCTTATGTATGTGTATGTAAAAAGAGGAATTGATTTTGTACTGTCTTTTTTGGGGCTGATTGTGCTGTCACCAGTGTTTTTAGTACTGATTATCGCTATTAAGATTGACTCGCCGGGGCCGATATTGTTTCGGCAGAAACGGGTGGGGATCCATAAGATGCATTTTGCTATTTTGAAATTCAGAACTATGCGGATTGATACGCCCAAGGATGTGCCCACACATTTGTTGGCTAACCCTGAACAATATATTACTCGGGTGGGGAGGTTTTTGCGCAAGACCAGTCTGGATGAACTGCCTCAGATTGTCAATATATTGAAGGGGGATATGGCAGTTGTTGGTCCTCGGCCCGCTTTGTGGAACCAGTATGATTTGATTGAGGAGAGAGATAAATATGGCGCCAATGACATTCGCCCCGGACTGACTGGCTGGGCGCAGATCAACGGGCGGGACGAGTTGGAGATTCCCGTGAAGGCGCGGTTTGATGGGGAATATGTGGAGAAAATGGGGATTAAAATGGACTTGAGGTGTTTTTTTGGCACATTTATCAGTGTACTGCGAGGTGACGGTGTGGTGGAGGGCGGTACAGGAACCATACACGAAGCAGAAAACGCAGGAAAAAATGAGTAGATAGATTGGAACAGAGAATGAAACGTATTTTGATTGCGGGCGCAAACAGCTATATCGGCACAAACCTGGAGAGTTATCTGTTGGAGTACAATGCATCTCAGGGGAGAGAGTTGTATCAGGTGGACACCATATCCCAGCGGGACTCATTGTGGGAAAATCATGATTTTCATGGGTATGATGCAATATTCCAAGCCAGCGGTATCGCCCATGTGGACACGGGGGCGGTGAGCCGGGAACAGCAGGCCCTGTACTATCAGGTGAATTGCAAGTTGGCGGTGGCTACTGCCAAGAAGGCTTTGGAGGCGGGGGTGGAACTATTTATCTATCCCAGCAGTGTTATTGTATATGGGGACAGTGCCCCTTATGGAAAGCAAAGGGTTATAAACCGGGAAACACCGGCTGATAACCCGCATTTTTACGGTGACAGCAAGATTTTGGCGGAGAGAGAGTTGAGCAGGCTGGACATGCAGATTGCTATACTGCGTCTGCCTATGGTTTACGGCAAGGGTAGCAAAGGCAATTATCCCCTGTTGGTGAAGTTGGCGGATCGACTTCCCTTTTTTCCGGATGTACAGAATCAGCGCAGTATGATTTATATTGAAAATTTGTGCGAGTTTATCCGGCAGAGGATTGAGGAGGGCCGGGGGGGATTGTATTTTCCTCAGAACCCGGAATATACGCAAACCTCCAGGATGGTACAGGAGATTGCCGCAGCCCATGGAAAGAAGGTGCGGCTGCTGAAGATTATGAATCCGCTGGTGGCATTGGCCTCCCGGATGCCCGGCAGAATCGGTACCATGGCAAATAAAGCCTTTGGCAGTTTGACCATAGATAAACATATAAGCGGAAATGCGGAGAGTTACTGTCTGTATGATCTGCGGGAGAGTATCTGGCGCACGGAGAGGTAAAATCAGATGCTCGCGAGGCATGTTTCAGGCGGCAGGCCAACGAAGTTTATAGAGGAGATTATGAAACTTACGGTCATCACGATTGCATATAACAGCGCAAAGGACATAGGCCGCACTATAGAGTCGGTGTTGGCCCAGGAGCAGGGAGATAATTCTTGCACAATAGAATACCTGATTGTTGACGGTGCCAGCAGTGACGACACTGTGTCTGTTGCGGAAAGCTATATCACCGCCATGAAAAACAGGGGCATTGAATATCGAATCAGCAGCGAGCCGGACAAAGGTATCTACGATGCAATGAACAAGGGAATTGACCGGGCCACGGGGGATATCATAGGTATCCTGAACAGCGGAGACTGGTATGAACCAACTGCAGCGGTGACGGCAGCAAACACCTTTGCCGACACAGGCTGCGATCTTGTATATGCCAATATCCGCATACATAAAATTGACGGAAATACGTTTGTAAAAAAAGCCAGACAGCGCCGATTCCAGACTTCCCGGGACTGGAACCACCCCACCACCTTTGTGCGGGCAGCATTGTATAAGCAATATCCTTTCCGCTGTCTGGGAATTCATGACGATTACGGTTTTTTTCTGCAGATGAGGCGGCAGGGACGCCATATCGTGACTGTGGACAAGGTGCTGGCCAATTTTGCTATGGGCGGCGCCAGCAATCGCAAGGATCTGAAGGCAGCGAAAAAACGGATAATGGATCGTTACCGGTACTGTTATCGGATCAATGGATACAGCAGGTTGTACATATTAGAATGTGTGGTGATAGAGGCGGCAAAAATGCTGCTGGGATAAGCGCGGATATGTAACCAAAAGGGCGGTAATTCTTTCCTATTGTTCAAAAGCTATTGTCAAAAATAAAATATTACGTTAAGATGACCATGGCTACAGGAAACAACACATGGATGGAAAACCACTTCCAAGGATTGATTCAGGTCCGCCAAAGCGGGCAAGGGGTGTACGCATGAAGAGAGCGGTACGTTTTTTATGTATAGTGTTTGCGGCCGGCCTGGCACTGGGAAACATCCAGCCGGGCAGCAGGGTCTATGCCTTTACGGAAGAAGAAGAGGCTCATATAGGCGAAGCGAGGGCGGCGCTGCAGGTTCTTCTGCAGGAGCAGCCGGTGATGGCGCTGGTCTATCTGGCGGATCAATATACCATACGCAGCGCTCCCGGAGGGGAGGGGGCGGAGGTCATAACCGTTCCCAGCGGGCAGCAGGTGCTGATCCAGGATGTGGTTCTTACAGAGGAGTATGAGCCCTGGGTGCAGGTGCAGCTGGCCAGGCAGGATCAGGAGTACAGCGGTTATGTGGAGCGCAGTTTTCTGGCCTGCTCCGATGAGCGGTTTTTGGAGTGGGAGATGATTTATGGCATGAATCCCCGCAGCCAACTCCTGACAGCGGAGGACGCCAATGGCAATTACGGTGATGTGGAGCAGTTCCCGGAGAGTTACCAGGCAGCTTTGAGGGCGCTGAAGGATGCGCATCCCAGCTGGATTTTTGTCAAGCATAACGTCAATCTGGAGTGGACGGATGTGGTGGCCAACGAGATGGTGGGCGGCCGCAGTCTGATTCCGGCTTCTTTCCCGGAGTATATGCAGAATGGTCTGTACAGTAAAAGCTGGGCCTATGCCTCGGAGGATACTTTGAAGTACTATCTGGATCCCCGAAACTGGCTGACGGAGTCGGGAATCTTCCAGTTTGAGCAGCTGACTTACAACGCCTCCTATCAGACACAGGAGGGAGTACAGAATTTTTTAAACGGCTCTTTTATGCAGGGAAATGTGCCCAATACGGAAGTCACCTACGCCGCAACCTTCCAGGAGGTGGGCAGCGCTCTGGGCGTCAGTCCCATTCACCTGGCCTGCCGGGTCTACCAGGAACAGGGAAAAGACGGCACATCGCCGCTGATATCCGGCACTTATCCGGGTTACGAGGGATATTACAACTATTTTAACATCGGAGCCAGCGGCAATACCGACGAGCAGGTGTATATCAGCGGGCTTCAGACGGCCCAAAATAACGGATGGAACAGTGTGCGGGCCGCTATTGAGGGGGGAGCCGGTTTTATTGCCCAAAAATATATCCTGCGGGGCCAGGACACCCTGTACCTGCAGAAATTTGATGTGGATAACAGTTACGACGGACTGTATTGGCACCAGTATATGCAGAATATCTGCGCTCCCAGCAGCGAGGGATCCAATATCCGCAAGCTATACGATGGGGCGGGCGCATTGAACAATTCTTTTACATTCAAGATACCGGTGTATAATAACATGCCTGCTGCGGCCTGCGCAAAGCCCACCCAGTCCTATAATGTGGTGCTGACACCCCCGGCGGGATATGCCGATTCCCGGATTTATCTGGATGGTGTGCCTTATGAGGCCAGTCTTAATAATGGCAATTATGTGATAACCGCCCCGGACGGCAGCGCCCGCACGGCGATCATGTACCAATATAATGAGTCCGGTGTGCCCACGGGCATGAATGTGTGGCGGCTGGAGTACGACAAGACCGGCTACAGGGTCACGGAACTTCCTGAACTGCGGGATCTGCTGACTTACCACGGTTTTTCCATCCGTATTACCGGAAGAACAGGTATCCGTTATAAGACTGGTATAGCAGTGGACAACCGGCAGAAATTGCTGGAGAGCGGCATTCAGGGATACACTTTGAAAGAATACGGAACGCTGATCATGAACAACGCCAATCGCAGCACTTATCCTATGGTGCTGGGAGGGCAGAAAGTTTCCAAGGGTGTTTCCTATGGCATGGACAATAATGGTCAACATGTGGACACGATCTATGAAAAAGTGGATAATCGTTACCGCTACACGGCGGTGCTTGTGGGATTGCCGGTGGAACAGTACAAGACAGAATTTGCGTTTCGGGGTTATATGACACTGACCAAGGATGGGCAGGATATAACGCTATATGGGCCGATTATGGCCAGAAGTATCTATGATTTATCCAGGCAGCTTTTGGAAATGGGGTTGTATCCGGAGGGGTCTGAGACGGCTAATTTCCTACAGCAGATTGTAAATGACGCGGATGCTTTGGGGCAGACCGCAGACAATAACTTATAACAGATTTTTCCCATTAGATCGCACCTGTTGAATAGTTTTCAAGATGAGAAAAGGGGAATCTATAGATGAAGAATAAAAAAACAATATTATTGATTATATCTGCTCTGCTGTTGTCTGTGATCGGCTGCGGAGACGGCATGACTCCTCAGGAGCGGGAGGCTGCCAATGCGCAGCGCTCCAGTGCTGCGGAGTTGGGCCATCCTATTGAAAGTGCTACAGAAAAACAGCCGGAGGAATCCGGAGAACAGAACCAGGGAAATGCTGCGTTGGAACAGCGCATTCGGGAGTTGGAACGACGCTGTGGCACACCAGATTTTTCACAAGAGGAGTATCTATCTCTGGCAGAATTGTACAGAGAAAATGGACAAATCAGGAAGCAGCGAGATACTCTGGAAATCTGTGTTGCCCTTTTTCAGGACAGTACCGCTGGAGAGCAGTTGCAGCAGCTGACGGTAAACGTGTCAGAGGAAGACTCCAGTGTGCAGGAACAGATGACTCTGCTGGAGCAGAATCTGTCCATCCAAGGATATATTGACGAGGCGGTGAGTATGCTTTATGGGGAGGAGTGGAAAAACACTATGATGCCCCGGCTGCTTCAGGGTACCAGAGGCTACTATCAGGAGCAGGAAGATAATTCTCTGTGTGTGAGAACAGGCTATGATGCCAGCGGCACTTTTTATACCCAGGCGCAGTACCGGCAGGGAGAGCAGGTTACCGTACTGCTGCAGACAGACGAGAGCGTACAGCTGTTGGAGACCAGCATGGAGGATGAACAGTACAACGGAGTGTATGAGTGTTGGACAGTGCTGGCGGCCAGCGGCGACGTAATCCGGGAGAACGGCAACCTGAGAGACGGTGTTATTGTGGGGGACTATACCGCACAAATCCGTTGGGGGAAAGGTGAATATGAACTGTTGCCCCTGTGGAATCTGCGGGAGGATATGGAGATGGTTACTTACAACGGATATTTTGGAGAGGACGGCATATCTACCGCAGACCAGCCTAAGGAGAATACGGCGGAGAACGGCAGGAGAATTATCTATGCTTATGACAGCAGTAAGCAGAATTATCTTTTCCTGAACGGCGAAGAGACTGCGGCGGAGAGCTTTGTATTCCGGGCGGAGTCTATGAGTATGCCTGCGCCGCAGACATATGCGGCCTATGAGCCGAGGGAAGACCAGAGCGGTATGCCTGGATCGGGAACGATAGATATTGCTCAGATGCAGGTCAGGGTGTTTGGCGGCAACATTCAGGTATTTGACGGTTCGAATTGGATTGACATGGGATCTGTGGATGCCTATATTGCAGCCGATCCGGTGACAGCAGGAAACCAGGTTGCGGAAGGCGGAAACATTGGCGGAACGGAGACAACAGGACAGGGAATCACAGCGATCTACACAAGGCGGGGAGGCGGACAGGTGACACCCGCGGCGACGCCGAAACCCACCAGCAGGCCGACTGCGCCTGTAACGCCAACAACGCCGGTGGTGCCGGTAACGCCCACGGTTCCAGTTCCTGCCCCCCTACCAGCGGCTACACCGGTTCCTGATCCAGTACAGCCCAGCAATCCGGAACCGGCACCTCAGCCCAGCAATCCGGAGCCGGCACCTCAGCCCAGCAATCCGGAACCGGTACCTCAGCCCACACCTGAGCCAGCACCTGAACCGCCGACTCCCACGGATCCGCCCATCACTGGTGGAGATTCGGACGTGGAATGGTCTCCTGATTTGATGTAGTAATGATGGAGGAGTGAAGGTATGCGGGTAGGAATAGATTTGCTTTGGGTCAGGGTGGGGCAGTGTGGGGGAACGGAGTCTTTTATCAGAAATCTGATGGACGGATTCGGACAATATGATAAAGAAAATGAGTATATATTGTTGGTATCAAAAGATAATGGGGACAGTTTTGAGGTATATGATCATTATTCCAATATGAGCAGACATGTGCTGGCGGTGAAATCCGCCAGCCAGTCTAGGCGTATTCTGTGGGAAAATCTTCATCTGGACAGGGCCGCGAAAAGACTGAGGATTGACGTCATGTTTATACCTGTATACAGTATGCCCATGACATACGGCAGTGGTATCCCATATGTCAGTGTAATACACGATTTGCAGGCGCTCCATTACCCGCAGTATTTCTCAGCAGTTAAACGGTTGTTCTTAAAGTTCATGTGGAAACATGCCTGTAAAGATTCTGCGCATGTGGTCACTATATCGGAATATTGCAGAAGAGATTTGGAACGCCACTATCCAATGGTCGCAAAAAGGTGCTCTGTCATCTATAATCCTGTGGAAACAAGAGCGTCGAGAATGTCTGTGGAGAGCCTGACAAAAAAATATGGAATTAAGGGAAATGACTATTTTTATTGTGTCAGTTCCATGCTGCCCCATAAAAATCTGGAGACTTTGCTTGAAGTGATGGCTTTCAGAAAACATAGGGGAGATGTGCTTCCCCTTGTCTTAAGCGGCGTAGGGGGCGATAAGGCTGCATTTGAAGAGGCAGTGGCCAAGCGAGGGATAAGGGATCTGGTGGTTGATACAGGATTTGTTTCTAATGAGGAGAGAGACTGTCTTTATGAGAATTGCAAACTGTTTCTATTTCCCAGCGTGTTTGAAGGCTTTGGCATGCCTCCTATAGAGGCCATGCGCAGAGGAAAACGGGTGGTAATGACGAGAGAGAGCTGCCTGGAGGAAGTGACACAGGGGAAAGCGGTATATGTGGAGGCACCATATGATGTGGAGGAGTGGGCGGAGAAGATTGATAAGGCGATGACATTATTGCCGGCGCAGGAAGCGTTTGAAGAGTATGAATTGCAGAATGTGGTTGGGAAGTATGTACGGGTGTTTGAGCAGTAAAAACAAATGATTGCGAATCGTGTAGCGGCTTTAGGAGTCTTTGCCTGGAGATTGGAGAAGATGCAAATGCATAATAGCTTTGAAGTATATGCAAGACTGTACGATGTGGTGTCAGATAATTTAATAAAAAACGGAAAATGCAGTAACTATAAGAAAACCACATTTCTGTACAATATAATGGAACATCCTCAGGAAATAGATGTGTCCAGATACCTAAAATTGTCAAATGAGGATTTTTTAGAAGCAATATATGTGGCAGCACTAAAACGGCTCCCGGATGACAGAACAAGAGGTTTCTGGGCTGAGAGATTTGATTTGCCGACACCACAATTTCAGCAGGAAGTTTTGAAAAGTATTGCGGATTCCAGCGTAGTAGCGATAAACGGTATTCATCTGAAAAATAATCCGTATTTCGAACAAAAATGCGGACTGAAATATAAGGCGTTGGGGAGGCTGTATTATCTTACGGATAAATCAATCCTACGTGAGTTGGGCAAGAAGCTTCCGGCGTCCATTCAGAAGATTATACGGAAAGTTTTTTTATAACAGGTGGAAATGAGGAATTATATGCAGATATATATAGATGTCAGTGTACTTACATTGGCGACCTTTGTAACAGGCATCCAGCGAGTGACAAGAGAAATTGCGGTCAGATTGATTCAGATTGGCGGAGAGAATATTATTCTCCTGCACTATAATGCAAAAGAGAATACTTATTATCGCATTGATAATAAAAAATTTTGTGACTATTACACGAAGAAGAAAGGCATAAAAAGTCGAATGATTACCTCGCGCAGGGTTCCACTCGGTGACATAGGAGAAGATGCCGTATTCTTTGATCTGGATGCTGCGTGGATGGGCAGAGTGAAGAGAAGTTATCTGCTGCCAATTTTAAAAGGACAAGGAGCCAGAATCGTGGCGCACGTATATGATATTATCTCTATTACACATCCTCAATACTGCTTAGAGCGAGGTGTATATAATTTTATGGACTTTATTGGTGCTCATTTACAGTATGCGGATGATATTATAGTAAATGCAGAGGTTACGGTGGATGAATTGAGAAAGCTAGCAATAGCTTTGAAAGTAGAATTACCAATCTGTCATGTAGTGCCTCTAGGGGCTGATTTTGGGGAGAAAGAAGTGGTTCGGAGTGATCAGGTGCCAGCGGAGCTTCAACGAATTGTAGATGACAGGCCGTACATTCTGATGGTTGGAACAATTGAACCCCGAAAAAATCATAAGCTGGTATTGGACGCCTATAAAGTCGGACTTAAAGATTTAGGATATAATATAATATTTGCAGGAAATATGGGATGGAACATGGAAGACTTTGCAATAGAATTGAGAACACACCCCGACTATAACCAGCGTATATTTCATCTAACAGGAAAGAATGACCAAGAAATTAGTTATCTTTATCAGCATGCACGTTTTTTGGCCTTTTGCAGCTATATGGAAGGCTTTGGGTTGCCGCTGATAGAGGGGATTATGCGTGGAGCGGTGGTGGTTGCAGCAGATATTCCTGTATCGAGGGAAGTTGCAGGAGATTATTGCGTCTGGTTTCCGCAGGATAATGCACAGGCACTGTGTGATGCTGTGCTATATTATCATAAAAATGAGGATGAGTATCTTAAGAGAAAGGAGATTCTTAAGGAGTTTCGATGCACTACATGGGAACAGTGTGGGGAGTTGGTGCGAAAGGTGATAATGGGGTGAGGGAGAAATTCTCTTTTAGATGTTTACGCCTTTTTCCTTTTTAAGTTGTAGTTCAGGTCCCATGTCTAACTAGATAAGGCCGTAGAAAAGCAAAGGAAAAATATCTTGCAATTTAACTATATTTTGAGTATACTATAGACTGTAATTGTATACAGAATGGAATTGCATATTAAGGTGTTTGATATGATATGGATAAAAAAGTAGGAGTCATCATTCCGAGTTATAATCAGGGAAAATATATTGAAACAACCATATGCAGCGTTATTGGCAATAGAAGGCATGCTGATTTGGCTATTGCTGTGATTGATGGCGGCTCACAAGATGATACAAAGTCCATTATTCTTAAATATGAAACAGAACTGGATGTCTGGTGTTCCGAGCCTGATGGCGGACAAGCAGATGCAATCAACAAGGGAATACATCTCTTGCCGCATTGTAAGTACTATATGTGGCTGAACTCAGATGATATTTTCGAAGATGAATACGCTGTTTCAAAAATTGTTGATTTTGCAGAAAAAAATCATTTTGAGGTTTGTTATGGGTTATCTCATCTGATTGATGCAAGTGGCAATCGGGTAGGAGAGTACCCAGTGGAGGAATTTGCCGTTGACAAGTTGGGACATCGCTGCTTTTTAAGTCAGCCGAGTGTGATGTTTAGTAAAGAGGCATATGAAACCACAGGTCCAATAAATTCAAGTCTGACAATGTGCTTGGATTATGAGTATTGGATAAGACTGGCAAGTAAGTATAAGTTTGGCTTTATTAAAGAGTATATTGGCTCTACGCGAGTATATGAAGGCACGAAAACATCAACGATGCAACAGAGGCATCTTAAAGAAGCAATTTTTATTTTGATGAAATTCTATGGGAGAGTTCCAATGCATTGGATAGTAACGAAAATGTTAACCGATTATCCCAAGAGCGTATTGCAGTGGATTCCACGAAGAGTATTGATGATGCTTCTTCTCCCCTTCAGAAAGAAAGTCATCAGAACAAGTATGGAAGGTAATTGGAATGATTAAGACGTTATATCGAAACAGTTATTTGCTAAAACAGCTTGTAAAAAAGGACATTCAGCAAAGGTATCAGGGCTCTGTATTGGGCATACTATGGTCCATTATCGTACCAGTCTTAATGCTTATAATATATACATTTGTATTCAGTGAAGTATTTCAGGCTAAGTGGGATATCGACACAAGCGACAAGTATCAATTTGCTTTAGTGCTTTTTTGCGGTTTGAGCGCATTTAATATGATTAGTGAAGTTATGAACCGCTCCACTACACTAATTGCCTCTAACACAAATTATGTAAAAAAAGTTATTTTCCCTTTAGAGATATTACCTGTAGTTATTACATTGTCATCGCTATTCAATTGCGTCATTTGCTATGCTATTCTAATTGCGGCAAAAATTATTCTTTATAAAAATGTATCAGCTACGTTATATATGATATTTCTTGCATTAATACCGTTAATTGTTATGGCTGTAGGGTTAGGACTGCTTATCTCAGCCTTATCAGTTTTCTTGAAAGATGTGGGAAATATCATTTCAGTTCTTGTTATGGTGCTGATGTATATGAGTCCTGTTTTCTTCCCATTGTCAGCCGTTCCACAAAATTTTCGAGGTTTATGTGCGGCTAATCCAATGACCTATATTATTGAAAATTTGAGGAATGTTGTTCTTTATGGAAACAGTCTAAACTGGGAATTTTATGGTATTTCATGCTTAATTGCAATGCTTATTTTTCTGCTAGGAGAAATTGTATTTATGCGTGCAAAGGAGGGATTTGCAGATGTCCTATAATTCGGAGGAGGTTGCTATACGCGTAAATAATGTATCAAAAGTGTATAAAATATTTGATACTGCCGGCAAACGGTTTATGTACCATATGTTTCATACTAAGAGCGGACGGAATTTCGTGGCATTAGACAATGTGAGTTTTGACGTAAAAAGAGGGGAATCTTTTGGTATTATCGGTAGAAACGGAAGTGGTAAAAGCACAATGCTGCAAATTCTGGCTGGGATTATCAAGGCAACTTCCGGAGAGGTTGAAATTCACGGAAAGGTTGCAGCGTTGCTGGAATTGGGCAGCGGATTTAATCCAGAGAGTACAGGCTTTGAGAATATCTATATGAATGCGGCTATTCTGGGAGTTCCCAAAGACAAAATAGATAGTAAAGTTGACGAGATAATTGAATTTGCAGATATAGGGGACTTTGTCAACCAACCGGTAAAAACTTATTCGAGTGGTATGTTTGTGCGGTTGGCTTTTGCCGTTGCAATCAATGTGGATGCGGATATTTTGCTGATTGATGAGGCATTGGCTGTGGGTGATGTCTTTTTCAGGCAAAAGTGCTATTCAAAACTAAACCAGTTGAAAGAGGAAGGCAAAACGATTATTCTAGTAAGCCATGGGATGAATGAGGTGGAGCAGTTCTGCGAGAGAGCTCTTTTGCTGAATAAGGGGAGAATAGCAGAACTGGGCGACAGCAGGGAAGTTGTTAAAAAGTATTATATTCTTGATATAAAGAAAGAAACAGAGGAGGAGGGAGAAAAAAAAGCGGAAGAGCAGAGGCAGGATCGTCTGACGAACACAAATGAGATATGTGACTTTGGCAACTGGAAAATTAAAGAGCCGCTCTATTACGATTTGTCGCAGAATACGGAAATAGGGAATGAAAAGGTTCATATACTAAAAGTTGGAATCTTTGACAGCGAAGGATATGCCAAAAGAGTTTTTGCCCAAGGAGAGTGGGCATATTTCTTTGCGGAACTAGAGGTAAAGCAACATATTGATGTTCCTTTATGGGGAATTGTATTATATGATCAAAAAAATATCATTGTACATGGAAAAGATAGTTTACAACTAGATTGTGATGTACCCCCTGCTGTAGATAAAGGAAATCACATTTTTGTTTTGCAAAGAATCAAGATGGACTTGGGAATTGGTGATTACACTTTTGATGTAGGTACCGCCACAATGGATTACCATGACTATGAAAAGCGCCCATATAGAAATCAGGAAGAAGTTAATGAAACAATGGAAAGATTATCTACAATGGCGCATGTTGGAAATTTTTCCATCCATACTAAACCGGTAGGAGATCCAATGCAACTAATGTTTCATGGGTGTGCAGACTTGCCAGGAGATATCAAAATGGTCGTGAAAGGATAGAGAAGATGAAAGTTGATAATATAGAAATATGCGAGTTTTTGTATTTGCCAACAACAAGATGCAACTGTCGTTGCAAGCATTGCGCACCACAGGTATACACAGGTAAAGAAATTGAAATGACCAGCCAACAGCTGATAGAGAAATATGAAAAATCAAAATTTCTAAAAGGAAATTCTGTTTCCGTAGCAGGCGGCGAACCTTTTTTAAAGGATGATATAGATGAGTTTATTGTGTATCTTGATTCACATAAAATTCCAACAGTGATCAGCACAAATGGATGGTTTACCGATAGAATAGAGAGGTTGATAAATAAACTTGAAAATTGTGAGACGGTGCGTTTCGCAATTTCTATTGATGGTCCGGAGTCTATGCATGATGAAATTCGCAGATGCAAGGGCATATATCAAAAAGCAGTACAAAGTGCATTGATGCTGCATGAAAGAGGTTTTCAGGTTCAAATTAATATGGTAGTTCAAAAGGATAATTTGGAGTACCTTGAAGAATTTGATACGTTTTTTAAAAACAAAGGAATTCCTGTAATATATATACCAGTGGTTTTTGTGGGTGAGGAGGAGTTCAATTTTACACCAGAAGATATCCGCAAAATTTTCCGATTTGTTGATTATCCTCGAGGAAGAAAGTACTTATTGTCAAAAGGGAAATGGCTGATTAAAAACTGTCATGCTGGAAGAAATTCATGGATGTTAGATTGCAATGGGGATGTTTATGCCTGCTGGGGGGGATACTATAAGGAGAATGCAAAAGAATACCTGATGGGTAACCTTTATGAGAAAGATTTTGACGATATTTTTATGTCGGATGAGAAGGAAGCAGTATACGCTGAAGTGGTTTCTGGCTGTGAGGGGTGCTTGCTCCCCAGAGATATTGAGAGAGAAACAGAGGTATTTGGGTATTCCACAAAGCTGACATATGATGAGGTTGCGGTGTTGGCCGATGACTTGTGCAATATAAGCTATTTGGAGGATTATTCAGTAGAACCGAGCGAGTGGTATGACAGAGAAAAAATAAATAATACCAATTTCCATTGGATGAAAAAATTAATTGCTACACTATACGTCAATATTAAGGAAGAAAGAGCAACTCAGCTTATACTTCACTATTTGAATTGGTATACCCCGAAAGAGGGGGAGACTGGAATGAGTGTATCGCTTTCTATTCAGGATAGTAAGCCTATTACAATGGAGTGCGAATTTGGGGAAAATACATTATGTATATCTGTTCCGGAGGAATTGAATTTACATGGATTGGTTAAAATAGATCTCAAAATTAATAAGCAATGGATTCCTGCGGAGATTAACACAGAATCGTTTGATACAAGAAGTTTGGGACTTGGAATTTTCTCAGTTGAGTTATTATAACGGAGGCCATCATGAATAAATGTTATTGCGGAAACGATATATTATCCGAATATTCTCCAAAGTATTATAGATGCAATGTATGTAATACGCTGGTGTCAAAATATGATTTTTCTCCGGATATTTCTCAGGTGACATCGGAAGAAGAGGATTTATATGGCAGTAATTACTGGGAAAATGTAATGGTAAAAGAGGCAGGGGTTAAAGATATAGATGAATTGATTGATTTGTACATTCCAGAAAGAGCAACCTACTGGCTGAAATATTGTTTGCAGAACCTTAAACTGGGGACAAAAGTTGCAGATGTAGGATGCGGTTTGGGGCAGTTTTCGTATATGCTAAAGGCTGCTGGTTTCCGCCCTGTTCCTTTTGAACTAAGCCCTCAAATATGCCATTATATTGAACAGCGGCTTGGGCTGGAGACAGTATGTGGAGAATTATGTACTAGTCATGAAAAATATCATGCCATAATTGCAATGGATGTTTTTGAACATTTGATGGAGCCTGAGAAATTTTTACAGGATTGCATTCAACGACTGGAGGATAATGGCATTTTGGTACTGCAAATGCCATGTTATGATCCGGAATGCACTTACGAGGAGATGCTGGTAAAGAAGCCACACTTTAAGAATCTACTGGTCGAAGAGCAACATGTTTTTTTATACAGTCGGGATGCAATCGTTAAGCTATTGAAAAAATATGAGTTTACGTATGTTATTTTTGAGCCAGCGTTTTTTGGCGACGACTATGACATGTTCCTTTTTGCCTCTAAAACACCATTCTGTGGGAACTCCACGGAAGAGATTAATGGGTATTTAAACAGTTTGCCTAATGGGAGAATTATTAAGGCCATATTAAGGCTATTTGATGAAAGAAATCAGGAAACGGCTAAAAGCAGGGCAATTAATGAAGAACGAAATAAAATATTACATGATATCGATATTTTAAACCAGCTAGTTAAAGATAAAGAGCTAAAAGCCAGTCAATTTGAAGAGGCAGCACAGGAGCGCTTGAGGGATATGGATAAACTTACCAGTGATAATGATATTCTCAAGCGAGAAGCAGATAAACGTCTTGCAGATGTTGAGCGATTAACGCAGGAGAATAAGATATTACAGTCGGAAGCAGATAAACGTCTTGCAGATGTTGAGCGATTAACGCAGGAGAATAAGATAT
>CAJUCT010000022.1:59550-72689 GCA_910585015.1 uncultured Acetatifactor sp.
TACAGTCGGAAGCAGATAAACGTCTTGCAGATGTCGAACAATTGACAGAGGAAAATAAAGTTTTACAGCAGGAAGCGGATAAGCGTCTTGAGGATGTCAAAAAATTGCTGTCAGAAAATGAGGTTTTAGCGCAAGCGGCAAGTGAGAGGCTTGCCATAATTGAACGCATGAATAGTATGTAACATTTTATTGAACTTTCATGAGAAGTGGAGAGATTGTATTTATGAGAGTGGGGATTGTTTTAACAAATTTGTATCCTGGAAAAATTGGTGGTGCGGAACAATATGTAAGAAATACCATTCATGAAATGGCATATATGGATAATCTGGAGATCTATGTTTTTACAAACAATACAGCATTCCCTACTTTTGTAACTGAAGGCTGTGCTGAAATAGTTAAAATAGAGGACTCCGAAAACAGAGATACGCAGCTGCGGTTTTGGATTGATTATAAAAATATTGATATTTTGTTTTGTCCTTTGTTTTTTATTGCGCCCGAAGAATGTCCTGTTCCGGCGGTGGCGTCCATTTTGGATGTTCAGCACGAGTTTTTTCCTCAATACTTTACCAGAAAAGTATTGACTGATATTAGAAAATCTACAGCGAACACTCTCTTACAGGCAGATGGTGTTATTACAATATCTGAATATTCCAAGCAGACAATTATTGATAAATATCAGGTTCCCCCTGATAAAATATGCGTAACATATCTGAATAGCGATAGCGTGTTTGATTTACCGCTGGAAGAGAAAAAGAAAGAGGAGTTCAAAAAAAGAATAGGCGCGGATTACATATTTTATCCTGCAAATTCGTGGCCTCACAAAAATCATATAAACCTATTGAGAGCATATACCATTTTAAGAGAAAAGTATGGATCGAAACTGAAATTAGTTTTTACTGGCGATGGAAAGCAGCAAAAAAAAGAGATTGATGAATATATCTCAAAGTTTCATCTGGAAGAAGACATCATATATTTAGGATATTTGCCGCAGGATGCAATGCCCTATGTGTTTGCTAACGCAACAGTTATGGCGTTTCCTTCTGTTTTTGAAGGCTTTGGAATTCCTTTAGTTGAGGCAATGAAAGCTAAAGTGGCAATCACATGTTCGCAGTGTGGAAGTATACCTGAAGTGGCAGGAAACGCAGCGTTATATTTTGATGCCCATGATCCGGAAGATATAGCATCTAAAATACATCAGTTGGAAACAAGTGCGGAATTACGTACTGAGTTGATTGAAAAGGGTCAAAAAATCGCCTCTAAGTATTCGTGGCATAAATGTGCAGAAGATACGGTTTCTTATCTTGAACAAATATGGAATAAAAAAAGAACAGATAGAATTGATAAATATGAGGATATGCCGCTGGTTTCCATAATTACGCCCTCATACAATCAGGGTGCATTTATTAAGGCAACGATTGACAGCGTTCTGAATCAGGATTATCCTAATATCGAATATCTAGTTATGGATGGTGGTTCTACCGATAACACGGTTGAAATTTTGAAAAGTTATGGTGATAGAATTCAGTGGATATCCGAAAAAGACGACGGACAGGCTGATGCAGTCAATAGGGGAATCAGGTGTGCTAAGGGGCAGATTATCGGCTGGTTAAACTCAGATGATACCTATCTTGAGGGTGCCGTCACTAAAATGGTCACCTATATGAAATCTCATCCTGATGCGGATATGGTATATGGAGAGGGATATTATACGGATAAAGACGGAAACATCATAGAGAGATATCTGACTGAAAAGTTTGATATACAGCGACTTGCAGAAATGTGTATTATTTGCCAACCCACGGCTTTTTTTACAAAGGACATCGTGGAAAAGGCAGGTATGCTGGATATTGAGCATCAACTAAGTATGGACTATGAGTTATGGCTGCGTATGGCTAAGGTCGGAAAGATTTCTTATATTCCAGAATACATAGCGACCTCAAGGATGTATGAGGAAAATAAAACTTTGTCGAGAAGAAAGGAAGTATATGAAGAGACTTGCAGAGCAGTAAAGAAGCATTATAATTATGTTCCAATCAGTTGGGTTGATGGATATGCTGACTACTTGGCAGAAGGAACTAGAGGCGCAAAATTCTATTGGAATGATTTTCGACTATTTATTAAGTTTAATTATGCAAACCCACGGTATTGCTGGAATGGGTTAAAGGCATTGATTAAAAGCAGGTGCGGAAGTCTGCTGAGAATTGGCAATATTGCCAGGCGGGCACAGGCATATACCGAACAATATCCTGATTTGTGGCTGGCAAAGGAATATATTCGGAAGGTGACGCTGGACGGAGAATGCAATGTTATTAAATTAGCCGGAACGCACAATTGGCCAATTAACAAGCAGTTAGTGATAAATATATTTTTTGACAATGAAAAAATAGACAAGCTTACAGTGAATGAAATAGGTGCTTTTATAAAAGAGGTAGATATACCTAAGCGACATCAGAATGCAGGTGATCATATATTAAAACTGATGATGAACACAACATTTTGTCCAGCCAGAGTAGCTAAAAGTCAGGATCAAAGGGAACTGTCATTTATACTTAATGATATAGCTTTGGAGGTGAAGGGGAAGTGAAACCATTAGTTTCCATTATAACGCCTTCCTATAATCAGGGAAAATATATCCGGCAAACAATTGAAAGTGTGCTGTCGCAGGATTATGTAAACATTGAATATATAATTGTAGATGGCTGTTCCACAGATAATACTCTGGATATTATCCGTGAATATAAGGGGAAACTTACTTATATATCCGAAAAAGATAATGGACAAAGCGATGCGATCAATAAAGGATTTAAGATGGCCAAGGGGGATATTGTCGCGTGGTTGAATTCAGATGATGTGTATGAGCCGGGATGTGTCAGCAGGGCAGTTGAAGAGTTTGAAAAGGACAAAAAACTAGGCCTTGTGTATGGGGATGGATATATTATTGACGAGACAGGTAACAAATTAAAAGTATTTGAATACACACAGGAATTTGATTATTGGAAATTAGTTAACTTCTGGGATTATATTATGCAACCTGCAACTTTTTTCAGGCGTGAAACGCTTCAGAAAGTAGGTTATTTGGATGTAAGTTTGCATTATTGTATGGATTGGGATCTTTGGATTAAACTGGCGGCAATCAGTGAGGTAAAATATATTCCAGAGTTACTTGCTTGTTCGCGGGAATACGGAGAGACAAAAACAAGTACAGGTGGCGATAAGCGATTGGAGGAGATTGTAGCTTTGCTGCAAAAATATAGTGGGAAAGTCTCTCCGTTAGGTGTCGAGTCATATAGAGCCAGCACGTTTTATACTAAACATGCTAATGCAATTTATCCTATTAGAAAATTTGCGGGTTTATATCTGACCTTTAAGCATAAACAGTTAGAAAAGCAGATGCCTGTGAAATATCTTGATGGGTGGATTGGGAAGCGCTATGCTATGATGATTCCGGGGCACATAAGCAAAGTGTTTCTGACCGTTGAATGTATATTGCCAAACGCTATTCCACAGACTATTGATATGTATATAGATCAAACATATGTCGGAAGAAAAGACATTACTCAATTGGGATGTCATGAGTTAGTATTTGAACTAAAAGATCAAAAGCATCTTCATGAAATAGTAGTAGAGTGCAAAAAAGTGGTGAAAGCGGGCAACGGTGACGATAGAATGCTGAGTGTGAAAATTGAAAAAGTGGCATATGAAAGCCTGGAAATATATTAAAAGGAGAAAAAAGCAATGATGGAGAAAAATTCCAAGATATATGTAGCAGGACATCGCGGAATGGTAGGGTCTGCAATTATACGAGCTTTAAACAAAGAGGGATACCATAACATTATAGTCAGAACCCATTCTGAATTAGATCTGTGCAGGCAGGAATCGGTGGAAAATTTTTTTTGTAATGAAAAGCCGGATTATGTTTTTCTTGCCGCAGCAAAAGTGGGAGGTATTATTGCAAATTCAGAATCTCTTGCGGATTTCATGTATGAGAATATGATTTTGGAGATGAATATTATTCACTCTGCATGGCAAAACAATTGCAAAAAACTTCTCTTCCTGGGTTCTTCTTGTATCTATCCGCGTATGGCACCACAGCCTATACAGGAAAGCAGTTTATTGACTTCCGAACTGGAGAAAACAAATGAAGCATATGCCTTGGCAAAAATTTCGGGATTAAAATATTGCGAATACTTAAATAGACAGTATGGCACGGATTTCATTTCTGCAATGCCTACAAATTTGTATGGACCGAATGATAATTATCATCCTACTCACAGCCATGTGTTGCCGGCGCTGATACGCAGGTTTCATGAGGCGAAAGTAGCTGGATTGGAAGAGGTGGTATGTTGGGGGACGGGTACAGTTCTTCGCGAATTTTTGTATGTGGATGATTTGGCTGACGCATGTCTGTTCCTAATGAACCACTATTCGGGGGACGAAACAGTTAATGTGGGAACTGGTAAGGAATTAACCATCAGTGAACTCACGGAATTGACTGCCAAAATTATAGGCTATACCGGTAAAATTGTCTGGGATAATTCGAAACCGGACGGAACACCAAGAAAGTTATTGGATGTATCAAAATTAGCAAACCTTGGGTGGAAATATAAAGTGGAATTGGAAGACGGTATTCGGCTTTCCTATGAGGATTTTTTGAATAATCCTATGAGAGTTGAACGATAAGATAGGTGAAAAAACTTGCTATTTTTATCCTAAATATGTATAATATCAATAAGAAAGTAAAAACTTATGGTCATGAAAGGGAATGAAGATGAAAAAAGCACTCATTACAGGAATTACAGGTCAGGATGGATCTTATCTGGCGGAGTTGTTGCTGGAAAAGGGATATGAAGTACATGGAATAGTAAGGCGAGCTTCCATTGCCAATACGGCAAGGATTGAGCATTTGATCGCTCAAAATGTGATTACGCTCCATGATGGGGATCTTTCGGATACCGCATCCATTACAAACATTATTGCAGCAGTGCAGCCGGATGAGGTCTATAATTTGGCGGCGCAGTCCCATGTGCAGGTTTCATTTGATGTTCCTGAATATTCGGGGGATGTAGATGCGATTGGTGTATTGAGAATACTGGAGGCCATTCGTATTTTGGGACTAGCTAAGAAAACAAAGTTCTATCAGGCTTCTACATCTGAACTGTATGGTAAAGTGGAGGAAGTCCCCCAGAAGGAGACGACGCCGTTTCATCCTTACAGTCCCTATGCGGTTGCTAAGCAATATGGATTCTGGATTACCAAGGAATACAGAGAGGCATATGGCATGTTCGCAGTGAATGGAATTCTGTTTAACCATGAGTCGGAGAGACGTGGTGAGAATTTTGTGACCAGAAAGATTACTCTGGCGGCTGGCCGGATTGCTGAAGGTTTGCAGGATCATTTGGAATTGGGAAATATGGATTCTTTACGCGACTGGGGATATGCGAAGGATTATGTGGAATGTATGTGGATGATTTTGCAGCAGGATATTCCAGAGGATTTTGTAATTGCAACAGGAGAGCAGCATACGGTAAGAGATTTTACGGAAAGAGCATTTAAGGCAAACGGTATTGAACTGAGATGGGAAGGCACTGGCGTGGATGAGAAAGGGTATGACAAACAAACCGGTAAGATGCTGGTATGTGTTAATCCGGAATGGTTTCGCCCCACGGATGTGGACAATCTCTGGGGAGATCCGACAAAGGCAAGGACTGTACTGGGCTGGAATCCCCAAAAGACCTCTTATGAGGAATTAGTGGAGATTATGGCCAGACATGATAGAAATTTAGCTAGGCAGGAGGTCACTCGGCAGTCTGTAAAATAAGATAGACGGCAACTCTATAGGTATGAAAAGAAGAGAAAAGGGATTCTGGAATAGAATTCCTTTTCTAAATCATATGAGGCGTGATATGAAAAAGGGATTAGTGATAGGTGCGGCAGGATTTGTTGGAAGATATCTGATTAAAGAAATGGCAAGAAACAAAATAGAGCCTTATGCGACAAAGCTGTCTCACGAGAGGCTTGAAAATGTCAATGCACAAGTATATGATCTGGATATTATGGATAAGGAAGCCATTGTGGCTCTTCTGCTGGAAATACGACCGGATTACATTTTTCATTTGGCGGCTCAAAGTTCTGTTGGTCTGGCATGGAAGAATCCGATTTTAACAGTGGATATAAATATCAAGGGGAGCATTAACGTAATGGATGCAGTGCGTGAACTCTTTTATATGCCTCGCATTTTATTGATCGGTTCGGGGGAGGAGTATGGGCACATCCAAGAGAACGAACTACCGATTACAGAGACCAATCTTCTTAGACCAGGAAATATTTATGCCGCAACGAAAGCTTGTCAGAATATGATAGGAAATATATACTCAAAAGCATATGATATGGAACTTATGATGGTAAGGGCGTTCAATCATATTGGTCCGGGGCAGGCGCCTATGTTTGTGGTTTCAGATTTCTGTAAGCAGGTTGCAGAGATTGAAAAAGGATTAAGGGAACCTGTTATGATGGTCGGAAATCTTGCTGCCAAAAGAGATTTTACAGATGTGCGGGATGTAGTAAAGGCGTATGTCGCCTTGATTCAAAAAGGAGAGCCTGGAGAAACATATAATGTGGGAAGTGGTAATGCAAAAGAAATTCATCAAATTCTGGATTTGATCATCTCCATGTCAAATAAAGATATCAAAGTGGAGATCGATCCCAATAAAATCCGACCTGTAGATGTACCGATAATTGAAGCTGATATTACCAAGTTGAATAGCTTGACGGGATGGAAACCGGAAATCTCTTTGGAGCAAACGGTTCGGGAAATGCTGGATTACTGGCGGACTCAGTTATACTAGGAGGAATAGGGATGATCAAGAAAGATGGCTTATTTTTTACGGACAATATGACACAATCGGATAGATGCCTGCACACTCCCGGAAGTTTTGCAAAGCAGAATCTGTTATATGTTCAGGAGGTAGGTACACTTCAGAGCGTACAGCCTCATAGATGCACAAGAGAAAAAATAGACTCTTTTTTGTTTCTGGCTGTATTAGAAGGAAAAGGTAATCTGGATATACGAGGAGAGAATATAGAAGTAAAAGCTGGTGACTGTGCGTTGGTTGATTGTATGGAGCATTATGAGCACATCAGTGATGAAAAAGAGGCTTGGAGATTGGGGTGGGTTCATTTCAATGGACGGGCAGCAAGAGAATACTATGAATTGTTTTTAAAATTTAATGAGAATAGTTGCGTGTTCCACACCAGTACAGTGGAAGTATGGAGTAAGCTCATACAGGATATTCGGGAAAAACAGAGGGAGAAAAGCTTTTTGACAGAACTGCAGAGTGGAGAGATGCTGCTTCATCTGTTGAATAATGTAATAGAATGCGTGGCAAATCCGGCAGTTATAGAAAGGCAAAAGAGTAAGGAACAGGCGAACGAGATCCGGCAGATGCTAAATGAAGAATTTATGCAGAGCAATATTCTTTTAATGCTGCAGGAATCTTTTGCGAAACCAGTCTCAGTATTGAATGAATTGTTCCTGCCAACGTATGGAATTAGTATCGAAGAATATATTAGTAATCGGAGATATAATCTTGCAAAAGAATTGCTCCGGTTTAGTATAAAATCTGTGGAACAAATTGCGGAAGAGACAGGAATTGGCGATATGGTAGTTTTGCAGCAGATGTTTCGGGAAAATGAGAGTGTGACAGCAGAGGAATATCGTAAAAAATGGGCAGGCTGGGTCAGAAATTAGGGGGTGGAAAAATGAATCTAATTTTATTGTCAGGCGGGAGCGGGAAAAGATTATGGCCTTTGTCTAATGATGTACGGTCTAAGCAATTTATAAAAATATTTAGGACAGAGAACGGCGAGTATGAATCTATGGTTCAAAGGGTTTATTGGCAGATTAAAGAGATAGATCCGCAAGCAAATATTATGATTGCCACCAGCAAGACGCAGGTCTCCGCAATTCATAATCAGTTGGGCGATGACGTGACTATCAGTGTGGAACCCTGTCGACGAGATACTTTCCCAGCTATCGCTTTGGCAACGGCGTACCTTCATGATGTACAGGGGATGTCGGAGGATGAGACAGCGGTGGTGTGCCCCGTAGATCCCTATGTAGAACAGGACTATTTCGAAGCATTGAAGAACCTGGGAGAGCAGGCCGCAAAAGGTGAGGCCAATTTGGTTTTGATGGGGATTGAGCCGACTTATCCCAGCGAGAAGTATGGGTATATCATACCCCGGAGCAATGGAAATATCAGTGAGGTTGATACATTTAGGGAGAAACCGGATTCGGAAACCGCAAAGACCTATATTGCGCAGGGAGCTCTCTGGAACGGCGGTGTCTTTGCCTATAAGCTGGGATATGTCTTGGAGAAGGCCCATGAATTGATAGATTTTATTGATTATGCGGATTTGTACCAGAAATATGATACGCTGGAAAAGATCAGTTTTGATTATGCTGTGGCAGAGAGGGAAAGTAAAATTCAAGTTATGCGTTTTGGAGGACTGTGGAAGGATCTGGGGACTTGGAATACTCTCACAGAGGCAATGGTTGAGGACTCTATCGGCAATGTTATCCCCAATGACACTTGTGAGGATGTCCATATTGTAAATGAGTTAGATATGCCTATTTTGTGTATGGGACTCAGGAATGTAATTATTTCTGCCAGTCCGGAGGGAATTCTTGTGGCTGACAAGGAGCAGTCCTCCTATATTAAGCCATATGTGGATAAGCTCAACAATCAGATTATGTTTGCTGAAAAATCCTGGGGGAGTTTTCAGGTTTTGGATGTGACTGTGGACAGCATGACTATCAAAGTGACATTGAATCCAGGGCATAAAATGAATTATCACAGCCATAAATACCGGGATGAGATATGGAATGTCATTGCCGGGAGGGGAACAGTAATCATAGACGGCATGAGACAATCCGTTAAATCAGGAGATGTAGTTACAATGAAGGCAGGCTGCCGACATACTATTATTGCAGAGACAGAGTTGAAAGTGATAGAAGTACAGCTAGGCTCGGATATTAGTATTCATGATAAGCAAAAATTTCAACTTGAAGAGTAGGAACTTTTTATACAGAAACGGCCCAGATATTGTCACACGAGTGACAAGCCTGTACACGAAAAAGGAGGCTATCTCTCTGATAATGGCCTCCTTTTATGGATGTTTAGTAAACGGTAGATAGTGAGTACCTATACAAAACATGAGCAAACCTGTATGATAGAAACAGATTTGCTCCAGTCTTTATTTCACTTCACTTTTATCAGGCTTGCGGCAATTCGCTGGCAGGCCTGGTGACCAGGGGAGCAGGTCATCCAGAAAACTGCGGTCTGTATCCTCCAGATGCTTCGGGATCTCGGTAAGCAGATACTCAAAGTAATCATACGGTTTCAGATTGTTTGCTTTTGCGGTTTCCGCAATGCTGTAGATGATGGCGCTGGACTTTGCACCGGCAATGGTATCGATCATCACCCAGTTTTTCTTGCCGATGCAGAATCCGCGGATGGACTGTTCCGCAGCGTTATTGTCCATCGGCACTTCGCCATCATCCAGGAACACTTTCAGGTATTTCTCCTGGTTCAGGGAATAATTGAAATCTTCCCACGTCTTGCTTTTCTGCGGCACTTTCGGGAGGTTTTCACGAACCCATGTGAAATAAGCCTCCACCAGGGGCCTTACGCTCAGCTGGCGGCGGTTTTTCCGTTCCCCGGCCGGGAGATCTTTTAACTGTTTCTCCTCCCGGTAGATCGCCTGTATCATGGTCAGCGCAAGGTATGCGCAGCTGTCCTTCTGCTTCTGTTTCGGCAGAGCCTTGACCGCTTCGTCAAACCTCCGCCTGGCATGGGACTTATTCCAGTTCTCGAATAAGTCCCATTATCCCAGAAGTATTGTTATTCTAGGAGAACTGCCAACATCAGCGTAAATCGGCAGTTCTCCGATTTAAATCCCGAATAACAATAACTACTTTTTACCTTAAGAATTCCGGTATGTTATTTTTTCCATTAGTGTTCTCAAAATGAGAATTATCCTTGAGAAACCATTTGTCATTCCACGATTTAAGCTGTTTGTTCATGGTATCCTGCGTTATCTCTGTATATATCTGAGTGGTCTGCAAGGATACATGCCCGAGAAAGTTCTTAACCACAATAAGCGGAACCCCTGCTTCAAGCATATGGGTGGCAGTAGTATGCCTCATGGAATGTGGCGTGTAACTATATCTGAACATTTCAGGATACTCAAGTTTTGCCTTGTCAATGTATTTGGAGTATATTTCCTCAATACAGGCAACTGACATCTTCTCATGTGTCTGACTTGAGAACACATGCCGCCCTGTATCATTGATTATTCTACGATGTTCAATATATTTCTTCAACATATTTGAAACATCACATGGAATACCTATACGGCGCACCTTTTGACCTTTACCATGTATGTTGATGCCGGCTCGATCAGGATAGAACTGGATATTCCCAACTGTTAAATCACATACCTCCTGTGCCCTTGTCCCGCTAGCATACATAAAACACAGCAAAGTCTTGTCTCTTAATCCGATTTCATTACTTGAATCGGGTAATTGGAATAGAGTCTTGACTTCATCTCTTGTGAATGAGCTTCTGCCTTTACGGGGCACTTTCTTCTTTGGAACTTTTAGTACACAGTTTCTGAAAGTAACTGCTGAACCAAAATCTCTATTCTGTGCATATATCGAGAATGCTGCAATAGCAGAGAGCCTCTGGTTTCTGGTGCTGACACTGCAGCTACGCTCTGTTTCCAGCCAGCTTAAGAACTCCATGATCAACTTATCATCAAAGGTACTGAACTCCACCTTATCAGAGGGAATACCTTTTACTGTATATAAGAATTCCATGAGTATACGGAATGTTGCCTTATACGAAACTATCGTTGATTGTGATAAGCCCTTTACAGTTGGTAAATATATATTGAAATAACACTCAAGATGATCCATGAAGGAAATTTTTTTATTCTTCATAGTCTACCTCCGGAAGCAGGTCGCTCATAAATCTTCCAAAGGAATCGATGGACTCCGGAAACAGCTCATTGCTGAATTTTAGGTAGATGTTATGACAAGCTTTCCATAACATCTATCTTCATATGACAGCCGAAAACAGCTGGGATATCCTGGATAAAATGGAGGAATTCAATAAAGGGCTCTTTCCGGAGGTGCTTGAATGAAACAGACTTTATTTACAAAGCAGCTTGCGGAATATTTCAACGTGTATTTACCATTAAACAAAAAATGTTCAAAAAATACCATATCCTCATATGCAGATGGATTTGTGGCTTTGTTCCAGTTTTTCAAGGAGATAAAAGACATTCCGCATTACAGGATCAACTATTCGGATATCACCACAAAGACCATGGATGAATATCTGCTGTGGCTCCAAAGTGAAAAGAATTATAGTGCGGCTTCCCAAAAACAGTGCATATCGGCATTGTCTTCATTTCTGAAATATGCGTCTGGCCGTGAGATAGCTTCACTTGGGGCATACAATGCAGTTTCCCAGGCACAGACCCCAAAGATTCCAAAGACAGTTTTTACGTATTTTTCCGCGGAAGAGATCAGGATTTTATTGGGCATTCCAACAACCAAAGGCAAGTCTGGCAGCCGGGATGTTACATTACTGGCTTTGCTTTATGATTCTGGTGCAAGAGCACAGGAGATATGTGACATCATGGTCGGTGATCTAACGTTTGCGAAAACTTCCACTGTCAGGATTCGCGGGAAAGGAAACAAGGCACGCGAAATCCCCATTTCTTCAGATGTCGTGAAACTGATAAAAAGATATCTGGCAGAAAGGGGGAAAACTTTGAAGGATAACAGGGATGAGCATCTGTTTCCAAGCCAAAGATCTGACCGGATAACAACGGCATGTATCCGAAACCTTGTTCGCAAATATGTAACCCTGGCAAAAAGCAATAATCCGAATCACTTTAAGGAAGAAGATTATTCGCCACACAGTTTCCGCCATAGCAAAGCAGTCCACATGCTTGAAGCGGGGATACCACTCATATATATAAGAAACTTTTTGGGTCATGAATCTATTCAGACTACAGAGATTTATCTGCGCATCCACCAAGGTTCTGTTTCGAGGATATTGAAAGAAAGAAAAACTGAAACAAGTATACCGGATATACTTGAACACCCGCATTCGGAAAATCAGGATATACCCGATTTTATCCAGAATGCAAGATAATAATTATGTTATGAGTTTTTGGGATAAACGGCTGAAATACAGCATTTTTGTAGGTGTCAGCCCCTCTCAAAAACTCAGCGCATAACACATGTAGCTTTTTGCCCCTGCGGGGCGTCCGTCCTTATTCACCAGCACGGGCGTCTCATCTGCCTGCAGAACATGGTAGCCGTACAGCTTTTTGTGGAGGTAATCATAGAGTACCGCAAGATATCTGTCTGCGCACTGGATCGTCCAGTTCGCCATGTTCTGCCTGGATATATGCAGGCCGTAACGTTCAAACTCCTGTTCCTGACGGTAAAGCGGGACTGCATTGACATATTTGGCGTTCATTACCGCCGCCTCCAGCGAGGGGGGAAACAAGGCTCCCCCTTAATAAAGTTTCCGGGTGCGGCGCCTTGATGACCTCTTCCGTTTCCTTCCCTGCATATACTTTTACATGGTGTTCCTCCACCTCGATTTTCGCCGGGGTGAACCTGTACCTGCGGTATACTTCATCCGGAAGCTGTTTCCAACCGCCTTTCCCAAACCTGTCTTCCAGTTCCTGATCTGCCATGGAATGTTCCACCACAACTACCGGCAGCCCCTCCAGGTCTTCTTCCCGTTTGCCCTGCTTTTTCTTCGGTTTTGTGCGGGAAACGCTTTCCGGCTCCTCCTGTGCGTTTTCCTCTCCGGCAACAGCTTCGGACTCGTCAAAGAATACGATCTTCCCATCCACTTCCATAAAGGAGATCTGGTCTTCGGTTTCATGTTTCTCTGTTGAACGGCCAAACCGGTGGCGTTTTAGGTCCGCCATCTGTTCCAGTACCAGCTGGAGCGTATGGTCGATATTTTCAAGCTGCTCCTGCTGCGACAGGAACAGCTATAGATTCGCAGGAAATTATCTCCCGATATTATACAAAAATTGCAGATTAT
>CAJUCT010000023.1:0-70452 GCA_910585015.1 uncultured Acetatifactor sp.
ATACTATAACTGGTCTATTTGCTGTGTCTTAGTAATGGGGTGTCTGAACTGTTACCAGAAAGTATAAAAACGCTATTAAATTTTTCCGGCTTTATTGACTTTTAACCAAAGGTTTGAGATAATGGATAGGACTATTGAGGTTGTACCGGATATCCGGTAAAAATACACTACAAGGAGGACATCATATATGTCAACAAAAGCTTATTATCCGATTAGTGAAATCGGCGCTGGCAAGCCCGGTTTCAGCAAGACCCGCTCCATCATTGAAGCTGCGTTTTACGGCAACAATGTGGTGAAGGTTAATACCGTTAGAGAGGCTTATGAACTTGCAAAGAACTCACCGGGCACCATCGTCACCGATATGCCTGTGTACAGAGCCGAGGAGCAGGGCCTGGAGAAGGATACTAAGGTATTGCTGTTCAACGACGGCGCGGTTACCGGCCGTTATGCAGGAGCACGCCGGATCAAGGGTGAGCCTGGCGTGGATGCCGCCAAGCTGGATAAGGTGGTGATGGATGCGGTTTACAGAACCCGCTGGATGAACCTGTATCATGCGGAGTGCTTCATCGGCCTGGATCCTGAGTTCATGGTAAAGGCGCATCTGCTGATTCCGGAAGGCGAGGAGAACATCCTGTACAACTGGATGCTGAACTTCCAGTACATGTCCGACAAGTATGTGAAGATGTACAAGGAGTCCAAACCCGTAGGAGAGGGCAAGGAGCCGGATATTTACATCTTCTCCAATCCCCAGTGGACCCCCGAGGAAGCTCCCGATGTGGACTACAGCTGCTTAAGCGATCCTCTGACCCTGTGCTATTTTGACACCGATCAGAACTGTGCCGCTATCCTGGGTATGAAGTATTTCGGCGAGCACAAGAAGGGTACGCTGACCATGGCCTGGGCGCTGGCTAACAGAAACGGTTATGCATCCTGCCACGGCGGACAGAAGGAGTACAGCCTGGAGGGCGGCAAGAAGTTTGTTGCCTCCGTATACGGCCTGTCAGGTTCCGGTAAGTCCACCCTGACCCATGCAAAACATAACGGCAAGTATGATGCTTTCGGCGGTATCAAGGTGCTGCATGACGACGCTTTCATCATCAATACGGACACCTGTGCTTCCGTGGCGCTGGAGCCTACCTATTTTGACAAGACTGCGGATTATCCCACCGGCTGTCCTGACAACAAGTTCCTGCTCACCGCCCAGAACTGTTCCGCGACTCTGGACGAGGACGGACATATCCAGCTGGTAACCGAGGACATCAGGAACGGCAACGGCCGTGCCATCAAGTCCAAGCTGTGGAGCCCCAACCGTGTGGATAAGATCGACGCTCCCGTGAACGCGATCTTCTGGATCATGAAGGATCCCACCATTCCTCCTGTAGTGAAGCTGAAGGGCGCAGCTCTGGCATCCGTAATGGGCGCTACCCTGGCCACCAAGACCTCCACCGCAGAGCGTGTGGCAGCAGGCACAGATCTGAACGCCCTGCGCATCGTTCCCTATGCCAACCCCTTCAGAACCTATCCTCTGGTAAACGACTATGAGAAGTTCAAGAAGCTGGTCGAGGAGAAGAACGTAGACTGCTATATCGTGAACACCGGTGACTTCATGGGAACCAAGTGTAAGCCTGCGGATACTCTGGGCATTCTGGAGACCATCGTTGAGGGCAAGGCGAAGTTCGAGCAGTGGGGTCCTTTTGAGGATATCGAGATCATGTACGACTGGTCCGGCAAGACCTCCGAGGCGTTCAAGCCTGACCTGTCCGACAAGACTTACACCGAGGCTCTGAAGAACGCCATGCAGAACCGTGTGGACGCAGTGGAAGGCTTTGCCACCAAGAAGGAAGGCTATGACAAGCTGCCTGACGAGGCGCTGGCTGCACTGAAGAAGATTGTTGACGAAGCAGCTTCTCTGTAAGACGAACAATTACACTCACGAGCGATGAAATTTGCCGCAATATCCTTTGGGGTTTTCGCTCGTGAGCCGAGTCACTTGGCAAGTTTTTGTGACTGTCAGTATGAATTACGGTATATTTCCCATGAGAAACAGCCGTATAGCTTTTTGTCATAAATGCTTTGGCATATATAGCGGATAATAAAAGAGGAGTCAGACCTGGCGGTCTGGCTCCTCTTATTATTGTATGATTTGATGATGTTGGGTTCAAACTTTTTATATTTCACTAAAATATTTAGTATAGAGTTCCGTGCCGTCCGCGTTGTGGAAAAGCAGCTTTATGTCATCCAGCACCAGACCGTAACTGTTTTCAAAGGAATCAAACATGCTGGAAACCATACTGGAAAAAGTGGGGACAACCTGCTCGTCAAACATACTTGCTATATCCTCTTGGCTCAACCCCTCCAGATCCTGCTGCTCCGTGTAGGTATAGTCCATAACCATCACATTCCCCTCCGCATAGATATCAATAGAGAGACCAAGGGGCTCTAACTGGGAGTTGACTGTGGAAACCACCAGCTTCTGCTCGTCACTGCTAATCCAATCCTCCAGGGAGGCGTATTCCTGTGAAGAGGAAACGCCGGAAGAGGAAGTGCCGTCCGTTGAAGGAACATAATCCTCGGTGAAATCCATGGTACAAAGGTCTGTGCCGTCCGCGTCCAGATAGGAGAGGCGGAGAGTGGTCAGGGGCATACCGTAGGCGTCCTTGAAATTCTGGATCTCGTCCACAAAGGTCTGGTACTGTGCATCCAGACTGTTGCGGAGATAATTGTAAAGCTCCTCCGCGTTTGTACCGTCATTCATGGTCTCGGTATACTGATAGTTGTAGATGATGGTACCGGGCTCCTCGATGGATATGGAGAAAGTCATGCCGGAACTGGCGTACATCTGGTTGATGGTGTCCTCCAGGTTCTTGCGGTCATCGCTGTTGTACCAGTCCGCCAGGGCGGAGGAACTCTCATTAGTGGAAGAACCCTCGGCCGAACTCTCATCAGAAGTCGTATTGCCTGCTGATGTGACGGGTTCACGGTCCGCAGGGCCGGATACTTCCGGACTGCCGCAGGCGGCCAGACTGAAGGCCAGTGTCATTGACAGAACCATTGCAAAAATTTTCTTTTTCATAATGCTCTCCTCTCATAATGCACCCTCATCAGAAAGTAGCTGATGAGGTATTTTGATAAACAGCATAATTATAGCACAGGGCGGGGAGATTGGCAATCCTAAATTTGCTGCCAGACTCTCCCCATAGTCTCCGGTCGATTTCGCTTGACAAAATTTTGCGTTATGGCAAAAATTTCAGTTGCCAAAAGGCGCAATATTGGATATAATAAGGTTACCTGGAATGTTCGATAACTCTTGTTGTTTTTGAACCTACATTTTCTTTAAAAGGGATTCCTATATTGCCAAGTGGCTGTCAAGCCTCCACTCATTTGAGGATTGCAGGGGAAGGCAAAAGCTTGGTTGCGGTTGCCCACCTAGCGCTGCTAGGAGTCAAAAGGCAAGAGCCGGCATTTCGGGGTATTACGAAGGAAAAGGGCAGTCCTTAGGACTGCTCTTTATATATGTAATAAAAGGGGAATCATAATCTGGGGGAAACAGGATAGTGAAGGGATTGCTAAAACGCTGGAAGGAAATGAATCGTTCAGAGCGGATGCAGCTGAAGGCATTTATCTGTCTGCTGGGGATTTTTTTGCTGCTTCTTCTGATTGTGGCAGGTCTGCTGTGCGCGGGGGGCAGCGGGGAGGAGAAGGATGAGCCGCTGCCCCCGGACAGTGAGGAGGAAGAAGAACACATACCGATAATAGAGCAGTTACATAATGTCTGGATCATGGAGGCCGGTGGGGAAGGGCTTCTGTGTTACATAGAGGGGGAAGAGAGGCTGCTGCAGGTGGCGGATCCGGCGGGCAGTGATGCAAAAGAAGGGAGTGCAGACGCTCAGATCGGTACGGGAGATGCGGACTGGGGTACGGATGCCTGGCTTTTGGGGCTGCGGGAACAGGTAGCGGACCTGGAATTGACGGATGGCCTGGTTACAGCGGTCAGGGTAAAGTCCCGGAAAGTCAGCGGCAAAGTGCTGGCGGCGGATCAGGATGGCGTGTGGCTGGAAGGCCAAGGCCGACTGGAATTTGCCGGGGATGTGCAGGGATACCGGTTGTACCGGGAACTGGCGCCTGTCACCTACAGAGATCTTCGCGTCGGCTATGATTTTGCGGATTTCTGTCTGGAGGAAGGGCAAATCTGTGCCATATTGCTGGCCCGGGAGGACGCCATGGAGAACATCCGGGTGCTGCTGAAAAATAGTGATTATCAGGGGATTTATCACGAGCGGGTGGAATTGACCTGTGACACGGATTATACCGTACAAGTGCTGCACACCGGCGAGTTCCAGGATACGGTCATGAGTTATTCTGCCGGGGAGAGTTTGGAAATCACGTTTCCGGATACCGATTTGGGCAATATCGCCGGAGTTTGGCCGGGTCAGACTTCGGATATGGAGACGGGGGAGAGCACAGAACTGACTGCCCGGTGGGGAACCAGGCTGGTGGTGACCCCCACGGCCAGGACCGGCAAGATCATTTTGCAGAGCATCCACCGCAGTCAGGGCATACCGGCATACCGGGGCAGTCTGGAATTGTTGTGGACGGAGGAGGGGATTGTGTTGGTCAATGAACTTCCGCTGGAGGAATACCTTTACAGTGTGGTGCCCAGCGAGATGCCTGCCTCCTATCCCCGGGAAGCGCTGATGGCCCAGGCAATCTGTGCCCGGACCTATGCCTACACCCATATGCAGCGTGCGGGTTACGAAACGCTGGGAGCCCATGTAGACGACAGTTCCTCCTACCAGGTGTATAACAATATTCTGGAGCAGGAGGAGGCCACCGCCGCAGTGAAGGCCACCTACGGGCAGCTGCTGATGCGGGAGGACGGGGTGACCCCGGCGGAGACCTATTACTATTCCACTTCCTGGGGGTACGGCAGTGACGCTCATGTGTGGAAGACCAGCAGTGCGGACAGCTACGGCTATATCGTACCCAGGCATCTGAGCCGGGAGGAGATCAGCCGGGTACTGGCGGGAGAAGGGGCCCTGGAGACGGCGGCAGAGACTGCGGAATCGAAGGATCTAACCCAGGAGGATATTTTCGCGGAAGCCATCCGCAGCGTCGATCCCGGGGACTTTGAGGCCGGGGAAGGGTGGTACCGTTGGACTTATACGGTAAAAAAACTGGATCCCGACAAGGTACTGCGGCAGCTGCAAAGCCGCTATGAGGCCAATGACAAGCTGGTACTGACTCAGGATGGGGAGAACTATGTCAGCAGTCCCGTCGGAACATTCAAGGAGATACGCAATCTGACCATTCTAACCCGGGGAGCAGGAGGCGTGGCGGACGAATTGCTGATAGAGACAGATCGGGATACATATAAGGTGATTTCCGAGCATAGTATCCGATATGTGTTGTGTGACGGCGAGACCAAGGTGCGGCGGCAGGACGGCAGCCAGGTGGTCATGGGCACTCTGCTGCCCAGCGCGTTTTTTACAATAGAGATTGCCAGGGAGGGGGAGCTTGTGGTAGGATATAATCTGACCGGCGGCGGCTTTGGTCATGGCGTGGGTATGAGCCAGAACGGCGCCCGCTCCATGGCGGCGGAAGGGTATGGCGCCGAGGAGATACTGCGGTTTTTTTATGAGGGATGCAGCGTGAAGGAGATCTATGATGATGCGGAAGCTGATTAAGATAGGTATACATTTCAACAATAAGATGAGCGAAAAAAATATCAGCGCCTATGCGGCCAGCACAGCGTTTTTTATTTTTCTGTCCCTGGTGCCCATGTTGATGGTGATCTGTACCATGATTCCCTACACGCCGTTGACGGAGGAGAACCTGACCCAGGCGATCACGGAGGTGACTCCGGATCAGATTGATTCCATGGTGACAGAACTGATCAGAGATGTGTACCAGAGGGCATCCACCATTCTGCCTCTGGCGGCTCTGGTCATGATCTGGACTGCGGCCAAGGGTTTGATGGCCCTGATGGGCGGGCTGAACGCCATCAATGATGTGCAGGAACGACGGAATTATTTTGTGGTGCGCTTTATTGCGGCGTTCTATACAGTGGTGATGCTGATTGCCACGGTGATATCTCTGGTGATTATGGTACTGGGAAGCAAGCTGGTGGATGTGGTGCTGGCCAGGATTCCCCAGCTGAAACTGCTGTTTTCGCTGATTGTGAATCTGCGGTTTATCTTTTCCTGGGTGGTGCTGACCTTGCTGTTCGCGGCGGTGTACACCTATGTGCCCAGCAAAAAACTGTGCTTCAGGGAACAGGTTCCGGGAGCCAGCTTTACGGCCGTGGTGTGGAGTATTTTCTCCTGGGGATTCTCCGTTTACCTGAATTACAGCAATTCCTTCAGCATCTACGGGAGTCTGTCTCTGATCATCATAGCCATGATCTGGATGTATTTCTGCATGTATATCATCTTGGTGGGGGCCTACCTGAACTGTTTTTTCAATCCTGTGAACAAGGTGCTGCTGGACCGCAGGGGGCGGCAGCTGGAGAGTCTGGAGGAGTAAGCTTGGCGCAAGCCGCACTATGCAGGAAAGAGGTAAGGGTGATAAACGGGCAGGGTCACATAGAAGCACAGGCGGTATAGGAATAAGGAGATTATATATGTTCACAGAAAAGGGTATGGGAAACATGTATCCCGAGCACAGAGATGTTATGGACAATTTTATAGCGATGGTAAGAAAAAGCTTAAAGGCAAGTCTGTGCATGACCATGCGTGAAGCGAAATACATGTGGCCGGAGGATGTCAAGGATGGCCAGCAGCAATACAGGGAACCGGACATTTCTATTTTATGCGGTAACAGATCCCGGAAAAAGCTGGCATATACAGATGTTCCCCGTTTTGTGGCAGAGGTGTTGTCACAGTCTACAGAGGAAATGGACAGGGGAGAAAAATTTCATCTTTATGAGCTGATAGGTGTTCAGGAGTATTGGCTGGTGGACTGGCGGCAGCGCAGGGTGGAGATATTCATGTTGGACGATGCCGGACAGAAATATGAACTCTATGACACTATATCCGAAAAAAATAAGGAGGAACTTCATATTATTTCATTTCCCCATATTCAGATAGATTTTGACGAATTATTTGACTTTGAGAGGTGAATGAGCCGGTGGGATAAAAAAAGCTTGACATTTTACAGGAAAGCCACTAAAATACTCACAGTAAGAGTTTAAAGGCGATGAAGGTGCATAGTAGGGCGTCATTTTCGCACAGAGAGGGGGAGCCACCGGCTGTAAGCTTCCCTGCGTTCAGATGACGGCGTGAATTTCCCACCGGAGCTGCCGGGGTGAATCCTGCTTTAGTGAAACAGGTAGTAGCTTTGGCCGTAGGCGCACGTTAGGCGTGTCAGAGAGTCCTGCCCGTACCGGGCGGGGAACATGGGTGGTACCGCGGAAAGCAGATTTCGTCCCATGCGCAGGAGACTGTGCATGGGACTTTTTATGCGCCCAAAGCAGCGGAACATGTGGAACTTATACTCACGAGCAATGAAATTTGCCGCAATGTGTCTGGAATCTTTTGCCCGTGAGTAGGGTTGCCTGGCAGGTTTGAACGACCGTCAGTATAAATTAGGAGGACATTGGCATGAGTGACAGATTAGCGAGTATCAGGCAGGAGATTCTGGACGGCATGAAAGAACGTGCGAACTCCAGGGCGGAGGCGTTTGAACTCCGCAAGCAGTTTCTGGATTCCAAGACCGGCAAGATCGGTCAGCTGATGAAGGAGATGAAGAGCATTGCGCCGGAGGATCGGGCCAGCTTCGGCAAAAGCGTCAACGAACTGAAAGAGTGGGCCCAGCAGTGCTTTGCGGAGTTGGATGAGAAGATGAAGGAGAAGGAACTGCGGAGGCGCTATGAGTCCGAGCGCATCGATGTGACCATGCCCGCCCAGGGCGTGGGTACGGGTAACCTTCATCCTGTCACCCAGATTCGCAACCAGCTGATGGATATTTTTGTGGGTATGGGGTTTGAGGTGGCCCAGACCAGAGAGATTGAGAAGGATTATTACAACTTTGAGGCGCTGAATATACCCAAGGATCATCCCGCCAGGGACATGCAGGACACCTTTTATCTGTCCCCGGAATGTTTGCTGGCCACCCAGACCAGCGCGGCCCAGATCCACACTATGGAGAAGAAAAAACCGCCTATCAAGATTGTGGCCGCGCCGGGCAAGGTGTTCCGGTCGGATGATGACGCCACTCACTCCCCCATGTTTCACCAGATGGAGGGGCTGGTGGTGGACAAGAGGATTACCCTCTGTGATCTGAAAGGTATGTTGGATATTTTTGTGAAAAAGATTTTCGGGGAGGAGACTGTCACCCGTCTGCGTCCCTCCTACTTTCCCTTCACTGAACCTTCCGTGGAGGTAGACGTGAGTTGCTTTGCCTGCGGCGGCAAGGGCTGTAAGCTGTGTAAGGGCACAGGCTGGATTGAACTTCTGGGCGCGGGAATCGTGAACAAAAAAGTGTTGGAAAACTGCGGCATTGACTCAGAGCAGTACAGCGGTCTGGCCTTCGGTATAGGTCTGGATCGTACCGCCATGCTGAAATACGGCATCAATAATGTTAAACTGCTGTTCGAGTCTGATTTGCGGGTGCTGCGGCAGATTGACGACAACTGATGCCGGAGGGCAGAGAATAATAGAGTGAGAAAATGGAGGGATAATATGTTAGTACCTTTGAGTTGGTTAAAAGACTATGTGGATATAGACGTGACGCCCCGGGAACTGGAGGAAAAACTGTTTTCCTGCGGCTTTGAGGTGGAGGAACTGCACGAGGTGGGAGAGGCTATAAGCAATGTGGTGGCGGGCCTGGTGGAGACCTGTGAGCCCATTCCCGAGACCCATCTGCATGTTTGCCGGGTGAATGCCGGCAGTCATGGCACGTTCCAGGTGTGCTGCGGCGCGGACAATGTGCGGGCCGGTGGAAAATACCCCCTGGCGTTGGTGGGAGCTACCGTGTATATGACGGCCAAGGACCACAAGACCGTGGAGGGCACCATGACTATCAAAAAGGGGAAGCTGCGGGGCTATGAGTCCGAGGGCATGCTGTGTTCCGGCGTAGAGCTGGGCGTCAGCGAAAATATGTTCGCCGGCGCGGGCTACAACGGCCTGTTGGCGCTGCCCTCGGACACGGAGCCGGGCGTGGATGTAAAGCCCATCCTGGGACTGGACGACTGGATTTTTGACATTTCTATCACGGCCAACCGGCCTGACTGTCAGAGTATGGTGGGCATTGCCAGGGAGGTGGCTGCGGCGCTTGATAAGCAGTTTCGCATGCCCGCCCTGAACTATACGGAGACGGAGGTCAAAAAGGAGGGCTTTACGGTGACGGTGGATGCGCCGGACCTGTGTCCCCGGTATATCGGTCACTATGTATATGATGTAAAAATCGGGGAGTCGCCGCAGTGGATGAAACGCAGGCTGGCTCTGATCGGACAGGATTCCATCTCCAATATCGTGGATATCACCAATTACGTGATGTTGGAGATGGGACAGCCCATGCATGCCTTTGACTGTGACTATCTGGAGGGCAACGCTATCCGGGTGCGCCGGGCGGAGCAGGAGGAGAAAATCACAACCCTGGACAGCCAGCAGTACACCCTGCATTCAGACAATCTGGTGATCTGTGACGGCAAAAAGCCCGTGGCTCTGGCCGGGGTCATGGGGGGGCTGAACTCCGAGATCCGGGAGAGTACCACGGAGGTGCTGCTTGAGTCGGCCAAATTTGCCAGGGACAATATCCGCAAGACCTCCCGTGGGCTGGGCAAGCGCACGGATGCCAGCGCCAAGTATGAAAAGGGCGTGGATGAGTACTCCACGGTACATGCTATGGAGCGAGCGCTGCATTTGATTGAGGAGTTGGGCTGCGGCAAGGTTTCCTCCACCCATGTGGACGTGAATACCGGCAACAGCATCCAGCCGAAGGAGATGAAAGTCAGCGTCAAAAAAGTGGGGGATGTGCTGGGCATTGATGTGCCTATTCAGGAGATCCTGCGGATCATGAAGAATCTGGACTTTGCGCCCGTTATCAACGGGGATGAACTGACCTTGCAGATTCCCGCTTACCGTGAGGATATGGACTCTTATCCGGATGTGGCGGAGGAAGTGATCCGCATGTATGGCTATGACCATGTGGTTCCCACTTTTATGCCCCAGGCGCAGGTGACCATGGGCGGTGTGCCCCGGAACATGAAAAAGGATATGAAGCTTAAGAGGGCCCTTTGCGGCGCGGGAGCTTATGAATGTATCCACTACAGCTTTTTCTCCCCCTCGGATCTGGACCTGCTGCGCCTGCCTCAGGATGCGCCGCAGCGTCAGGCCATCCGTATATTGAACCCCATCAATGAGGAACTGTCTTTGATGCGGACCACGCTGGTGCCTTCTATGTTAAATGCAATCTCCCGGAACCAGAAAAAGGGCAATCTGGAGGGCAGGCTCTATGAGAGCGCCAAAGTGTTTATCCCCAGAGCCCTGCCCCTGGATGAGTATCCGGATGAGCGGGAGACTTTGTGCATCGGCATCTTTGGCGAAAAGGAGAGTTTCTTTACTTTAAAAGGCATGGCTGAGAAGGTGGCGGACACCCTGTTTATCCAGTTTTCCTATGTGCCCGTAACGGAGCCTTACCTACATCCCTACCAGGCGGCGGCCATCTATTTTGAGGGCGCCAGGGTGGGCTGTCTGGGCAAGGTGGCTTATGAGGTGGCGGAGCAGTTGGATCTGCGCACGGATGCCTATGTGTTGGAGATCGATCTGCGCGGTATGGCGGAGGCTTATGATCGGCAGGCAAGCTTCATTCCCCTGCCTAAATTCCCGGAGGAGAGCCGGGATCTGGCGCTGGTGATGGACAAAGAGATAACCTGCGGCCAGGTGGAGGAGGTAATCCGCAGTTCCTGCAATTATATCAAGGGCATTCGTCTGTTCGACGTGTACGAGGGCGGCCAGATTGCGGCGGGCAAGAAGAGCATGGCCTTCACCGTGGAGTTTACGCCTCGGGAGGAGGCTTTCGAACCGGACACGGTGGACCGCTTTGTGAAGAAAATTCTGAAGAACCTGAAAAACCAGCTGGATATTGAACTCCGCAGCTAGGGCTTGTATCAACAGCATGTTCCCGGAAAGCACACTGATGGATATTCGGACGCCTCAAGCGGCCGGATATGCATCACTGATGTGTGTGCTAGCAGGGAACATGCGGAACCCAAAAGGGATATAACAGCATGTTCCCGGAAAGCACACTGATGGATATTCGGACGCCTCAAGCGGCCGGATATGCATCACTGATGTGTGTGCTTGCAGGGAACATGCGGAACCTTAATATAGAAAGGAAAGCAGCATATGTTAAAAAAGTGCGTATGGGAGAATTATGACGAGAAGCAGCTGAAAAAGCTGGAGAAGCTGAGCCGGGAGTACAGGGAGTTCCTGGATCAAGGCAAGACGGAGCGGGAGTGCATTGACACCATTGTAAACATGATAGAAAAAGAGGGTTACCGGGAGTTGGAAGCCCTGATCAAAGCCGGGGAAACACTGAAAAAGGGAGACAAGGTCTACAGCGTCTGGATGAATAAGTCCATCGCCATGTTCCGCGTCGGCCAGACACCTCTTACAGAGGGGATGAATATCCTGGGCGCTCATATCGACAGTCCCAGGCTGGATGTGAAGCAGAATCCTCTGTTTGAGGATATCGATCACACCTTTGCCTACATGGATACCCATTACTACGGCGGTGTGAAGAAGTACCAGTGGGTGACGCTGCCCCTGGCCATTCACGGCGTGGTGGTTAAGAAGGACGGCACCACCGTTGAGCTGAACATTGGAGAAAACGAGGAGGATCCCGTATTTTTTGTATCAGATCTGCTGATCCACCTGGCTGGAAAGCAGCTGGAAAAGACAGCAGCCAAGGTCATCGAGGGCGAGGCATTGGATCTGATTGCCGGGACAAAGCCCCTGATTCTGGGCGAGGAGGAAAAGGAGACGGACGAGGGCAGGCAAAAGGCGAAAAATATTGTCAAATCCGGAGTGCTGGATATTCTGAAGGAGACGTACGATATCGAGGAAGCGGACCTGATCTCCGCAGAATTGGAAGTGGTGCCCGCAGGCAAAGCCAGGGAGGCCGGTTTTGACCGCAGTATGATTCTGGCCTACGGGCAAGATGACAGAGTCTGCGCATTCACTTCCCTGAAGGCCATGTTGGATTTAAAGGGGAATGAGAGAACCGTGTGCTGTATTTTGGTGGACAAGGAGGAGATCGGTTCCGTGGGAGCCACAGGTATGCAGTCCCGTTTCTTTGAGAATGCGGTGGCGGAGCTTATGAATCTGGCAGGGGAGTACAGTGAATTGAACGTGCGCCGTTGTCTGGCCCGCAGCGCCATGCTTTCCTCCGATGTGAGCGCGGCTTTTGACCCCGGCTACAGGGACTGCTTTGAACTGCAGAATGCGGCCTTTCTGGGCGGCGGCATGGTGTTCAACAAATTTACCGGTTCCAGAGGTAAATCAGGTTCCAACGACGCCAATGCGGAATATGTGGCCCATCTGCGCAAGGTTATGGACGAGAGCGGCATACAGTGGCAGACGGCGGAACTGGGCAAGGTAGATGTGGGCGGAGGCGGCACCATCGCCTATATTCTGGCACTCTACGGCATGAACGTCATTGACAGCGGTGTGCCCGTACTGAATATGCACGCTCCTTGGGAGGCCACCAGCAAAGCGGATATCTACGAGGCGTACAGAGGGTATAAGGCATTTGCGGAAAATGTGAGCATGTGATATGATTTTATAAAAGCCCTTTGCGGTAAGCCGGGGCGCAGCGGCAAAAACTGTCGCCGCGGTACGGCGGATGGGGGCTTTTGGCGTTGGCTGCAGGTCAATGGCATGGAGAGCGTTATGGAACTGAAAAAATCGGATTTTTATTTTGACCTGCCTCAGGAACTGATTGCGCAGGATCCCCTGGAGGACCGTTCCTCCTCCCGGCTTTTGCTGCTGGATAAAAATACGGGACAGATACGGCACGAGTTTTTTTACAATATTACCCGGTATTTGCGGCCCGGGGACTGTCTGGTGCTGAACAATACCAAGGTGATTCCTGCCCGGCTTTTGGGAGAGCGGGAGGGCACCGGCGCCCATGTGGAAGTGCTGTTGTTAAGGCGCCGGGAGAGGGATGTGTGGGAGACTCTGGTAAAACCCGGCAGAAAATGTAAACCCGGCACCTGCCTGGTGTTTGGAAACGGGCTGCTGAGAGCCCAGGTATTGGAGACGGTGGAGGAGGGCAATCGGCTGATCCGCTTTTTCTATGAAGGCATCTGGGAAGAGGTGCTGGATAAGCTGGGAGAAATGCCCCTGCCCCCTTATATCACCCACAAGCTGCAGGATAAAAACCGCTATCAGACCGTCTATGCCAAGTACGAGGGCTCGGCGGCGGCTCCCACGGCGGGACTGCATTTTACCCGGGAACTGCTGACCCGGATCGAAGATATGGGAGTGGATATAGTCTATGTGACCCTGCATGTGGGGCTGGGCACGTTCCGGCCGGTGAAGGAGGAAAATGTGCTGGAGCACCATATGCACTCGGAGTATTACCAGATCACCGAGGAGGCGGCGGAGCGGATCAATGCCGTCAAAGAGGCCGGAGGCCGGATCATCTGTGTGGGCACCACCAGCTGCCGCACTTTGGAGAGCGCGGCAGACGAGTCCGGCAGAGTGCGGCCTGGCTGCGGGAATACGGAGATTTTCATTTATCCGGGCTACCGTTTCAAAGTGTTGGACTGCCTGGTTACCAATTTTCATCTGCCGGAGTCCACATTGGTGATGCTGGTCAGCGCGTTGGCAGGACGGGAACAGGTGTTGGCGGCCTATGAGGAGGCTGTCCGGGAGAAATATCGCTTTTTCAGTTTCGGTGATGCCATGTTTGTACATGAGGGAATTGACAATTCGTGAGGAATCGTGTAAAATTATGCTTATAGTTACTACTGTTGGGGGGCGCTTTAATGGAAGAACGTAGAAAAAGCAAGAGAATGGAGTTGGAGGCTAAACTGATGGTGAAGCGTCTGGACTCCACAGAGAAGCATGCAGTAGTCATTAATATTACGGATGTATCCCGCACCGGTGTGGGGTTCTCCTGCCCGGATCAGCTGGACATCAGGGCAGTATATGAGTGTTACCTTACCATTTGGACTAAAGAGGTAATACATGTATTTCTGCAAATCGTGCGCTCAGATTTAGAAGGAACAGAGGGTTTTCACTATGGTGCCGTTTTTATCGGTATGTCCGAGCAGGACGCCTTCCGCATCAGTGTGTACGAACAATTCTCGGCGATAAATCATTAGTCCGAGATATCATGGCATCTTAAATCAAAAGGGTCTGCCTGTTTCATTGTGAAACAGGCAGATTCTTTTTGCTCTATAATTTTTTTTCATGAATGACAAACTGAGGTGTGGAGAGCAGATTTTTGGCTGCTTCCTGAGAGGCTTCGTCGTAGAACTCAATCCGCAGTACGCCCTCTTCGTATTCCCTGTTGTGGACAATGCCGATATTTTTGATATTGATATTGTTGAAGGCCAGAGTGGTGGCTACTTGAGCCAGCATACCGGGGCGGTCGTCTATATCAATGCTGAAAGAATACACCCGCTTGATGGGGCCGCTGGAGGCATTGATAAAGGAATCCCGGTAAATTCTGGCACTGTCAAAAAACTGGTACAACGCCTCTCCCTGACGTTTATTAAGCTGGTCCCTGATTGCAGACAGGGAATCAATGTAGCTGTCCAGCAGCCGGGAGATATTTTCCGTGTTGGTCAGGCAGATCTGCTGCCACATGGCGGAGGAGGAGGAGGCGATTCGGGTGATGTCCTTGAAGCCCCCTGCGGCCACCAGTTTCATGATGCCCTCCTCATTGTCTGAATCCCGCACCAGATTGACTAAAGAGGCGGCGATCACATGGGGCAGATGGCTGATGCCTGCGGTGACATAATCGTGCTGACGGTAATCCAGCACCAGAGGGATGGCCCCCATGATCTCCACCAGCGTCCGGTAGGCAGCCAGCTTGTCCGGGTCGGTCTGTCCGGTGGGCGTCAGGATATAGTAGGCGTTCTCCAGCAGCTTGGCCTTGGAGTTGGCATAGCCAAAGCGTTCGCTGCCCGCCATGGGATGTCCCCCGATGAACTGTGCCTCCAGGCCCGCCTGAACGATATGCTCATGAATATCGGTCTTGACGCTGCCCACGTCCGTCAGGGTGCAGGAGGGGGAGAGAATTTTTTTCACCGCCTCCAGATTGGCATCATTTTTCTGTACAGGGGCACATAAGAAAAGATAGTCGCAGTCCGAAAAGCCCGCGTCAATCTGCTCCGCCGCCCGGTCAATGACACCGTCCTTCAGAGCCGCCTCCAGGGTGGCGGCATTCACGTCATATGCAGTGAGCCGTATTTCCGATATATTTTCCCGCAGGGCCCTGGCGATGGAACCGCCGATGAGTCCCAGCCCGATAAAGCCAATGTGCAGCTGTGCCATGTTGTTTCCTCCCAAATTGTGTTTTGTTATAGTAACTATAGCACGTTGAAGTGCGAAAAGCAAGGGAGGCTTCAGGCGGATAAACATCTCTGCCCGGAATGATTATCCCTCTGAAGCTGGTTATAGTCAAAGGTGTAAGTTTGGATGTGTACATCCAAATACGTATTAACGCAGTATCGCAGGCTCAGCCAGCGATATGCAGGAAAGAGGTAAGTTTGGATGTGTACATCCAAATACGTATTAACGCAGTATCGCAGGCCCAAGGAAAGTTTCCAGGGTCACCCTGTAGGCTTCCCAGGGGGCCGGGATTTCCAGTTTCCGGATCATGTCATTCAGGACGGTCTCCGGAATGTGCCGGGTCCTGGTGCGGTTGCGGCGCAGCAGTTCCTGATAAGGAACCTCCAGGTATAGGATATGCACTCTTGCTCCATAGCCCGCGAAAAGCCGCACCAGTTTTTGGCGGGTCTCCTGAAGGAGATTGGTGGCGTTCCAGATAAAGGGCCGCCCCTGGCGCAGGTATCCCCGGGCCAGTTCCAACGCCTCCTGGACGACTTTGCCGGAATTTTTTGTTGGCGGGATCCCTAATTTTTCCCGGAGATCGTCCAGGGAGACAACGGGGGGCCTGCCGTCTGAAGACAAAGCCTCGCCCTGTTGGGCAATCCATGTGTCTTTGCCTGACAGGGGAAGTCCGGCCATCACAATTACGTCAAAGGTGGTGTCATCATATAATTGTGCGCCCTGCCACAGGTCGTCTTTTTGGAAAAACTGGAATTTCGTATAAGGGTTTGCGAAGGTATAGGGATGCTCCCAAATTCCCAGTTCCCGGGCGTATTCTCCGAACAACTCCACCTGGCTGGGCAGTTGGCTGGGAAGAGTCTCCTGCCGCCCCAGGGTGTCCGCTTTGGCAAGCAGATATAGTAGTTTTAACGGGATACTTTCGGCGGCTTTGCACAGTTCCACCTCCGGCTGCTTTTTTGTCCAGAACCACAGGGGCAGACCATGGCAGCGGATCAGCTTTGCTACAAGTTCACGTTGGGCAAAGGTCAGACCGAAGCGCTCCGCTTCCTGATAAGCGGTTCTGCGGAAAATTTTCTCTCCCACAATGGTGTGCTTCGGCGACACCCATTTTCCGTCCTCTTGTTTTGTACAGACGGGCTTTCCAATATCGTGGAATGCCGCCGCCAGAAACAGGAGCGCTTTTTCCTCCTCCGGCAATGCCTGCCAGGGGGCCAGCTTTGTCAGTTCTTCGCACACCATTTCCGTGTGCCGCAGCACATCGCCCTCCCCGTGATATGCAGGGTTTTGAGGCACGTCTTTTAACGATAGCAGTTCCGGGTGGGAGACTGCCAGCTTTTGCAGAGAATATCCGCCTTCTTTTATTTCATATAATATATTTTTTTCCATTCAATCACCTTCTTATTAAAAGTTCCGCATCTGTCCGGCCAGTACACAATACGGGAGATCAATATCCGGCCGCTCAGGCGTCCAGATATTGATCTGAGTACAGTCCGGACAGATGCTGATTAAAAGTTCCGCGTCTGTCCGGCCAGTACACAATACGGGAGATCAATATCCGGCCGCTCAGGCGTCCAGATATTGATCTGAGTACAGTCCGGACAGATGCTGATTAAAAGTTCCGCGTCTGTCTAGTCGGTACAGAATAGATCCGCTCCATCCGCCAGGCGGTTCGCCACTATGGGACGGCTGGCCCAATGGCTTTCCGAATCCAGAATGGTATTCAGGAAGGAAGCGCGGACGAATTTCAGGCGGTCAATGACATAATCCCCCTCTTCCACCTTGATATAGACTCCCTCCATGATGCCGGAGAGATCGGTCTGCCGGGTTGCCGTTTCCGGATTTACGCCGCCTTTTTTGCACTGCAAAAGGAAGTGTTCTTCTGCGTCTTGGGAGATAAAGAGGCTGGGCCCGATCCATTCTGCAATGGTCTCCGGGTTGGCATAATAGCCCTCGCTTAAAACCCGGACCGAATGGACAAAGGGGGCATTTTGCAAAAGGTCCCTGCGCTTTCGGGTAGAGAAAAATTTTTGCTCTGCCTTATCAAAAATATCAAACTCCATAAAGTAGTGGGGCAGGCAGTCGTAAAATACCGTATGCTTTGCATACAGCCATTCGCCGTACATTACATATCTGTCCCCCAAAAGAGCGCGCAGTTTTTCTTCAAAGCAGCCTGCCCACAGCTTGAACAGATCGAATTGCTTTTCACCGTAACCGCCGTTTAGGAAGTGCCCACGGCTTTGCAGGTACATTTTTCCGTTTCCGTCAAAACTGATGCCGCAGTTTGCGCCGTCCACCTTTTCCTCCAAAACCAGGTATTTCCCCTCGATTTCGCTAAATGCAACATTTTTTAAGTCCTCATCCCCGGACTGCTTTCTTGAACCCTCCAGATGGCGGGTGCGGGGATATTTATAAATCTGATCCATAATATGTCAATCCTTTCTATAAAGAGTTCCGCATGTTCCCTGCAAGCACACAGATAGGTGATCAACATCCGGCCGCATAGGCGTCCAGATGTTGATCAGTGTACTTTCCGGGAACATGCTGTTTTAAGAGAGCCTATAAAGAGTTCCGCATGTTCCCTACAAGCACACAGATAGGTGATCAACATCCGGCCGCATAGGCGTCCAGATGTTGATCAGTGTACTTTCCGGGAACATGCTGTTTTAAGAGAACCTATAAAGAGTTCCGCATGTTCCCTGCAGGCACACAGATAGGTGATCAACATCCGGCCGCAAAGGCGTCCAGATGTTGATCAGTGTACTTTCCGGGAACATGCTGTTTTAAGAGAACCTATAAAGAGTTCCGCATGTTCCCTGCAAGCACACAGATTGGTGAAATAAAAAAAGCCATGAAAGAATATCTTCCACAGCATACCAAAAAAGACAGTCCGGCGGCACTGCTTCTGCCTGCGGCTGCTTTTCAAATTGGGGTGCAGCCCCAATCGGATCAAAAATCCCATGCTCAAAAGATATCCAACTTAACAGGTACACAAAAACACCAGACACTTTAACCGATTCCGGAGGTGTCTGCAGTTCCTGCCTGTTTATTTGTCGGATATAGTTTTACATGGGGTCCTCCAATCTGAAACCGAAACAATATTTACTTTATCAATCTAACATTCTGAAAGGGATTTGTCAAGCGGCAGTTGATTTCATGAATTGCGGCTTGATGTATAAAATGGGCAGTGGTACATTGTACTCAAATCCAGAAATAGAAAAATTGTTGCAAGATAGCAAGATTTTAGTGGTAAATGCATACGTTCATCCATTTAAAGACTTTGGGGTTACATTGAAAAAATCAAAAATAAGTATAGTTTTTGGATAAATACAGAAGGATATCCTGCGTTAGATAATAAGCAGATTATCAATAAAAGCCGCCGAACAGGGGGAACAGAATGCCATAGACTCGCTGAGTCAGTTCGGTCTGTAAACGGAAATTGCGCCATCAGAAGCCTCAGGCATCTCCCGGTCAATAAACTGTACAAAAACAATAAAACTACTTGTAAACTTCCAGAATATTTAGTAAAATACACTTATGGGTGTCAGAATGTGCGAAATCAAGTTCTGGCAAAATACCTAAATCAGACCTTAATTGGAGGATAGCTTATGAATGTTTACACAACTGACAAGATCCGCAACGTATGCTTATTAGGTCATGGCGGCAGCGGTAAGACCAGCCTGGTGGAGGCCATGGCTTACCTGTCCGGCATTACTTCCAGAATGGGTAAAACAACCGATGGCAATACAGTCAGCGATTACGGCAAGGAGGAGCAGAAGAGACAGTTTTCCATCAGTACCTCCGTGGTTCCCATCGAGTGGGAGGGACATAAGATCAATATTCTGGACACGCCGGGATATTTTGACTTTGTAGGCGAAGTGGAGGAGGCTCTGAGCGCGGCGGGAGCTGCCATTATCGTGGTGAACGGCAAGGCCGGCATCGAGGTGGGCACTCTGAAGGCATGGGAGATGTGCGAGAAGTATAAGCTGCCCAGATTCATCTATGTGTCCAACATGGACGTGGACAACGCCTCCTTCCGTCAGGTGGTGGAGGATATGACGGGGCTCTTTGGCAAGAAGCTGGCTCCCTTCAATCTGCCTATCCGTGAGAATGAAAAATTCGTAGGCTATGTGAACGTGATCACCGAGACCGGCAACCGCTGGCAGGGCAAGGAAGTGGTTCCCTGTGAAGTGCCGGAGTATAATAAAGCCAATCTGCAGATCTGCCGTGATGCCTTGATGGAGGCGGTGGCGGAGACCAGCGAGGAGATGATGGAGCGCTTCTTTAACGGGGAGACTTTCTCCGAGGCCGAGATCCGCGCGGCGCTGCGCACCAATGTGTGCGACGGCAGCATCGTGCCTATGACCATGGGATCCAATACCTTATGTCAGGGCGTTTTCACCCTGCTGGACGATATCGTGAAGTATATGCCCAGCCCGGAGAACCGGGAAGTGGCCGGCATCAATATGAAAACCAATGAGATCTACCATGCGGATTACGACTTTGCCAAGGCTAAGTCTGCCTATATCTGGAAGACCATCGTGGATCCCTTTATCGGCAAGTACTCCCTGATCAAGGTAAATTCCGGTGTGCTCAAGACCGATGATCTGATCTACAATGTGGATAAGGACATCGAGGAGAAGATCGGCAAGCTGTACGTCCTGCAGGGCAACAAACCCATGGAAGTGGGCGAACTCCATGCAGGCGACATAGGCGCTCTGGCGAAGCTGACGGCGGCCCGCACCGGCAACAGCCTGTCCACCAAGAACACCACCATCAAATTCGGTAAGTGGGAGATTTCCACACCTTACACCTACATGCGCTACAAGGCCAAGAACAAAGGGGATATCGACAAGATTTCCCAGGCGCTGCAGAAAATTACCCATGAGGATCTGACCGTGAAAGTGGTCAATGATTCCGAGAACCGTCAGCTGTTGCTGTACGGCATGGGTGATCAGCATCTGGAGATCATCGCCAGCCGCCTGAAAAACGAGTACAAGGTGGAGATTGAGTTAGATAAGCCCAAGGTGGCATACCGGGAGACCATCCGTAAGACCTCGGACGTGGAGGCCAAGCACAAGAAGCAGTCCGGCGGCCACGGCCAGTATGGTCATGTGAAGATGCGCTTCTCCGCATCCGGAGACCTGGAGACTCCCTTTGTGTTTGAGCAGGAAGTGGTGGGAGGCGCTGTGCCTAAGAACTACTTCCCGGCGGTGGAAAAGGGACTGCAGGACAGCGTACAGAGAGGGCCTCTGGCGGCTTACCCGGTGGTGGGTGTGAAAGCTGTACTGTACGACGGCTCCTACCATCCGGTGGATTCTTCCGAGATGGCGTTTAAGATGGCTACCATTCAGGCATTTAAGAAGGGCTTCATGGAGGCCGGTCCTGTGCTGCTGGAGCCCATTGCCTCAGTGAAAGTGACGGTGCCCGATTCCTTTACCGGTGATATCATGGGCGACCTCAACAAGAGAAGAGGCCGTGTGCTGGGCATGAATCCCACAGTGGGCGGCAAGCAGGTGATCGAGGCGGATGTGCCCATGAGCAGTCTCTATGGCTATTGCACGGATCTGCGTTCCATGACCGGCGGCCAGGGCGAATACAGCTATGAATTTGCCCGCTACGAGCAGGCTCCCAGCGATGTGCAGGAGAAGGAAGTGGCGGCCAGGGCAGCCAAGGTGGCGGAGAACGCTCTGGAAGAGTAACATAAAATATAGCAGGGCAGCTTCTTTGGAGAGGCTGCCCGTTTTTATCCGTGGATGCCGGATTCCCATGGGGAATGGAGGATGCTTCACGGGATCGGATATGGCGCTGCGAAGCGGACAGAAAAAACTTGACATCCCTGGGCAATAGAGCTAAAATGAGCCATAACATCAAGAAAAATCTGGAAGAGGGGTAAAAGTTATGGCAGCACCTTATAACCACCATGAGGTGGAACAGAAATGGCAGAAGATCTGGGATGACGAGCAGGCATTCAAGGTCTCTGAAGATTATTCCAAACCGAAATACTATGCACTGGTAGAGTTCCCCTACCCTTCGGGAGCGGGGCTGCATGTGGGACACCCCAGACCCTACACGGCTCTGGATATCGTGGCCCGCAAGCGTCGTATGCAGGGATATAACGTACTGTATCCCATGGGCTTTGATGCCTTTGGCCTGCCCACAGAGAACTATGCCATCAAGAATCATATCCATCCCAAGATTGTCACCAGAAACAATGTGGCCCGCTTTAAAGAGCAGCTTCATGCCCTGGGCTATTCCTTTGACTGGGATAGGGAGGTCAATACCACGGACGAGGAATACTATAAGTGGACCCAGTGGATTTTCCTGAAACTGTTCAAGGCAGGACTGGCCTACAAATCCGAGATGCCCATCAACTGGTGTACCTCCTGCAAGGTGGGCCTGGCCAACGAGGAAGTGGTGAACGGCGTCTGTGAGCGCTGCGGCAGTTCGGTGGTGCGCAAGGTCAAGAGCCAGTGGATGCTGAAGATCACCGAGTATGCGGACAGGCTGATCCAGGATCTGGACACGGTGGACTATATTGAGCGGGTGAAGGTATCTCAGAAGAATTGGATCGGCAAGAGCCAGGGGGCGGAGGTGGATTTCTCCATCACCGGCAAGGAGGACAAGCTGCGCATCTACACCACCAGGCCGGATACGCTGTTCGGCGCCACATATATGGTGGTTTCCCCGGAGCATCCTCTGATTGACAAATATAAGGACGAGATCCGCAACTATGAGGAACTGAAAGCCTACAGGGAGCAGGCCGCAAAGAAGTCTGATTTTGAGCGCACGGAGCTTGCCAAGGACAAGACCGGTGTACAGATCCAGGGTCTGACTGCTACCAACCCGGTAAACGGCAAGGAGATTCCCATCTGGATATCCGATTATGTACTGATGACCTACGGAACCGGCGCTATCATGGCCGTGCCTGCCCACGACGAGAGGGACTGGGAATTTGCCAAGAAGTTCGGTCTGCCCATCATAGAAGTGGTGGCCGGAAGCCCTGTGTCCGTGCAGGAGCAGGTTTTCACGGATGTGGCCACCGGTACGCTGGTGAACTCCGAATTTTTAAACGGGCTGTCTGTGGCCCAGGCCAAAGAGAAGATTATCGCATTTCTGGAGGAGAAGGGCATCGGCGCCAGCAAGACCAATTTCAAGCTGCGTGACTGGGTGTTTTCCAGACAGCGTTACTGGGGGGAACCCATCCCCATTGTCAAGTGTGAGAAGTGCGGCTTTGTGCCCATTCCTGAGAGCGATCTGCCGCTGACACTGCCGGAGGTGGAGTCTTATGAGCCCACCGACAACGGCGAGTCCCCGCTGGCAGCCATAACCGACTGGGTGAATACCACCTGTCCCTGCTGCGGCGGTCCCGCCCAGAGGGAGACGGACACTATGCCCCAGTGGGCAGGTTCTTCCTGGTATTTCCTGCGATATATTGATCCCCACAACAGGGAGGCGCTGGCCAGCAAGGAGGCGCTGGAGTACTGGATGCCTGTGGACTGGTATAACGGCGGCATGGAGCATACCACGCTGCATCTGTTGTATTCCCGTTTCTGGCACAAGTTCCTGTATGACCAGGGGGTGGTGCCCTGTCCGGAGCCTTACCAGAAGAGGACCAGTCACGGCATGATTTTGGGATTAAATCCTCACAGCTTTGTGAATCAGTCCCCAGAGGAGCAGAAGCGCCTGGTGGAGCAGTATGGCAGCGAGAAGGCGGCAAAGGAAGCCTTGGTGGAGCAGTATGGCGAGATGGCGGATCATCCCATTGTGAAGATGTCCAAATCTTTGGGAAATGTGGTGAACCCGGACGAGATCGTGGCGGAGTATGGCGCAGACACCCTGCGCACCTATGAGATGTTCATCGGCGCCTTTGACATGTCAGCCGCCTGGAGCGAGGACGGCGTGAAGGGCTGCCGCAGATTTCTGGAGAGAGTGTGGAAACTGCAGGATATCCTGGTGGAGGGAGAGGACTACAGCGCCGATCTGGAGACCAAGATGCACCAGACCATCAAAAAGGTCAGCGGCGACTATGAGAGCCTTAAATACAACACCGCCATCGCGGCCATGATGGCGCTGATCAACGATATGAACAAGAAGGGGGCTGTGACTAAGGGAGAGTACAGGACGCTTCTGACGCTGCTCAATCCCGTTGCGCCCCATATCACGGAAGAGTTGTGGCAGATCTGCGGTTTCTCCGGCAAGATCTATCAGACCAGCTGGCCGGAGTACGAGGAGGCCAAGACCATCGAGGCCACCGTGGAGATCGCCATGCAGATCAATGGCAAGATGCGGGGCACTTTCTCCATTCCCCAGGATCTGGCCAAGGAGCAGGTTATAGCCCAGGCCAAAGAGTTGTTGGGAGATAAGCTGACCGGCACGATTGTCAAGGAGATCTATGTGCCCGGCAGACTGGTGAATATTGTGGTGAAGCCGTAGGCATTCGGTTTTGAAAGCAAAGAGGAGGCAGATAGATGCATTTTACGGGCATTTATCTGCCTCTTTTTTGAGGATGTGCATTTCTATAAGCCGCATCCAAATGGAATATTGAAGCGGTCGGTTTCCTGAATAGTCTCTCAGTTTTACTTTCGTATTTTACGAATTGCCGGCGGTTGTGCGGTACATGAACACTGCCAGAGGCTCATCTGTGTCAGGCAGACGCAGCGCGCCGCTGTCCAGGGCACATTTGCCGAGCAGCCCCACCGTATCAAAGAACAGGAGTTTGCCGACGACATCAGGAATCAGTCCTGCCACGCTCTGGGGGGCATGGTTTTGGAGAAGTGTCTGTCCCAGGGAGACCATCTGTTCATATAGATCCGCCATAGCCTGGATCTGGGGCTCCAGCAGGGCCTCCGTCTTTGACAGCTGCGCCTGGTCGAAGATTACATATTTTTCGGATCCGGAGTAGATGGAGTCGCTGACCGTCTGCACAGGATGCCGGAGATAGCGATTTTTGAGGGGCAGAATGCCAAAGTCCGCAAAAGACGCGGCATAGTCCTCATTGATGCGGGAGTATCCGGCAAAGCCATCGGTTTCATAGGGGCTGTCAACTTCAGAATAGGTCCTTCCTACATTGATGCCGGTGGCATCCGCGTAGAGGGGGTGGTAGGTATACTGTCCAATATGGCGTCCGTCAAAAAGGTTGTGTCCTCTGTGTATCACCAGCCAAAACAGCGGCCAAAGCAGCCGTTCATCCTCCATGCCTGCGCCGCGGAAACCTATTTCCCGCAGCGGGGCAAGCTGGCGGCGCAGACCGTCCAAAATCTCCGGGAGCCGTTCGGTGCAGAGGGGTGTCAGCCGTTCGTACAACTCTCCCATGTACTCTTCGGTGAAGATGATCATATTAGTCTGGTAGCGGTCCCTGCCGGAAGGCTGCTGTATTGTGGACGAGGCATTGAAGGAACTGGGCTCTTTATCAGAGTCTATGGTGTTCCCTGATCCGGATTCGCTTTTTGAGGGCAGTATGCTCAGTAATCCGTATCTGACCAGCAGGGCTGTCTCATCTTCCAGATAGGCGGCGGGCACTCCCAATTCCAGGGCCAACTCTCGGACAGTCACCGGAGAGTAGTAGGCGCTGAGCAGGATGTTGCCGGGCAGCAGGCGGTTAAAAAGGCTCCTGTATTCCGGATTATAGCTGCCGGAAAAAAGGGGGCTAAAGCTAAATTGGGAGGGACTGTAACTCTTTGTTCCATATTCTCTTTCCATTCCGATACCTTCTTTCAGTAGTTTCCTGGTTTTAAACAGGTAATATTTGGTCATATTCAAAGAAATTCCCAGCTTTTGGGCGGTCTCCTGGCAGGAAAGGCCCTGAAAATAGTAGCAGAGGGTGCATTCCCGGTACTCTCGGGACAACAGGGATAGTTCCCGGCGCAGCTTTGTAATCTGAGCCAGCCTGTCCTCTTTAAGAACCAGATCCTCCGTAAAATCCTCTTGGCTGGCCAATTGCTCCAAAGTGTCCTGGGGCAGAGGATCCAGGGTGTGCCTGTTCTTTTTGCGCAGGAATTTCTTGTAGGTGTTTCCGGCAATGGACCAGACGAAGCCATAGAGAGCCGTCTCATCCCGCAGCCGGGAGGCGTTGGAGAGCAGAGCCAGCAGGATATCCCCAGCCAGATCCTCCGCGTCCTCCCGGTTTGAAACACGGGAGAGGGCATAGGCGTATATGGTTTTCATATTTTCTTCCGCAAAGGCGGAAACCTGATTTTGTTTCATGTGGTTCCTTTCTTATTTAATGTATGCTTTAATGTTCCGCGTCCGCAGGGCTGGTACACAATGCCGAAGTTCTCTGTCTGGCCGCTCAGGCAGCTGCTGTTTCACTCTGAACTGTGACCGTCAATGGGTTAGGACCCGCCGCCCGCTGAAGCGGGCGGTGGGGCAGGAAAGGATATGCGCATATTCCTTCAGATGAGCAGGTCTTATCTGTCTCACCTGTCTATATAGTACCCGCAGTCCGGTATTGGTTAAAGTGTTTTTATTAATTTATTTTTTTTCTTTGGCCTTGCTCATGATTTGGTCAATCTGGCGCAGCTCCTCCGGGGTGCTGGCCTTGCGGATAGCCGCTACGGCGATCTGCAGCTCCTTCGGGGTGAAGGTCAGGCCCTTTTGTCTGGCCTGTGCCATCATGGGCATTAGGAAAGACATCATCTCCTTCTGGTTCTTGCCCTGTCCCTGCTGGTAGAGTTGGGATAAAAAGGCAAGCTTCTCACGGGGAATGTCCTGAACGGAAGGGTCTTCCATCCAGCTGGGAATGTCAGTGGTTGGTTCCATATATTTGTTCCTCCTATTTTGAGTTCCGCAGACTCCCATCCAACACACATGCAGGTGATAAATATCTGCCCGCCAAGGCGTTCAGCTATTTATCAGTGCGTTGCATGGGAGTCTGCTGTTTTGAGTTCCGCATGAAAGGTTGTCTGAAAATATAATTGGCGGATGCAGCTGTCAGGCACTGTCGTCTGTAGGCTGGGCCGGTGCAGGCGGCGGATCCGCAGGCTGCATCATGCTCATCATGGACATAAGCTGGGACAAGTCAGGCATATTTCCCCCAAACAAGCCGCCAAGCCCGGCGGCCATCATGTCAGGACTCATGCCGCCAGCGGCCCCGGCGTCCGAGGAAGTGTCGCCGTCACCGGTTTCCGTGCCGGGAAAGGACATTCCTTCCGGGAACATTTCCTGAAACATTTTTACCATCTCCATCATCTCCTGGTAATGGCTCATGGCCTGGAACATTGACGCAAACTGGTTCAGCTGGCTCTGTTCCCTGGGGCTGCAATAGGGAGTGATCTCCTGGCAAAGCTTTGCCGGGTCAGGGGAGTCTTCCGAAGGGGCGGGAAAGACGGACAGCCGTGGGGAGCGCTGGAACAGCTCCATGGTGTATTTTAATTCCAGGAACTTGATATAGATTGCAAGCTGTTGCTGCATAGGGCTGTCCACATAGGAAATCAAAACTTTCAACTTCTGGATTTGATTGTTGGTAAATAAAGCGTCAAAGGCGGTTACTTTATCCATGGTTTCCTCTTTCCGGCATATCTTAAGCTTGCATTAAGTCAAACTTACCTTGCTCCTGCATATTGCAGGCCGTGCCTGCGATATTGCGTTAATGCGTATTTGGAAGTTTTACTTCCAAACTTACCTCTTTGCGGATATCGCCGGCGTTCCCTGCGATATTGCACCAATAGGTATTTGGACGCTTCCCATCCAAACCTATCTCTGCCTGCATCATGTCTCAATGCGCGATTGCCTGTGCGGCATATAGTTTGTTTTATGGCAGGCAGGTCCCCCGGAGGGGACCCGCCTCCTAAGTCATGATCTTAGCAGCGATTGCAGCTGCAGGTGTTGTTGCAGCCGCAGGTGTTGTTGCAGCCACAGCCGTTGTTGCCGCCGCAGAAGCAGGACAGCAGCAGGATCCAGATCAGCCATTCGCAGCCGTTATTATTGCTTTCGCAGCCACAGCCACAGCCGTTGTTGCCAATGCCGATGCCATTGCCGTTTCCACAGAATAATAAAAGCAGGATGATCCAGCAGCAGCTGCCGCCGCCGCCAAACAGGCTGGTTCCACAGCCACAGCCATTAGTGCAGCTGTTAGTGGAGCAGCCGCAGTTAGTAGCAGTTAAGTCACTCATGATAGTGCCTCCATGTTTTTTTATAGTGTATTGTATGCGCATGGGCCTGTCAAAGTTTCATACCGGAACAGGATATTTACATAAATTTTTTGGTGAATAATGTCAAATTTCAGAAATGTTTCAGGGCATATAAGGGGAATTTGTCCGAAAATCCTTGAAAAAAGCATATAGGAGGTGTATGTTTTATATAGTAATTTCTATTTCTGAAAGATAAGAGGGGGAAGGTATGAAGCGGAAAAAGAGTTTAAAGACAACTTTGGTAGGAGTATGTGTAGCTTTAGCGGCGCTTGTCTGCGCCGTGGTGGGGGCAATCGGTATTTTTGCAGTCAGGTCCATCACCAACGTGGCATATGACAAATATGAAACGGCCATGGACGAGGGTTATAATGCGGAGATTAAGTCCCAGGTCCAGAGTGTGCTCGCTATTCTTCAAATGGAGTATGACAAAGTTCTGGCAGGAGATATGTCAGAGACGGAAGCACAGGAGGAGGCAAGTGAAATTGTCCGTGCCATGCGGTACAGGGATGACGAAAGCGGATATTTTTGGATTGATGATACGGATTACGTTTTGGTGATGCATCCGATTCTTGCAGAGCAGGAGGGCAGCAACAGATATGATCTGGAAGACCAGAATGGTGTGATGATCATTCAGGAGACCATGAACTCCTGTCTGTCGGCGGACGCAGGCGGATTTAATGAGTTCTATTTTACAAAAGCGGATGGAGTGACGGTGGCTCCGAAGATTGCGTATTCCGGGTTCTTTGAGCCGTGGGGCTGGGCGATCTCCACAGGCAATTATGTGGATGACATGAAATTGGACATGCAGGAAGTCAATAATTCTATTAAAAAGGATTTCTATACCGCCTGCGCAATTATGGCGGGCTGCTGCGCCGTGCTGATAGCGTTTGCGGCGGTTATTTCGTTTATCTTTGGTGAGATCGTTGTGATTCCTTTGAGAAAGATGCAAGGTATTGAATACGCTTACATCCCTGGCTGAAGACAATGCGGCCTCATCGGAGGAAACGTCGGCAATGGCGGAAGAACTGTCTCAGACTGTCAGCCGCTCCATAGATACGGTGGCGGATCTGAAAAAGGAGATCGAAGAACTGATGCAGGATGTCAAAAAGTTTTCTGTGTAAGACAGAAAGCGATGCGCCTTAATTTGTTCTGTGGGGCGACATTGCCAGATCCTTATCAATGGGGAGAGGATCGTCATACTTCATGTGAGAAAAAATAGATGAGGGTTAGTCTATGAAAGGCCATAGGTTTCAGGCAATAAAAAGAATGTTCTGCCTGCTTTTAATATTGGGGGTGTGCGGATCGAGTATAGCCTGCGGGGGATCCCCGCAGGTTATATCTGATCCCGAGGAGCAGCAATATCAGTATTCTATACAGATTCGTGAGATACCGAGCCCGGATCAGGCACTCTATGAGAGCGATATTCTGGAGGGCCATGAGGACTGCCAGGTACTGGAGAGGAACCGTGTCTACCAGAGCGGCAGTATCTATCGGTTTCTGGCCATTGTGAATGAAGATGAAAACAACTTCTACTATGAAAATGTTTTACAGATTTTCCGTGAGGAAACCTGGAGATGGGAACAGATTCCGCTGTCTGGAGAGGGTTGGATAGAAGAGAGGGCGATTTCTATAAACGCTTTGGCGGGTGCCACAAAAGAAGGGGCTTTCCTGCGGCTTACGGACTACTATGCGGAGGGGGGAGAACAGGGCTTTCTGGGATATTTTGACGGGAGCGAGGGAAAACTTCTGATGGAATGGCCCAAGGAGGCGGAGGAAGCCTTCGTCTGTCAGGATCAGAAGCAGAATATCTATTTTGTTGATGATTTTGGGGGAACCATCTACGCCTATGACAAAAATGGGAAACAATTGAGGCAGTCCTCGCTGAACGCTTATCTGAGAGGAGGTATCTGTCACCCGGTGACAGGGGCCATGCTCTGGTACGGGAATGAGGATGATCAGCTGCGGCTTTGGGAGGATGCGGGCAAACCGTCCTCCTATGAACTGATCAAAGTGGTGGCGCCCTATGAGTCCTTAATAACCTGTGGACCGGATGGCGTTTTGTATTACGCGGACGCGCAGGCCGTATGGGTGTCTGGGGACACTCCCCGGCAGGTGCTGAATTTTAGCGACAGCGGTTATAGACCGCAGGAACTTCACAGTATCCAGCTGCGGGAGGACGGGGATATTCTGTGTCATGCAACATTGGATGGGACTCTGTGCCTTATGACCCTGCATCGGCTTATGGAGGGTGAGACAAACGAGCAGCAGGAGATTCTTCTGTATGGATACGGCGATACATTCCTGCAACAGATTGTCACCCGGTTTAACCGTCAAAATTCACAGTACCATATTACTATTCAGGACCCCACGGAGGATTCCCGGGCTTTCATGGAGATTGCCAGCGGAAAGGGACCGGACTTGTTTTTTCTTTCACCCCTTGAGGCAAAAGAGTATGCCAGAGAGGGCTATATTCGAGACATGGAAGGGATTATTGATGATCCTTCTCTTTTTTTGAACGCAGCGCTGGAGAATGGCAGGGTGGATGGGGTCACTTACGGCATCCCTTATTCCTGTACTTTATATAGTCTTGTTTTCTCTCAGAAAGTTGCGGGAGACCGTCAATCTTGGACCGTGGAAGAGATGATGAAGGCCGTGCGGGAGTCGGAGGCTAAGACGTTGTATTGGTATTTTTCGCAGAATAATGCCTATAGCATTGTACTGCAATGCGGACTTTATGACAATGAGAACACAGCTTACATAGACTGGAAAGCCGGGGAAAGCCATCTGGACGAACAGCCCTTTATGGAACTGCTTAAATTTGCCAAAGAGTATGGGGACAACGGGGATTATGATTCCGCGGAAGTTCTCTCCAAGCTGCAGGGGGGTGAAATCGCAGGACTTGAGCTTCATCTGTGGAAACCGGGACAACTGGACTATGCAGAGACTTGTTTTGCAGGAAAAGCTTCCTATGTGGGATATCCCACCAGTACCGGGAAAAAGGGAGTCTATGTCCGGGCAGACTGCCTGTATGTAAATCAGGCCACGGACAAGCTGGAGGGAATCAGGGAGTTTATGCGGTTCATGTTGACAAAGGAGGCCCAGAATTTATGTATGGCGGATGGGAATAGCTTTATTATGCCCATTCGGCTTAACACGATTTTTGATCTGGTGGAACAGGAGCGAAAAAAGGCGGAAGAGGCGTTAGAACCGTTGTATTACGATGATGGATATATCGTCTGGCAGGAGGACGGCCTTAGTCAGGAACAGCTTGGGATTTTAGAAGAACTGCTTGAGCAGGCGCAGCCCTACAGATTTTATGCCATGGAACTGGAAAGTATATTGGAGGAGGAACTGGAACCCTATTTGTCCGGGGACAGATCACTGGAAGAAACGGTGGAGATTCTGGACAACCGGGTACAGGTGTATTTGGATGAAAGGGGTACGGATTAGGAGAAGTCGGGAAACCCTGCGTTCGCTGGAGAAGTGACGCCTCTGGAGCGAAGCGGACGATAAGCTGCGAGAAAAAATAATGCGGTATCTCCCGAACGGAGGGGGATACCGCATTTGACTATACTGGTCGATGACGGTTATTTCAGGAACCCGTTGACAATCTGAGCCTCGGCCTGTGCCTCGGTCAGTCCCAGGGTCATCAGCTTGACGATTTGCTCTCCGGCGATCTTGCCGATGGCGGCCTCATGAATCAATTCCGCATCCAGATGGTTGGCCGTGATCTCCGGAACGGCGCTGATTTTGGCATTGTCCATGATGATGGCGTCGCATTCGGAATGTCCTACGCAGCGGTTGTTGCCATTGATTTTCGCAAGGAACAACTGCCGGGAGTCATCCCTTGCCACTGCCCGGGAGATCACATTGGCGCTGGAACCTTCCCCGTTTAAATCTACATCAAAGGAAGTCTCCGCATACTGCTTCCCGTGGGTCATCAATTTTTCGGTGACAATGATCTTGGCCCCCTCCGCCAGAGTGGCCCGGGTGGAGCGTTTCGTGGAATCCACCCCCCGGATCTGCACGGTTTCCAACTCCATGAAGCTGTTTTCCTGTAGTTCCACCACAGTCTCAGGATTCATGATCCGTTCTCCGGTTCCCTCTCCGGAGCCGTAGTGCTTCTCCACATACTTCACATGGGAATTTTTTCCGATATAGAAGGTGTGGATTCCGTCATGCTTGGACATCTGGTCACCGCTGTTGTGGATGCCACAGCCTGCCACAATGGTCACATCGCAGTCGTCTCCGATGTAAAAATCATTATAGACCATCTCGGTCAATCCGCTCTGGCTAAGCACCACAGGAATGTGTACGCTTTCTTTCTTTGTGCCGGGCTTTATAACGATATCAATGCCCGATTTGTCCGGCTTGGTGACGATATCAATATGTGCAGTGGTGCTTCGGGCCACGGCTTCGCCATTGGCCCGGATATTATAGGCCCCGGCGGGCATCTCGTGCAGCCCCGCTACCTGCTCTAGCAGTTCTTTCTGTATTGCATCCATGACAAAATACCCCCTTAATTAGAGTTTTACATGTTCCCTGCTCTGACGACATCATTTCGGTCGGGCAGAGTGTGTCTCACTGTATTTCCTGGTAAAAGCGGCAGCTGCCTGTATCCTGCAGCAGTTCCGGCAGAATATTTTCCCTGCGGCCCTGGGCTTTTACCTGTCCGTCGGCGATCACCACAATCTCGTCCGCAATATTCAGAATGCGCTCCTGGTGGGAGATGATGATCAGAGAGCGGTCAGAATCAATGTCGTGCAGATCCTCAAAGACCTTGATCAGATTGTTAAAACTCCACAGGTCAATGCCCGCCTCCGGCTCGTCAAATACGGACAGAGCAGTGTTTCGCGCAAGCACGGTGGCAATTTCAATGCGCTTCAACTCTCCGCCGGATAAGCTGGCGTCCACATCCCGGTTGATATAGTCTCTGGCGCAGAGTCCTACCTTGGACAGATACTCGCAGGCCCCGGCGGTGGAGAGAGCATCCCCGGCGGCCAAGGTAATCAGGTCCTTGACTTTGATCCCCTTGAAGCGCACGGGCTGCTGAAAGGCAAAGCTGATGCCGCATTTGGCACGCTCGGTAATGGAAAGTTCAGTGATATCCTGTCCGTTAAAAAGAATCCGGCCACCGGTGGGCTTCTCTATACCCATGATCAATTTGGCCAGGGTGGACTTGCCTCCGCCGTTGGGTCCGGTAATGACAATGAAGCGGTGGTTATCAATAGTCAGATTTAAGTTTTTGATAATCTCTTTCCGGGAGTCGGACTCATCCGCCACCTGAAAGGAGAGGTTCTCTAATTGCAGCATATATACCTCCTGGAATCTATAAAGCATCCTTCTTGCGCATGCACAGCGCCTGCCTAAGGGATACCGCCGGCGCTTAACATCGGCAGCGGCGGGAGCCTGGGCATTAGCGCACACTGATCATTATAGCATATTCTTGAAAAAATAACAGAGAAAATCATATTTATTCTACCATTTTGAAAAAAAGCATGTTATAATACGAAAGTACCAGTTTTTGTTTTTTCGGAGACAAACAGAAAGTCTATTTTTTGGAGGGCGGAAATGAAACTATCAGAAAAAGCGTATATTAACAGGGCGGCTCTTTGGTGTCACACGTTCATAGATGTGGTGCTTGCTCTCGCCTACATGCTGGAGTTGTTTAAGGGCGCCAGATCAATAGGTTACATATGTGTGTTTACCGCACTGTGCATTGTGCCGATTATTGTGGAATGGCTGTTGTATAAAAAGAATCCGGAGAGTAAGGCTATCATGCATGTGATAGGCGTGTTATACGGTATACTATATGTATTTGCCATTTTCACGGCCAACAGCGTCACCAATTTTGTTTATGCCATTCCGATGTTTGTTGTCCTGCTTTTATATTCAGATGTGCGTTTCAGCGCTCTGTACTGTGGGACCCTCTGCCTGCTTAATATATTGGATATCGTATATGTGGCGATGACTGTGGGCTATGCATCTGACCAGATTGCGGATGTGGAAATCCGGGCAACCAGTATTATACTGATTGCGGTATATTGTGTTATAACTACGGTGTGCCTGAATAAGCTCAACAGGAACAAGCTGGATAATCTGAATGAGGAAAAGAATAAGTCCACACAGATGCTGAACAACACACTGCAGCTGGCGGAACGGATCAGCCAGGGGATTGAGCAGGTGACAGAGAAGATGGAACAGCTCGATCAGTCGGTGGTACATATCCAGGGGTCCATGAAGGAGGTAACCCAGGGAAGCACGGAGACGGCGGATTCGGTACAGCAGCAGATAGATCGCACAGGGGAGATCCTGAACCATATCGCAAAGGTGAAGGAAAATGCGGAGAGCATCGACCGGGGCGTGGACGATGCGGCGGGAATGATCCAGAGCGGTCAGAAAAATGTTGACGCGATGACGGAGCAGGTGAAGAAGTCCATAGAAGCTAATAACACGGTGATCAGCAAGATGGAAGACCTGAGCGTACAGACAGAGAAGATGAATACCATTATTGAGATGATTACCGGCATCACCAGCCAGACCAGTCTTTTGGCATTGAACGCCAGTATTGAGGCCGCCAGGGCAGGCGATGCGGGGCGGGGGTTTGCAGTGGTGGCGGGAGAGATATCATCCCTTGCCAATCAGACCCAGTCAGCAACCGTCAGTATCACAGAACTTATCCAAAACATCAATGCCGAACTCAAGGAGGTATCCGAGGCCATTGACCTGGTGACAGGCAGCAACAAGTCCCATGCCGTGACGGCCAGGGAGGTTCGGGGCAGCTTTGAAAAGATTGCCGAGATGACCCAAAATATCGGGCGGCAGACCAGTGCCATGAGGGATACCGTGATGGAGCTGGAGACGGCCAATGCCGGTATCGTGGAGAGCATTCAGACTATCTCCGCAATCACGGAGGAAGTATCCGCACATTCCAGCGAGACCTATGCAGCCTGTGAGAGGAACAGCAGCATGGTATCCGAGGTAACGGCCATTGTGGAGAATTTGAATGAGGAAACGAAAAAAATTGAAAAAAGCTATTGACATTTGAACTGGAATTTAGTAATATATTTAATGTTGCAGGGAATAATTGCAGCATGTGCGTTTAGCTCAGCTGGATAGAGCGTTTGGCTACGGACCAAAAGGTCGGGGGTTCGAATCCTCTAACGCACGGTATTTTAAAAGCCGAAATTCGTTGACAATTCAACGTATTCCGGCTTTTTTTTGCGCGTATTTTTTACTCGGTTTACTGTTTGGTGTCGGCCCGGAAAGTATTCCTTATGAAAATATAAACAATATGTATTTGAAGAATAGTAGAGACTGTGTTATACTGTTTAGAAAAATAATCTCCTCTTATACCCAAGGCGGGAAACGGGGCGGTTACGGAATATAATAGTAGGAGGAAGCTATGGAACTGAAGATTACCTGTATTCCCGGGGACGGAATCGGCCCGGAGATTGTGTCGGAAGCAAAAAAAGTGCTTGAAAAGGTGGCCGATAAGTACGGCCATGTGATGAAGTTTACGGATATTCTGATGGGCGGCGCGTCCATTGATGTGCATGGGGTGCCCCTGACGGCGGAGGCGGTGACCACGGCCAAGGCGGCGGATGCGGTGCTGATGGGTTCCATCGGCGGCAATACCACCACCTCCCCCTGGTACAAGCTGCCTCCCAATCTGCGCCCGGAGGCGGGTCTGCTCAAGATCCGCAAGGAACTGAATCTGTTTGCCAATCTGCGGCCTGCGGTACTCTATGATGAACTTGCGGCGGCCTGTCCTCTGAAGGAGGAGATCAGCGGAGCCGGATTTGATATGATGATTATGCGGGAACTCACGGGCGGTCTGTATTTCGGTGAGCGCAGGACCGTGGAGGAAAACGGTGTGCGCAAGGCCGTTGACACCTTGACTTATGACGAGAACGAGATTCGCCGGATTGCCATTAAAGGCTTTGATATTGCCATGAAGCGCCGTAAAAAAGTGACCAGCGTGGACAAGGCCAATGTGCTGGATTCCTCCAGGCTCTGGAGAGCAGTGGTGGAAGAGGTGGCAAAGGATTACCCGGAGGTGACTCTGGAGCATATGCTGGTGGATAATTGCGCCATGCAGCTGGTAAAGGATCCCGCGCAGTTTGACGTGATTCTGACGGAGAATATGTTCGGCGATATCCTGTCCGACGAGGCCAGCATGGTGACCGGATCCATCGGTATGCTGGCCAGCGCCAGCCTGAACGATACGAAGTTTGGCCTGTATGAGCCCAGCGGCGGATCCGCCCCGGACATTGCGGGTAAAGGCATTGCCAATCCCATCGCCACGATCCTCAGCGCCGCCATGATGCTGCGGTACTCCTTTGACCTGGATAGGGAGGCCGATGCGGTGGAGGCAGCGGTGAAACAGGTGCTGACGGAAGGGTACAGAACCATCGACATTATGCCCCAGAAGGGGGAGGAGACCACGGGGAACATCACCCAGGTGGGCACTGCCCGGATGGGTGACTTGATTGCGGAGAGAATATAGAAGGGGGACGTGTGTCCCGAAGGAACGTAACCCTTTAGTGCCATCGCGCGGCGATTAATAAACAGGAGGAATCACAATATGATGACAAGCGACAACGCGAGAGCCGGTATGCAGCAGGCACCGGCCAGAAGTCTTTTTAATGCCCTGGGCTTTACCCAGGAGGAGATGAAGAAACCCATGGTGGGCATCGTCAGTTCTTACAATGAGATCGTGCCCGGCCATATGAATATTGACAAGATCGTGGACGCAGTGAAGCTGGGCGTGGCAGAGGCGGGCGGAGTACCTGTGGTATTCCCTGCCATAGCGGTGTGCGACGGCATTGCCATGGGCCATGTGGGCATGAAGTACTCTCTGGTGACCCGGGATCTGATTGCGGATTCCACAGAGTGTATGGCCATCGCTCATCAGTTTGACGCCCTGGTGATGGTGCCTAACTGTGACAAGAACGTGCCGGGCCTGCTGATGGCAGCGGCAAGGCTGAATCTGCCCACGGTGTTTGTATCCGGCGGCCCCATGCTGGCGGGACATGTAAAAGGGCAGAAAAGAAGCCTGTCCTCTATGTTTGAGGCGGTGGGATCCTACGCGGCGGGCACCATGACCGAGGAGGACGTGTGTGAATTTGAGAACAAGGTGTGTCCTACCTGTGGTTCCTGTTCCGGCATGTACACCGCCAATTCCATGAACTGCCTGACGGAGGCGCTGGGCATGGGCCTTGCGGGCAACGGCACCATACCGGCGGTGTACTCCGAGCGTATCAAGCTGGCGAAACATGCGGGCATGGCGGTGATGGAGATGCTGAGGCAGAATATCCGTGCCAGAGATATTATGACCAAGGAGGCAATCATGAACGCCCTGACGGTGGATATGGCCCTGGGCTGTTCCACCAACTCCATGCTGCATCTGCCCGCCATTGCCCATGAGATCGGCTTTGATTTTGACATAAGCTTTGCCAACCCCATCAGCGAAAAGACCCCTAACCTGTGCCATCTGGCTCCGGCAGGCCCCACCTACATGGAGGACCTGAATGAGGCGGGCGGCGTGTACGCAGTGATGAAAGAACTGGCGGATATCGGTCTGCTGAACACCGATTGCATGACCGTGACCGGCAGGACCATCGGGGAAAATATCGCAAATGCGGTAAACAGGAACCCTGAGGTCATCCGTCCCGTGGAGAATCCTTACAGCAAGACCGGCGGACTGGCTGTTCTTAAGGGCAATCTTGCGCCGGACGGCTCCGTGGTGAAGCGTTCCGCCGTGGTGGAGGAGATGATGGTGCATGAAGGCCCGGCCAGAGTCTTTGACTGTGAGGAGGACGCCATCGAGGCCATCAAGAGCGGCAGGATCGTGGCGGGAGACGTGGTAGTAATCCGCTATGAGGGCCCCAAGGGCGGTCCCGGCATGAGGGAGATGCTCAATCCCACCTCCGCCATTGCGGGTATGGGTTTGGGATCCAGCGTGGCGCTGATTACCGACGGCAGATTCTCCGGCGCCTCCAGAGGCGCTTCCATCGGCCATGTATCCCCGGAGGCGGCAGTGGGCGGCCCCATGGCTCTGGTGGAGGAGGGAGATATCATCAGCATTGATATCCCCGGCCTAAAACTGGACATCAAGGTTTCCGACGAGGAGATGGCTGCCAGAAGAGCTAAATGGCAGCCCAGGCAGCCCAAGGTGACCACCGGCTATCTGGCCCGATACGAGAAGATGGTGACCAGCGGCAACAGAGGAGCTATTCTGGAAATCTGATATATACTGCTTAACAGTTAAAATTGCCGAGTAACCTGACTACATAACGCCGGCCATATACGTTTAACCAATGCAATACGGTAAATTCTGGCGTTATGTAGTATAAAATGGAATATCAGGATTCAGGTTATGTATATTTAATATTGACATGAACAGGAGGAAGATTACATGCAGTTGACAGGATCAGAGATCGTAATAGAATGTCTCAAGGAACAGGGCGTGGATACCGTGTTCGGCTATCCCGGCGGTACGATCCTGAATATATACGATGCCCTATATAAACACAGTTCGGAGATCCGCCATGTGCTGACCAGCCATGAGCAGGGGGCGGCCCATGCGGCGGACGGTTATGCCAGGGCCACGGGCAAAGTGGGCGTATGCATGGCCACCAGCGGCCCCGGCGCTACCAACCTGGTGACGGGCATCGCTACGGCCTATATGGATTCCGTGCCCATGGTGGCCATTACCGCCAATGTGAACCTGCCCCTGCTGGGCAAAGACACTTTCCAGGAGGTGGATATCGCCGGTGTGACCATGCCCATCACAAAACATGGATATATCGTGAAAAATGTGGAGATTTTGGCGGACACCCTGCGCAAGGCGTTCCACATCGCCAGAAGCGGCCGCCCCGGCCCGGTGCTGGTGGATATCACCAAGGATGTGACAGCGGCTCTATGTGAATACATACCCGCAAAACCCCGGGAACTGGAACGGGCAGGCCATTTTACCCAGCAGGAGATTGAGCAGGTGGTGGAGTTGATCAACCAGGCCGGACGCCCCTATATCTATCTGGGCGGCGGCGCGGTGATTTCCGGCGCCTCCCAGGAGGTGGACCGGTTCGCGGAACTGGTGGATGCTCCGGTGTGTGATACACTGATGGGCAAAGGCGCCTTTGACGGCAACAGTCCCCGCTATACCGGCATGATCGGTATGCATGGCACCAAGACCTCCAATCTGGGCGTGAGCCAGTGTGACCTGCTGATCGCACTGGGAGCCAGGTTCTCCGACCGGGTGACCGGCAATCCGAAAAAATTTGCGGAGGAGGCCAAGATCATCCACATTGATATCGACGCTGCGGAGATCAACAAAAATATTCGGGTGGATGCCTCCCTGATCGGGGATTTGAAAGATGTGCTGGCTGCCATTAATGAAAAGCTGGAGCCTCAGAACCATTCCGATTGGATGAAGCGGATCCAGGATTTAAAGAGTACCTACCCGCTGAAATATGACAGGGAAGGCTTATCCTGTCCCTACGTGATGGAGGAGATCGACAGGATCACTAAGGGTGAGGCTATCATCACCACCGATGTGGGACAGCATCAGATGTGGGCGGCTCAGTATTACCACTATACCAGCCCCCGTACTTTCCTGTCCTCCGGCGGCCTGGGCACCATGGGCTACGGTCTGGGAGCCTGTATTGGCGCGCAGGTGGGTCAGCCGGATAAGATCTGCATCAATATCGCCGGTGACGGATGCTTCCGCATGAATATGAACGAACTGGCCACCGCCAGCCGCTACAATATCCCCATTATTCAGGTGGTGATCAACAACCATGTGCTGGGGATGGTGCGCCAGTGGCAGACTCTGTTTTACGGTAAGCGGTATTCTCAGACAGTCTTAAACGACAAGGTGGATTTCTGCAAGGTGGCGGAGGGGCTGGGCTGCAGCGCTGTCCGGGTGACAAAAAAGGAGGAATTTGCGCCTGCGCTGGAGAAGGCATTGGCCCTCAAGGCCCCGGTGCTGATTGAGTGCGTGATTCCCGAGGACGACAAGGTATTTCCCATGGTGCCCGCCGGGGCGCCCATCAATGAAGTGTTTGACGGGGACGACCTGTAAAGCGGCATGCGGGGAATAATACTTTTTGACAGGACACAAAAAGAGCAGCTGCCGCATATAAATTAAGGAATAAAGCTGTTGTATCGTTGGCAGGCTTGCGGTACACAAAAGGGGGATTGCCGGAAAAGCCGTTGCATTTCCGGCGTGATGGTGATTTACAATGAAAAAGATGTTTCGCATATGTCTGCTGACGATTCTCTGTGTGACTTTTGTGACGCTGGGCGGCTTCCTGCTCCTGATCTGGTACTATGGAAGGACCTTTGTGGTAAATACCTGGATTAACGGCATATATTGTACCGGCATGACAGTGGAAGAAGTAAACAGCGAACTGGTGAAGAACGCGGAGATACCGGAGTTTATGATTGTTGACGAATTGGGGCGGAGTTGGCCGCTGGATCTGGCCAGAGCGGATTACTGCGTGGACTACACGGACAGCCTGTATGCATATCTGCGCAGCAGGCAGACCGCCTGGCTAAGTCAGAGTGAGACAGTGGAGCAGCATCTGTTTCCTCAGACCAGATGGAACCATGAGAAATTAAGGGAACTGGTGGCAGGCATGGACTGGGTGCAGGCGGCACAGGAGCGAAGCACAGAGGTGGAGATCCGGGTGGGGGAGGACGGGGAAGAGCCCTATGTCCTCTATGATGGGAAAAGCCGGCGGTTGGATACGGAAAAACTCTGCGACTATGTGCAGCAATGTCTGGAAAGTGAGAACTACCAGGTACATGTGGGGCAGGGGGATTGCTATGTGGAATTGGAGGATACGGCGGCGGATGTTCTGCAGAGACAGCGTTTTGCGGAGTTACAGTCTTTTTTGCACAGCAGCCCGGTCTATGACATGGGGGCCGAACAGATTGAATTGACACCGGAGATACTGGCCTCCTTTCTGCAAAAAGACAGCACCGGGTGTCCCGTATGGGAACGGGAGGAACTTATACTCAGCGCCGATGGGGTCAGGGAGTGGGTGGAGCAGTTGGCAGGGCAGTATGACACGGTGGATACCACCAGGGATTTCCAGACCACGGAAGGACGGGTGGTGCAGGTGGCGTACAAGACCTATGGCACACAGCTGGATGTGGAGGCAGAGGTGGAATTTCTCACGGAGGAGTTGTTTTACCAGCGGCAGGAGCCCCTGGTGCATAAGCCCGCGTATCTTCAGGAAGGGTTCTGCAGGGGGCTGGACGATATCGGGGATACCTACATCGAAGTGGACATGGGGCAGCAGCGCATGTATTATTACCAGAACGGCGAGTGCCTGGTCTCTGTGGATGTGGTCACCGGCAATGCCCGGCGCAGATGGAATACCCCGGAGGGGATCAATTTTGTCTATGCCAAGCAGAGAAACCGTATCCTGCGGGGAGCGGACTATGCCACTCCCGTGAAATACTGGATGCCGGTGGTGGGCAATGTGGGCATACACGATGCCGACTGGCGCAGGGATTTTGGCGGGGAGATTTACCTGACCAACGGATCCCACGGCTGTATCAATACACCTCCGGACGTGATGAGCGAGTTGTATGAACTGGTGGAGAAGGGGACGCCGGTGGTGATGTTTTACTGACAGAGGGTAGGTGCAGACTAATATTTTAACAAAGTAGTTGACTAAAGTGTGTTTTGGATATAAAATAAATGAATCATATGGGACAGTAGATTCTCGGATGGATGCGGCACATAAATGTGCGATCCATGTATGAACGCCTAAGGAGCCAGACACCGATCATAGAATTGGAGAGTGAAGGGGAATCTGCAAAGCTCTAAATAAAGAGGAGGAAGAGGAAGTGTCAAGAGTTTACAATTTTTCGGCAGGCCCCGCAGTTTTGCCTGAAGAAGTACTGAAAGAAGCTGCAGAGGAGATGTTAGATTATCGGGGAACCGGTATGTCCGTGATGGAGATGAGCCACAGGTCCAAGGCTTACGAGGCCATTATTCAGGAGGCGGAGGCCGATCTGAGGGAACTGATGAACATCCCTGACAATTATAAGGTATTGTTTTTACAGGGCGGAGCCAGCCAGCAGTTTGCCATGATCCCCATGAATCTGATGAAGAATAAGGTGGCTGATTATATTGTGACGGGTCAGTGGGCCAAGAAGGCCTACCAGGAGGCTTGCATCTACGGCAAGGCCAACAAGATTGCCTCCTCGGAGGACCAGACATTTTCCTATATACCCGACTGCTCCGATCTGCCCATCAGTGAGGACGCGGACTATGTGTATATCTGCGAGAACAACACTATCTACGGAACCAAGTTTAAGACCCTGCCCAACACCAAGGGCAAGACTCTGGTGGCGGACGTATCCAGCTGCTTTTTGTCCGAGCCCGTGGATGTGACCAAGTATGGTGTGATCTACGGCGGTGTGCAGAAAAATATCGGCCCTGCGGGCGTGGTCATCGTGATTATCCGGGAGGATCTGATCACCGAGGATGTGCTGCCGGGTACGCCCACCATGTTAAAGTACAAGATCCATGCGGACAATGGTTCCATGTACAACACCCCGCCTGCTTACGGCATCTATATCTGCGGCAAGGTGTTCAAGTGGATCAAGAAGCAGGGCGGCCTGGAGGCCATGAAGGCCCACAACGAGAAGAAGGCGGCGATCCTGTATGATTTCCTGGATAGCAGCAGGCTCTTTAAGGGCACTGTGCGCAGGGAGGATCGCTCCCTGATGAATGTGCCTTTTGTCACAGGCAATGAGGAGTTGGATGCGAAATTTGTCAAGGAGGCCAAGGCGGCAGGCTTTGAGAACCTGAAGGGCCACAGAACCGTGGGCGGCATGAGGGCTTCCATCTACAATGCCATGCCCATAGAAGGCGTGGAGAAGCTGGTGGAGTTTATGAAGAAATTCGAGGAGGAGAATGCCTGATGTACAAAATTAATTGTCTGAATCCCATTGCGGATGTGGGACTTAAGAATTTCAGCGACAAGTATCAGATTACGGCGGACGTGCAGGAGGCCGACGGCATCCTGGTACGCAGCGCTTCCATGCATGAGATGGAGATTCCCGCAGGGCTGCTGGCGGTGGCCCGGGCGGGCGCAGGGGTGAACAATATCCCCCTGGATAAATGCGCGGAGAAGGGCGTGGTAGTGTTCAACACCCCCGGCGCCAATGCCAACGGCGTGAAGGAACTGGTGCTGGCAGGTATGCTGCTGGCCGCCAGGGATGTGATTGGCGGTATCGACTGGGTCAAGGCGTCTGCGGACAACGCGGATATTGCCAAGGCGGCGGAGAAGGAGAAGAAGAACTTTGCCGGAACCGAGATTATGGGCAAGAAGCTGGGCGTCATCGGCCTGGGAGCCATCGGCGTGAAGGTAGCCAATGCCGCAGTGTCTCTGGGCATGGAGGTATATGGATATGACCCCTATCTGTCCGTCAATGCGGCCTGGAACCTGAGTCGCTCCGTGAAACATGTGCTGAATGTGGACGATATCTATGCGGACTGCGATTATATCACCATCCATGTGCCCCTGCTGGACTCCACTAAGGGTATGATCAATGCGGTGTCCATCGCCAAGATGAAGGAGGGCGTGGTGCTGCTGAATTTTGCCAGGGATCTGCTGGCCAATGAGAAGGATGTGCTGGAGGGGCTGCAGAGCGGCAAGATCGCCCGCTATGTGTCCGATTTCCCCAATCCCACCACGGCAGGGCAGAAGGGCTGCATCGTGATTCCCCATCTGGGCGCCAGCACAGAGGAGTCCGAGGACAACTGTGCGGTGATGGCTGTGGAGGAGATCATGGATTATCTGGAGAATGGCAATATCCGCAACAGCGTGAACTATCCGGCCTGCGACATGGGCATCTGCTCCAAGGCGGGACGTGTGGCCATTTTCCACAAGAACATTCCCAATCTGATCACCCAGTTTACCGCCGAGTTCGGCGTGAAGGGCATCAACATCAGCGATATGACCAATAAATCCAGAGGCGAGGTGGCCTACACCATGATTGATGTGGAGAGTGCTCCTACGGCAGAGATTATTGAGGCGCTGGAGAAGATTGACGGCGTGTTCAGAGTCAGAGTTGTAAAATAGTATGTTGCGGGAAAAAGCTCTTAAGCGGCGGTTTAGGAGCTTTTTAACTTGACATAATCCTTTGGAGACTACTAAATAAGATTAGCGGTTTTTTCTCATGGATATGTCGTGGACACCAATCGACATGGTGGACGGGAAGTGCCAAGGTTGTCATCAAATCTATAGATGACAATAATCAGAATAATGGTAGTGTGTTCAAAGTCCAGATAGGGGATAAGAGTAACATTCTGTTTTACTGCATTATGCTTCTTGTATCTGGGACTGGCTTCTTATAAGTAATAAAAGGCAAGAGGGAAAAATTATGAACATAAAAAAACATATACCAAGATTGATGGCAGTTATCCTTAGTTTTTCTGTGCTTTCGGGTGGTGTGATTCCTGCTTACGCAACAGATGCAGAAATCGTAATCAGTGAAAGCCCGTTGGAAGGGATTGAATTTGATGATGCAGGGCAATATGTTCCAGAAAATAATGAACCAAGCGATAACTTAGAAACAGTTTCTGGTAATGAAAAAACCATATCCGCACCTGGACACAATTATGGAGAAGATGATAAATGTACAGATTGCGGGGAACTTAATCCAAATCATGAACATAGTTATAGCGAAGCAATCAGCAAAGAGGCAACCTGTATAGAAGCAGGTGAAAAGACATTTACTTGTGTCTGCGGAGACAGCTATACAGAGACCATACCTGCAGTGGACCATAGCTATGAAAATGAGATATGTACAAAATGTGGCATGAAATTTCATTGTAAATTAGATAAAGTTAGCATAGGAGACACTGAAACCAGAATAATAGCAGGACAAACTCTTGAATTTATTTGTATAGATGATGCCTATGTGGATTCAACAGGAGAAACAAAAGGAGCTTTATTCATAGCGAAAGATTTTATTCCTGGAAATATTCTGACTATGGGGGTCAGCAATAATTCCTTTGTCAAGGATTGGGGACTAAATTCTATAAGAAGTAAATTGAATGGAGATACTTCAGATCTGGAAGATTTATTAAATGTTGATACGACAGTGACAACAGCATATTCATATCAAAAAACTGCTAAAGATTATGATATGCAAACTGCTTCTTCATATGGCCCTGTTAGTAGTTATAGCGGTACAAATGCGATAGATAAAGTTTTTATCCTAAGTCTGGAAGAAGCGATTAAATATAATAAAGTTAATATTAATGGTATAGAAATATCAACTATGTGGGATTTAAATTGTGATGGGGTAGTTGACTTAAAATCATCCTCAACAGGAAGATATGGATATTTTCTTAGAACCCCTATATCAGGTACAAACAAATTCACATATAGCATAGCATATACAGGGGCCGTGGTAACAACAGCAAGTATACAGTATGGTATCAGACCATGTTATGTAAAGGCATCATCTGTTATTGAACATAATTATACTGAAAAGATAACAAAAGAACCAACTTGTACAGAGGATGGAATCAAAACATTTATTTGTATTTGTGGAGACAGTTATACAGAATCCATTCCGGCAACAGGCCATAATTATTCAATAATAATAACCAAATGGGCATCATGCACAGAAACAGGTGAAAGAACGTATGTTTGTATTTGCGGAGATAGTTATACAGAAACCATTCCGGCAACAAGCCATAATTATGCAGAAACAATAACAAAAGAGGCATCATGCACAGAAACAGGTGAAAGAACATATACCTGTGCTTGTGGTGACAGCTACAGCGAAATAATCCCATTGGCACATCAATATGTAGGTGGTGTTTGCGAAAAATGTGGTGGAAAGCAAGATGCAGGTCTCTATGATGAGAATGATGAGCTAGTTGCAAGTTTTGATGAACTGGCAAATGTTTATGGACTGGATATAACAAAATATCTGTCAGACACTCGATACCAAAGTGACAAAGAAGGTCTGTACTACATACTAAATCATAATGATGAACTGGGTAGTGCAGTTAAGCTGGTTGTTCCAGAGGGTGTAACGACTATAGGCAGAAATGCATTTAAGATGTGTAAACAATTAAGATCTATTGTCCTACCAGATACTATAACAAAATTAGGTGGCTGTTTTGTAGATGGATGCACTAATTTAGAAGAAATAACTATTCCTTTGTCATGTGAATTTGGAAAATACACATTTACATCAACAAATCCTAAATTAAGTAAATTTATATTAACTGAAGGTTCAGGAAAAGCTATAGATTATGTTTATAATTATATTGATTGCTCTTATCAATATACTCCCTGGTACATAAACAAAGCACACAATATCAGTGTTAAAATTGCCGATGGTGTTACACGGATTGGGGATCTGACTTTTAGAGAATGCACGGGATTAACAAGTGTTGAGATGACAGGTACAGTAACACGAATTGGGGCTCAGGCATTCTATAAATGTGAAAATCTAGTGACGGTTCTCAATGAATTATTGCCTCAAAACCTTGAAGTATTAGGAAATGGTGCATTTTACAACTGCTTGAATATTCAGTTGGATGGAGTTATTATAATTCCATCTAAAATAGCAGAGATTCCTAATGAATGCTTTTCATATGTTGGATACAACCAAAATGTGGAGCATATAAGATGTATATTACCTGACAGACTGACATATATTGGAGAATCTGCTTTTAGTGGATGGAAATTTGAGACAATGGGGATTGTAGGAAGTGATTCTGACATTGAAATTCCTGCAACGGTGACAGAAATAGGTCAAAATGCATTTGCTGGAAATATCAACTTAGTAACAGTAGAGTTGCCATATGGTGTCGAAAGCCTGAGACATGGAGTATTCCAAAGCTGCTCTGTGCTTCGTGATGTAAATATTCCCGACAGTGTGACATATATGGGATGTTATATGTTTATAAATTGTAAGAAACTTTTAACAATGTATATTCCAGATTCTGTTGAGAGAATAGGAAATCCCCAAGGAAGTGTGACTCCAGCTTATACAGATGGAATGTTTTATGGCACCAGTTATGTGAAAATATACTGTGGAGCGTCCAGTAAACCTACAAATTGGTTCAGCAACTGGAATTGCTATGGGTATAATAAAGGATGTTTATATAATTCTACATATTTTAATACTTCACGTGAACAATACAATGCAATAAAAAATAATTAATTCAAAAGTCCCATGAGGACCAAAGGGAGAACCTTGCCCGCCTGGTGAGATGGGCGAAATGCGGCGGATGGTTCCGCAGGATGCCGGTGATGGCGGTACTTCTGGTGATGCGGACTTATTATCGCATTATGGGCGGACAGCAATCCAAAGGAAAGAAGATTTGAGTATTGTCATAGCAAATGAATAGGACAGCAATACAGACGGGATTTCCTGCATCAAAGGAAATCCCGTCTGTATATATCCTGCCAAGCAAAACACCGCCGGTCTGCCAGGCCGTCACCGGATCAGAATTGGCATTCCGCTGCCGTCATTCAGATCCTGCAGTTCCTCGGAAAGCTTCTGCTGCGTGGCACAGGAAGCTTCGGATTGAATATCCATATACAGGATAAACATATCTTCCAAAGCCATATTTTTCTCATCAGCGATCTCCTGCATGATCGGCTTCAGCTTCTCAATCTGGGCGGAGACAGGGACTTTTTGCGGATCGATATCTCCCATCACCTGTTCCGCGTAATCGTTAATTCTCTTTAAAATAGCACGGTTCTCGTCTGTCATAGCGCATCACTCCTCACAAAATTTTTCTTAATTATAACACTTTAACGCTTGTGGTGTATAGCTATTTTTGATATGATAAGAAGAAAAGTGTTATTTGACAGAAAACTATATCCAAGGAGGAAAATATGGCAGATATCAGACCATTTCAGGCATACAGGCCGGCCCGGGGGCTCGAGGCGGAAATCGCGGCCCTGCCCTATGACGTATACAACAGGGAAGAAGCGATGGCGGAGGTGAAAAAACACCCCGGCTCTTTTCTCTCTATTGACCGCGCGGAGACCCAGTTTGCTCCCGATGTTGACATCTATGCGGACTGTGTCTATGAGAAAGCCCATGACATGCTGTGGCAGTGGATAAGGGATGGCCGTTTTGTCCAGGAGGACAAGCCCTGCTACTATATCTATGAACAGGTCATGGAGGGACGGAGTCAGAAGGGCATTGTGGCCTGCGCTTCCATTGACGACTATCTGAACCAGGTGATCAAAAAACATGAGAACACCCGTGCGGACAAGGAGCAGGACAGGATTCGCCATGTGGACGCCTGCAATGCCCAGACAGGTCCCATTTTCCTGGCCTACCGCAACCAGGCGGCGCTGCAGCAGGTGATAGCCCAGGTGACAGAGGGCCCGGCGGTCTATGACTTTACCGCGCAGGACGGCATCACGCACAGAGTCTGGGTAGTGTCTGACGAGCAGCAGATGCGGACCATTCGAGAGACTTTTGCCGCCATGGAGCAAATCTATATTGCGGACGGACACCACCGCTGCGCCTCCGCCGTGAAGGTGGGACTTGGGCGCAGGGAGATGAATCCGTCCCACACCGGGGAGGAGGAGTACAACTTTTTCCTGTCGGTGCTGTTTTCCGCAGATGAATTGAAAATCCTGGACTATAACCGGGTGGTGAAGGACTTAAACGGGTATGACCAGGAAGCTTTTCTGGAAAAAATCAGAGAGAAATTTGATGTGGAATGTCTGGGGGAATCCCCCTGCAGGCCGGAGAAAAAGTGCCAGTTCGGCATGTATCTGCACGGGCAGTGGTATCGTCTCACAGCCCATGGGGACATTCGCAGCCAGGACGCGGTGGAGGGGCTGGACGTATCTATTTTGCAGGAGCATCTCTTAGCGCCCATTCTGGGCATCGGGGATCCCAAGACCGACAAGCGCATTGACTTTGTGGGAGGAATCCGCGGGCTGGAAGAACTGGAGAGAAGGACGCAGACGGATATGGAGGTGGCTTTTGCCCTGTATCCCACCTCCATCTATGAGTTGTTTGCCGTGGCGGATGCGGGCAGGCTGATGCCCCCCAAGTCCACCTGGTTTGAGCCCAAACTCAGAAGCGGGCTGTTTGTACATACCTTTTCCTGCGGCAGTATGGCACCCGCAGCGCAAGGATAATAATATAACAGCATCTGCCCAAAAGCGCGCCGCAAGGCATATGGACGCCCAAGCTGCCATATGCCAAACAAGGGACTTGCCTGCTTTCAGGACGGATGCGGAATCCAAAATAATAAAGAAGCCATACAGAAAAGAGGCGACTATGGACAATAAGCTGTATAAACTAATGAATTGGCCTGCGATAGAAGAGATTGTCTACTCCGAGTGCGACCACCCTCACGATCTGCTGGGTCCTCACAAGGCGGGCAGCCAGATGCTGGTACAGGCGTTTTATCCGGGGGCGGTGGAGATGACTTTGCAGCTGGTGAAGAGCGGCAGGGAATATCCCATGGACATGGCTGATGAGGAGGGATTTTTTGCGGTGCTGATACCGGAGAAGGAACTGGGAGCATACTGCTATGTGGCGACGGATCAGGACGGAAATGTGGTTCGGGTGCAGGATCCTTATCGGCATACCCCCATGATCACCAAAAAAGACACGGAAAAGTTCGACGCCGGTATCCATTATACTATATATGAAAAGCTGGGAGCGCATCCCTGTACTCTGGACGGGGAGGAGGGAACCTATTTTGCCGTATGGGCCCCCAATGCCATGCGGGTCAGTGTGGTGGGGGATTTCAACAGATGGGATGGCCGTGCCCACCAGATGCGCCGCTTGTGGGACAGCGGTATCTTTGAACTGTTCATTCCCCAGGTGGGCGTGGGCAGCATCTACAAGTTTGAAATCAAGGCCAGGGGAGGACTGACTTTCCTGAAATCGGACCCCTATGGCAACGCGGCACAGCTTCGCCCGGACAACGCCTCCGTGGTGGCGGACATCGGCCATTTTACCTGGGAAGATGAGGAGTTTATCAGAGAACGCAAAGAATTTCAGGGGGGTAATGCCCCTGTCAGCGTCTATGAGATGTATATGGGTTCCTTTCTGGAGCCCCGGGAAGGCGAGCCATACGCCAATTACAGAGACATTGCCCCCAAGGTGGTGGCCTATGTGAAGGAGATGGGCTATACCCATGTGGAACTGATGCCCATCATGGAGCATCCCTTCGACGGATCCTGGGGGTACCAGGTCATTGGTTATTATGCACCCACTGCCCGGTACGGCAGCCCCGAGGACTTTATGTATTTTGTCAACGAACTGCACAAGGCGGGCATCGGCGTGATTCTGGACTGGGTGCCGGCTCATTTTCCCAGAGATACCCATGGATTGTCCGGCTTTGACGGCACATGCCTGTATGAGCATCAGGATCCCCGTCAGGGCTTTCATCCCCACTGGGGAACGCTGATCTACAATTACGGAAGGCCCCAGGTGTCCAACTATCTGATAGCTAATGCGCTGTTCTGGGTGGAGAAATTTCACGCGGACGGCATCCGCATGGACGCCGTGGCCAGCATGCTGTATCTGGACTATGGCAAAAATGACGGGGAATGGGTGGCCAACATGTACGGCGGCAAGGAGAATCTGGAGGCCATGGAGATGATCAAGCATCTGAACTCCATCCTGAAAAAGCGCAATCCAGGCGTGTTGTCCATCGCGGAGGAGAGCACCGCGTTCCCCCTGATCACCGAGGCGCTGGACAAGGGCGGCCTGGGCTTTGACTTAAAGTGGAACATGGGCTTTATGAATGATTATCTGGGCTATATCCGGATGGATCCCTATTTCCGCAGCCATCACCACGGGGAGCTTACTTTCAGCATGATCTATGCCTACAGCGAGAAATTCCAGCTGGTGTTCTCCCACGACGAGGTGGTGCACGGCAAGGCCACCATGGCGGGGAAGATGCCCGGCAGCAGGGAGGAAAAGCTGGCCAATCTGCGTCTGACCTACGCCTACATGATGACTCATCCCGGCAAGAAGCTGCTGTTTATGGGCCAGGAGTTGGCGGAATTTGACGAGTGGAACGAGAACAGGAGAGTGCAGTGGGAACTGCTGGAGGTGCCGGAGCACAAGGGCGTGGCGGAGTTATATAAGGATTTGAACCATCTGTACCGCAGGGAGACCGCCCTGTATGAATTGGATCAGGATCCCACGGGTTTTGCCTGGATCAATGCCATCTCCGGCAATGACTGCTATCTGAGTTATCTGCGGAAGGGCAGGGATGCTGCGGATATGCTGCTGGTGGTGGCGAATTTTGCGGGGGTGGCTCAGGAGATTCGCACAGGCGTTCCTTTTGACGGCAAATATAAGGAAATTCTGAATACGGATGAAAAAATATACGGCGGCACAGGGGTGGTAAATAAGAAGGCCCTGGCCGCGCAGGACATTGAGTGGGACGAGCAGGCGGTGTCTATCAGCGTCAAGCTGGCACCTCTGTCTCTGAGTATCCTGCGCTTTGAACCATACACCGAGGCAGAACTGAACCGGGTCATCGAGGAGCGTGTGCGTAAAAAGCTGGCGCTGATCAAGGAAAATACCCCCAAGAAGGCATCGGGTAGAACGGTGGCCGGGAAGGACAGCGATACGGAAAAGGCGACAGAAGCTGGGGAGAAGGCTGCTTCTAAGAAGGCGGCAGGCGCTGGGGGGAAGGCGGCTCCGAAAAAGCAGGTCAGCGCCGCAGGTATGACTGCGTCGGGGAAGAAGAAGGTTTCCGATAAAACGGTAGGTACTGCAGATGGAAAGAAAAAAAGGGAGGCGGTATCCCAGTAGGCTGAAAGGAGCAGTAATAAAATGTTTGTACGTGTAATTGTTCCCAGGGCAGCCACCGGGCAGACATCCCAGCTTGACCCCGGGGCGATAGAGAAATTTTTCTCCGAACTGCCGGAAAAGGCAATGAATATGGGACTGCGGATCGTGCTGGCCTTGGTGGTATTCCTGCTGGGGGTGCAGGTGATCAAGTTGGTCCGCAAGCTTGTAAAAAAATCCCTGGTGCGGGGAAAGGTGGATGTGGGGGTCCAGCAGTTTACCGATTCTTTTCTCAAGACGGTGCTGTATATTCTGCTGATCTTCATGATTGCCGGGGGCTTCGGCGTGGACGCTGCCAGCGTAGTGGCTCTGCTGGGGTCCGCAGGCGTGGCCATCGGCCTGGCGGTGCAGGGGAGTCTCTCCAATCTGGCGGGAGGAGTGTTGATCCTGATTCTAAAACCTTTTCTGGTGGGGGATTATATCATTGACGAGGGCGGCAAGGAGGGCACGGTGACGGAGATCCAGCTGTTTTACACCAAGCTGCTGACCCCGGACAACCGGACTGTGGTATTACCCAACGGAACCCTGGCCAACGGCAGCCTGGTGAATATCACCACGGACAAGTACCGCAGATGCGATATCTCCGTGGGGATTTCCTATGGTTCCGACATCCGGGTTGCCAGAGAGGCGCTGATGGATTTGCTGTCAGGGGATTCGGCGGTGTTGAAGGATCGGGAGATGCGTGTGGTGGTGGATTCGCTGGGAGACAGCGCCATACAGCTGATCATTCGCTGCTGGTTCACCAACGAGGAATACTGGGACGGGCGTTACCGCCTGACGGAGGGGGTCAAGTATGCTCTGGATCGGGCCGGTATCCAGATTCCCTATCCCCAGCTGGATGTGCATGTGCAGCAGTGAAGCTGCTGAAGGCGGCGGATATTGCTTTCACAGGAGTGTGAAAAGCAATAATAGAATAGTTAAAATAGTATGGACGGAGGAAACGGTAAAATGGCGATTGTAGATGTTGTAAAGTATAACGGGGAGCCCGGTCTGCTTGCCTGGAAGTTCCCGGAGGAGGAACTGGGGACGTGGACGCAGCTGATCGTGAATGAATCCCAGGAGGCAGTTCTGTTCAGGGACGGGAGAGCGATGGATGTATTTGGGGCCGGAAGGCATACCCTGGAGACGCAGAACATTCCCATTTTGAACAAGATCATAAATCTGCCCTTCGGCGGCAGATCCCCTTTTGCGGCAGAGGTGTGGTATGTCAATAAGCTTTCCACCCTGGATGTCAAATGGGGGACGCCGTCTCCCATCCAAATGCAGGATTCCAGATACCGGATATTTGTGCCGGTCCGTGCCAACGGCATGTTTGGTATCCGGGTGGAGGACGCAATGAAATTTCTGGTAAAGCTTGTGGGAACCATGCCGGCTTTTGACAGGAACATGCTTGTGAATCATTTCAGGGGTCTATGCGTCACCAAGGTCAAAGATGCCCTGTCCTCCTATCTTTTGAAAAAGCAGATCAGCGTTATGGAGATAAATGCGTATATCGACGAACTCTCCGGGTATATGAAGGAGAGAATCGAGCCGGATATGGCGGAGTACGGGATCAAGCTGATTAATTTTTATGTAAATGAAATCAGTGTCCCGGAGGATGACCCTTCGGTAAAGAAATTGAAGGACGCTCTGGCTAAAAAGGCGGAGATGGATATTATCGGATTCGACTACAGACAGGAGAGGTCTTTTGACGCCCTGGAGGGAGCGGCCACCAACCCCGGATCAGCCGGCGCACTGTTCATGGGCGCGGGCATTGGTACAGGCATGGGCCTGGGCATGAGCGGCGCAATGGGGTCAGCTTTTGGAGAGATCAGCAGGGAAATCAGGACCGAAGAGCCCAAGGAGAGTCCGGGGCCGGATATGCAGATGGCATGTCCCGGCTGTGGCAGAAAGATACCGGCAAAGGGGCGTTTTTGTCCGGAGTGCGGGACGCCGCTGGCAAAAAAATGTCCCAAATGTAATGCCGCCATTGACGGCGATCCCAGATTTTGCCCGGAGTGCGGGGAGAAGCTGAAGTAGCAAAATGGTGCAGACAGGGAGGCAGCGGAACTCTTAACAGCAGCCTCCCTGCCAGCGCCTGGAAGAACTACTGGCCGTATTTTGGCCGGGAGTTCTTCCGTTGGGAATGGTGCTGGCAGGGAGGCAGCGGAACTCTTAATAGGAGAAATGACATGGGAGATACAGTAAAAATAACGGATTTAAAATGTCCCGGATGCGGCAGCGCCTTGAAGATGCCCGCCGAGGGCGCCAAGAAGGTTCAGTGCGAATATTGCGGCAATGAATACATTATAGATGCGGGTCAGGAAGCGCCCGGCGCCCGCCGGGCCCCCCAGTGGGATCCGGCGGCAGGTCAGGGGATGCCCGGCGGGCGTCGGATTCCCCGGTGGGAACCGGCGCCCCAGGAAGGCAAATCGGAGTCGGTGTCCAAGGGTTCCATTGTTGGCTCTATAATCGGTGTGCTCTGTCTGTTTGTCCTGGTGGGAGTCAGAGCCTACTGGAGGGCACAGGATCGGGAGGCCGCAAGGCAGGCGGCGCAGCGGGAGGTTGTGGAGTCCATGGCGGCGAGTATCAACACATACAATCCCTATACCACGGACAAAGAAGAGGAGGGCCAGGAAGCCCTTTCCGGCATATTGGAGCAGATGGTTGTCACCGTCTTTGGAAAAGAGGCGGACAGCGTGACGCAGGAGGAACTGGATCAGATCCAGTGGATTGCGGATCGAAGTGATTTTGATAATATGTACATTGGCTACAGCTTTGAAAATCCGCTGGAAAACCCTGACGCGCAGCTGGAATGGCTCACCTTCCCCTCCGGGAGCGACAGGGGCTATTCGGGACTGTATATGTTTGGGGGACTTAAAAAGCTGGATATAAAGGGCTCCCTTTCTCAGTGCGATTTGCAGGGGCTTTCACTGGAGAGTCTTTCGGCGTCCTTCAGTTCCCTGGCGGACGCGGCCCGGGCTTTGGACGATCCTGCCACCATCCGCCAGCTGTCTCTGGGCAGTTCGGTAAAAAGTCTGGAGGGGCTGGATCTATTCCCCAATCTGGAGAGTCTCACCATAGATGCCGACGATATGAGCGATGTGAATGAGGTGGTGGCGCTGGGGCAGCTGAAGTCCCTCACTTTGGAGGATGCGGATGCCATAAGCGACTTCGCCGTTTTTGCTGCCATGGGGAATCTGGAGGAACTTTATATTGAATCGGAAAATCTGAAATCTTTGGACTTCTTAAAGAGGATGCCCCAGCTGAAAAGCCTCGGTCTCTCCGACGGGGAACTTTTGAGTCTTGACGGAATAGAGGCGCTGGAGGGTCTTGAGAGGCTTTCGGTGACGGACTGCGGGGAACTGAAAAGTATGGACGCTGTAGCCGCTCTCACGGGGCTTACGGAATTGTCACTGGAGAAACCCTATAACTGCGAGGAGCCGTCCCTTGCAGGTCTGACCGGGCTTAAGAGACTGACGCTGGACAACTTTGACTCCTGTGCGTTTTTGTCCAAATTGACAGAACTGGAGGAACTGACTCTGCGCAGCTGTGACATGCCGTCCAATATTGATCTGTCGGGGCTGACTCAGCTGAAAAGACTGACTTGTACCACTTTTTATCAGGACAGATCCCTGGCCTTTGTCAAGAATATTTCCTCGCTGGAATATTTGAATCTGGGCGGAATGGTGACATATGAGGATATCTCAGGCATATTTGCGCTGCCTAACATCCGGGAACTTAAGTTAAGCGGTATGGAGTGTGAGATTGATTTTGACCGGGTGGGAGACAATTCTTCTCTGGAGTCTCTGGAAATGGCCGGTGTAAGGCTGTATGAGAATGTGAAGGTATACAGTTCGGGGGGAATGACAAGTGTATACTACGATGATGTGTTCCTGGCGGAACATCTGGACTTTTTCGAGCATTTCCCCAGCCTGAGAAAGCTGGATGTAGCGGACAACGAACTCAAGGATCTGGAATTTGCAGGCAGCCTTGTGAATCTGGAGGAGATAGATTTCTCGGAGAACTATGTGACGGATATGCATGTGCTGGCCTCGATTCCGTCCCTGCGGCTGGTGAACTGCACGGGGAATCCTATAAGCAATCTGCGGGTTCTGGACGAGAACCATGTTCACGTTATAAACGAATAGTCATACAACGAAAAGAGGAGAATGATTTTTATGAAAACGGAGATGACAAAGGATTTAAAGAAAAGGGTTGATAAGTACGGGAGTGTGCTGGCGGCTTTCAGATCTCAGGGCGGTGGCGGAAAGGGACTGATGGCGGGCGGTATCATGCTGCTTGTCTGCGGCGTATTGTTTGGGGGGCTGCTGATGTTTGTGAAAGTGGTTGGCGGTATTGTAGTTTTTGCCGTTTTTGCCTTTCCCGGGCTGGCCATGTTTGTGCCGGGTATGGTGCTGGATAAAAATAGGCAGGCGGGCTATCTGGAGTATTATCAGAAACAGACGGGGTATAGTTTGGAGGAACTGCGGGAGGCCGACCGGGAACTGCTGAGTCCGGATGCGGTGAAAGTCATAAGCAAGACCAACAGATCGGCCGGGAAACAGGAGACGGTGTTTTTTATCACGCCGCACTATTTCCTGTCTATCTGGCCGATTTACGGATGTTATCTGCGAAAGCTGGATGACATTGTGGCGGCTTTTTACTCCAATGAGATTCCCGGGATTAACGGATATCGTCAGAATCTGTTTATCATAACGCGGCAGGACGCGCAGAATAAGGGGCGTAAGAATGAATATACCGGGAAACAGTATGGGGGATTTGAGAACGGACAATTGACCGATCTGAAAAACTGCCGGGAGATCTGTGACGAGGCCCTGAGTGAGATGGCGGCCAGGGCGCCCCATATTATTACCAGCCAGTATATTGTTGTGAAAGGCGTCAAGTATAATCTGCTCAGCATGGAGGACTGGCAGAGGGATTGGGCGTATATTCTGGAGGAATAAATAGTATGCATTATGATTATCTGGTAGTGGGATCGGGCCTGTACGGCTCGATCTTTGCCCATGAGGCCAAGACTCGGGGCAAGTCGGTTCTGGTGGTGGACAAGCGGCCCCATGTGGCGGGCAATATCTATACGGAAAAGATGGAGGGAATCCCGGTTCACAAATACGGAGCCCATATTTTTCACACCAACAATGAGCGTGTGTGGAATTATATTACGCAGTTCGCGCAGTTCAACCGCTTCACCAATTCCCCGGTGGCAAATTATAAAGGGGAATTATATTCCCTGCCCTTCAACATGTATACCTTTAACAAAATGTGGGGTGTGACAACGCCCCAGGAAGCGGCGGCCAAGATAGAGGAGCAAAAAAGGGAGGCGGCTATCACGGAGCCTGCGAACCTGGAAGAGCAGGCCGTTTCCCTGGTGGGACGGGATATCTTTGAGAAGCTGGTGAAGGGCTACACAGAGAAACAATGGGGGCGAGACTGTAAGGAACTTCCGGCATTTATTATCAAGCGGCTGCCGGTGCGGCTTACTTTTGATAACAATTATTTCAATGCCCTGTACCAGGGAATCCCCATAGGCGGCTATACCCGGCTGGTAGAAAATCTGCTGGAGGGAATCGAGGTGCGCCTGTGTACGGATTATCTGGAGCACCGGGAGGAACTTGACGCTCTGGCGGATAAGGTGGTCTACACCGGGCCCATAGACGGGTTCTATGACTATCGGCTGGGAGCGCTGGAATACCGCTCTGTGTACTTTGAGACGGAGGTGCTGGACCTGCCCAACTTCCAGGGCAACGCGGCAGTGAATTACACGGACCGGGAGACCCCCTGGACCCGGATTATCGAGCACAAGTGGTTCGTATTTGGGAAAGACGAGGAGGGCAGAGAGTTTCCCAAGACAGTGATCAGCCGGGAGTACAGCTTAGAGTGGAAGCCGGGGGATGAACCCTATTATCCTGTGAACGATGAGAGAAACAGTTTACTGTACAGGGAATACAGAAAGCTGGCCGATGAGGAGAAGAAGGTGATTTTCGGCGGAAGGCTGGGGGAGTACAGGTACTACGATATGGACGCGGTGATTGCGGCGGCGCTGGAATTGTGTGACAGAGAACTGCAGGCGTAAAAAAACCTCGGAAAGGTAATCTTTCCGAGGTTTTCAGCTGAAAATGGGACTCGAACCCACGACCCCTTCATTACGAGTGAAGTGCTCTACCAACTGAGCTATTTCAGCACTGCTATTTATTATAGCGGGTAATGAGGAAAAATGCAACCTTTATTTTCAGAAATTTACAAATTGAGAAGGGACTTTTCTGCTTTACAGGACTAAAATATTCAAGTATAATACAAAGGGTAGTGTATAAGCATTTTGTGAGAGTGAGGAAAGTACATATGAAACAATTAATGTTAGGAAACAAGGCGCTGGCCCGGGGCCTGTATGAGGCGGGCTGCTGTGTGGTATCCAGTTATCCCGGCACCCCCAGCACGGAGGTGACCGAGGAAGCCGCCAAATATGATGAGATCTATTGCGAGTGGGCTCCCAACGAGAAGGTTGCCATGGAGGTGGCTTTTGGAGCCTGTCTGGCGGGCAGGCGGGCTTTCTGCGGCATGAAACATGTGGGGCTGAATGTGGCGGCGGATCCCCTTTTCACCTGTTCCTATACCGGTGTGAACGCGGGGCTGGTGATCTGTGTGGCGGATGACGCGGGAATGCACTCCTCCCAGAACGAGCAGGACAGCCGCCATCATGCCATCGCCTCCAAGGTTCCCATGCTGGAACCTGCGGACTCCGACGAGGCATACCGGTTTGCCAAGCTGGCCTTTGCCATCAGCGAGGAGTTTGACACGCCGGTTATTATCAAGATGTGTACCAGGGTGGCCCATTCCCAGAGCGTGGTGGATACGGGAGAGCGGGTGGTGCCAGAGATAAAGCCCTATGAAAAAAATATTGCGAAATATGTGATGATGCCCGGTAATGCCATACGGCGCCATCCCTTTGTGGAAGAGCGTACCCGCAGACTCATCGCCTACGAGGAGACAGCGGAGGTCAACCGGGTGGAGATGGGGGACACCGGGCTGGGAATTATCACTTCCTCCACCAGCTATCAGTATGTCAAGGAGGTTTTCGGCAATAAGGCGTCCATCTTAAAGATCGGTATGGTCAATCCCCTGCCCCGGCAGCTGATTCTGGATTTTGCCGCCAGGGTGGACAAGCTGGCCATTGTGGAAGAACTGGATCCCATTATTGAGAATCATTGCAGACAGCTGGGACTGGAAGTTACGGGCAAGGATGTTTTTCCCATGGAGGGCGAGTATTCCCAGAATCTGGTGGCAGAGAAGCTGGGGGTGTCCGTTTCCCCGGTAAAAAGTCTGGAGGAGGCGCTGCCAGGCAGACCCCCTGTCATGTGTTCGGGCTGTCCTCACAGGGGCTTGTTCTACACCTTGAAGCAGAATAAATGTACGGTATTGGGGGACATCGGCTGCTATACCCTGGGGGCGGTGGCTCCTTTGAGCGCCATGGACGTGACCCTGTGCATGGGCGCTTCCATCAGTTCCATCCATGGCTTTAACAAGGCTTTGGGGCAGGAGAGCGAGGGTAAGACCGTGGCGGTGATAGGGGATTCCACCTTCATGCATTCCGGCATGACGGGCCTGGCCAATATAGCCTATAACCAGAGCAATTCCACGGTGATTATTCTGGACAACTCTATCACAGGCATGACAGGGCACCAGCAGAATCCTACCACCGGTTACAATATCAAGGGGGATCCGGCGGGCAAAATCAATCTGGAGGAACTGTGCCGCGCCATGGGCTTTAACCGGGTGACGGTGGTGGACCCTTATGATCTGGCGGAGTGTGACAGAGTATTGAAGCAGGAACTGGCGGCGGAGGAACCCTCCGTTATTATCAGCCGCAGGCCCTGTGTACTGCTTAAATATGTGAAGCATGAGAAGCCCCTGAAGGTGGACTGTGACAAATGTGTGGGCTGTAAGTCCTGTATGCGTCTGGGCTGTCCGTCCATCAGCATCAGGAACGGCAAGGCTGTAATAGATTCCACTTTGTGCGTGGGCTGCGGTGTGTGTAAGCAGCTGTGCAAGTTCGGCGCGCTGGAGTCTCAGGAGTAATAAAGTTCCAAACATCCAAAACTCATTGGTGTAATAAAACAGGTGTGGCGGGAGTTTGGATGTTGTACATCCAAATACGTATTAACGCAGTATCACAGGCACGGCCTGGGATATGCAGGAAAGAGGTAAGTATGACAAAAAATATTATGATTGTAGGCGTGGGGGGCCAAGGCTCCCTGCTGGCCAGCAAACTGCTGGGTCATCTGTTATTGACAGAAGGGTATGACGTAAAAGTGTCTGAAGTACACGGTATGAGCCAGCGGGGCGGCAGTGTGGTGACTTATGTGCGTTTCGGGGAAAAGGTGTATTCCCCCATTATCGACAGGGGGCAGGCGGACTATATCGTGTCCTTTGAAAAGTTGGAAGCCGCCCGCTATGTGGAGTATTTAAAGTCTGACGGGCGAATTGTGACAAACACCCAGGAGATTGATCCCATGCCGGTGATAACGGGAGCTGCGCAGTACCCGGCGGATCTGGTGAATAAGCTGGAAAAGCTGGGGATTGCGGTGGATGCTATGGATTGTCTGGCATTAGCGGAGCAGGCGGGTTCCCCCAAGGCGGTAAACATCGTGCTGATGGGCAGACTTTCCAAGTATTTTGACATTCCCGTGGAAAAATGGGAGAAGGCTATAGAGGACTGTGTTCCGGCTAAATTTCTGGAACTGAACAAAAAAGCTTTTGCCCTGGGGCGGGACTATGCGGCATAGATGTATGCCGAATCACAGAGTTTTATAAACAGCATTAGCAATTTATCAAGCAGCGGCCATGTTGCGAACGGTAGCCTATTTGCCGGGAAATGCCCTGCAGGGAAATTGAAAAAGCATAATTAGCAGACAGGAGAGAAGAGAAGATGGGAAATTATTATCAGCCGGAGATTGAGACAATGCCGCTCCCGCAGCTGCAGGCCCTGCAGAGCGAGAGGCTGGTGGCACAGGTGAAGCATGTGTATGAGAACGTGGAGTTTTATCGAGACAGGATGGATGCGGCCGGGGTGAAGCCGGAGGATATCCATGGCATCTGTGATCTGCACAAACTGCCCTTTGTCACCAAGGATGATCTGCGGGATCAGTATCCCTATGGGCTGCTGGGAGTGCCGCTGTCGGAGTGTGTGCGCATCCAGTCCACCAGCGGCACCACGGGACGCAGGGTGGTGGCTTTCTACACCCAGGAGGATATTGACCTGTGGGATGACTGCTGTGCCCGGGCCATTGTGGCGGCGGGAGGTACCAGAGAGGATGTGTGTCACGTATGCTATGGCTATGGCTTGTTCACGGGAGGTCCCGGATTAAACGGCGGCTCCCACAAGGTGGGTTGTCTGACGCTGCCCATGTCCTCCGGCAACACGGAGCGTCAGCTGCAGTTTATGACGGATCTGGGATCCACCATTATCTGCTGTACCCCTTCCTATGCGGCCAACCTGGGGGAGGCCATCAACGAGAGAGGACTGCGGGATAAGATCAAGCTGAAAGCCGGTATCTTCGGCGCGGAGCCTTGGACGGAGGAGATGCGCCATAATATTGAGGAATCCCTGGGCATCAAGGCATATGACATCTATGGGCTGACAGAGATTTCCGGTCCAGGCGTGTCCTTTGAGTGCGAGGAGCAGGCGGGTATGCATGTGCAGGAGGATCATTTCATTCCTGAAATCATCGATCCTGAGACGGGGGAGGTGCTGCCTGAGGGAGAGGTGGGCGAGTTGGTATTTACCTGTATCACCAAGAAAGCTTTCCCGCTGCTGCGCTACCGTACCAGGGATTTGTGCTATTTGACCAGAAAGAAATGCTCCTGCGGCCGCACCCACATCCGTATGCACAAGCCCATGGGCAGAAGCGACGATATGATGGTAGTCAAAGGCGTCAACGTATGGCCCTCACAGATCGAGGCAGTGCTGCTGAACCAGGGCTATCAGGCCAACTATCAGATTCTGGTGGACCGTGTCGGCAACAATGACACCATCGAGGTACAGGTGGAGTTGACCCCGGAGATGGCGGAGAATCCCACCATGACTATTGAGCAGAGGGAGAAAAAGATCGTGGCCGGTCTGAAGTCCATGCTGGGTATTAAAGTGGATGTGAAGGTGGTGGAACCCAAGACCATCACCCGGAGCGAGGGCAAGGCCGTCAGAGTTATTGACAAGAGGGAACTGTATCAGTAAGGGAGCGGTGCGGACAAGGCGCTTGCACAAGACTTTGTCAGTAAGTTCCTGCCATATGGAAATGAGGAAAGAATATGGTTGCGATGCATGGCTGGATCACGTTAAGGGAAACATACAGGGTGGCGGATGAGGACGACCTGGAGTGATATTCAGGGTGCTGCACCAGAGAGATCCAGCAGTTTTGCCGCATTTTTGCCCAGAACTGCCTCCTGTTCTGCGGCAGTCAGCCCTATGGCCCGCAGCCGCTCCACATAGTCCCCTTGGTCCTGCCATGGAGAGTCGGTGCCGAACAGGATTCGGGAAGTTCCATGCTTACGGCAAAGACGCAGGAAATCCGCCGGGGCCAGCACTGTGTTTTTGTGGGGAGAGGGCTCCATGCCGGGGTAGGGATCCATCTGGCCATAGGTAAAGGCGGTGTCCAGCCATACAGGCGCTCCGGCCAGATCGCTTTCCACCTGGGCCCAGTTGCCCCAGCCGCCCATGTGGGCCAGTACCAGCTTTTGGGGTGCAACCTCCTTAAGCACGTGCAGCACATGCTCCACGGAAGCATAATCGTAGCCGTTTATACTGATATCTAACCCTGCATGGGTCAGCACGATAAGCCCCAGGTCGGAAGCCTCGTAGAGAATCCGCAGATTCTTGGGATCATCCAGATCCGTCCTCTGATAGGCGGGATGCAGTTTTATGCCCTTCACTCCGGCACTTTTCAGCCGCCGCAGTTCCTGGCTCACATGGGGATAATCCGGGTGCATACCGCCGAAGGGCAGGATGCCCTGGCTCTGCAGGGGCAGTAGCTTTTCAATAACAGTGTTGTTCAGATGTTCCACGCTGTTTGGGTTGGTCACCGCAGGCTGGGGCACACTGTAAGCGATCCCGTGGTGGCGCATGGAAACTAAAAGCCCGTACAGGGTGCCGTCCGTGTGAGGGCGTATGTGGGCGGCGGCTCCCAGCTTATTTATGGTTTTTTCCGCAATATGTCCGGGAAAAATATGGGTGTGCATATCAATAATCATGCTTTTTCCTTTCTTTTGAGTATGCCATCAGCGATTGCGATATAAAATATATATAACCAATTTTGCTTTTACTTGCACATCATATTCTATGAGAGACCTGATGTCAAGTATATCCGTTGGCATGAGAACGGCTTCTAAAGACGTGTCGTGAAGAACACCCGTCAAGAGGCTTTTTTACATACAAAAAACCGAAAATGCGGCATTTTATCTGGTTTTGTTCCGCTGAGCAGCAACGACATGGAAGTTGGGAAAGTAAATATATCAATTCTAGATTAATGAACTGAACAATCGCTGAACAATAGTTGATTTTTAATTTTCTATATGATATATTTATAGCAGGAAGGAGGACAAGCATGGAAGAGATATATAATCTGATGGCGGAAATTATATATTACTTTTTCGAAAACATAAATTCGGATTTCTATCAACATTATAATAATCGTACAAAAAAGAGCATAGATAATATAAAGTCCAGCATTGCGCATGAAATTCCCCGGTTGTTTTGCGCAAACGGAGAGGGGATAGCAGCGTTGGAAACTCCGGAATCAGTACTGTGCGGGATCAATAGTGTTTTCCTTTCCTGTAAGGGCAATAAAGAATTTGACAAATTACTGCAATTGTTAATTATTTTAGATAATTCTCTAGAAAAACAAATGAGATGGGAATATGAGAGCAGGCAGGGAAACTGTTTTGAAGGATGCCTGAATGAAAATTGGAAAAAATATAAAATAGGTCTTTTACCGAGGTGCGAGTGCTGCTGGGAAAGGCATCATAGAGGAAGTCAGCATTATAACAGAATTGATAATTTTATCCAAAATTTTCTGATAATCGATTATAGGGTATGGGAAAACTGGAGGATTATGCATCATTTCCTGCCCACCAGTTTAATGGCAAAAGCGGAGGAAAACAAGAAACTAACGGTGGTGATCTCTCCCTATAAAACGGGAGATGATTTTGCGGTAAAGAAATACATATCAAATGAGGAGCAGAAATTCTCGGTGCAATATACAGGGAATGCCGAGGCAGATACGGATAAAGTGAAGAGAGTTATCGATTTGGCGGCGGAGAATAGGGCTTCTATTGTAATATTCCCTGAAATGCTTGGGAATGCTACAATGGAAGATGCAATATCCGATTATCTGATGGAACCAAGTCGGCAGGAAAGAGGATGTTCTCCCGATCTGATTTTGTTGCCTACAATATGGAGTGATCATACAAATACGGCATGTTTGTTGGACGGAACGGGAGCCACAATATGCAGGCAATGTAAACAATACCCGTATATGCTTCCTGATGGGTATGAAGAAGATATTGTACCTGATCGTGTGATTCATCTAATCCATGGAGAAGGGATTGGCCGAATTGTAATAATGATTTGCCGGGATTTTTTGACGGCAGATTATCTTTCCAGAGTCCTGACAGGATTAAAGACAACTTTGATTCTTATACCTTCTTATTCTACCGGGGATCATGATTTTGAACAAATATTTGGAAAACTGCTTTCCGAAGACTGTTGTGCCATTTGGACAAACGCATGTTCAGTGGTAAAAAAGCAGCAGAGAGAGGGAAAGGTAGGCATGGTATTGCAGGCCGGCAAGGTGAGGGTAGGTATAAGAGAGCGCTATAAGGAGTTCACTTGTCCCGGAGCCTGTGAAGGACAAGAATGCACCGATCCTAACATAAGGATATGTGAATTATATTATGATAGAGATGTCTCATAGATGGAGAGGAGGGATGAGATGGATAATTTCACGAAAGAGTATCAGGCACTTTATGACAATCTGAGATCGTCCGTCAATGAGGAAGCGGTATCTGCCGTGCTGGAAAGATTGAGTCAACAGTATCTTAAAGTACTTATGAAGGGACTTCATGAACAGAAGACAGAGGAAGTTATGGAAGCCACCAAACAGATGGCATATGTCAGGACAATTATGAAAAAGCAGCTGGATGAACAGAATGCCTTTTGCAATATGTGCTTCTTGGCCGGGATTAATGTGGGACAGATCAGAGTGGGTAATGCCTGGCTCCAGGAGCAGGGAAATGAAAAAAGCTTTGAAAGGAATATGACGATTTTGTGCGCAAAGGCACATGTCAGGGAAATTGTAAAAAGCGTCTATGAGAATCCAGGAATACAACACAAAATTCTGGCTCGGATGGTAGGTATAAGAACTAATTATCTCAGTCAGCTGGTGGTAAGCCTTGAGGAGGCCAAGTGTCTGCGCCGTTTCGGCACAAACAAGTGTACTTTTTATGAACTGACTTTAGCAGGAAAAGATTTTGCAAGAAAGAATTTTTCGGAGGAAAGATGTTTTCCTCTCAAGAATTATCTCTTAACAAAGGGCGGAGAGGAGGAACTAAATAATGGGAAGAAAACTCGAATAGATATATTGAAACAGCCGTTGTTGGAGGATGAGCAATATAGGTATGAAGAGGCGGCATATAGGCGGGATAAGAGCGAGATTCCTGATATTAATCTATTCGCAAGAAGAAAATATGAAATACCGTCTAAAAAAGCAGCCAAGACATTTCAAAGGTATGATATTGCCAAATAGGAGATACTATGGAACAGATTATAAAGAGTTTAAATGAGCTCAGAGCGAAAGATCAAAACTGGGATGAGCACAAAGAATTGGCGGACATAGATCTGGGCGAACAGGATACTTCCGTAAATTATCTGTTTAGAGAGGTGAGGGAATTTCTAAAAAAGCAGCCGGAAAATGATCTGGAAATATTAAGACAATATGTGGGAAATGACGCACTTTATGAATCTCTGGCAGAGACGGTTAAAAAATCACTGTGGCATTTCAGAGCATGGGAGGTAGTCCGCAATTTAGAAAAGAATGAAGGAAGCCGAATCCAAATATTATTCCAAAACATAATGGAAAAATATGTTTTGCGTGTGGATTTTGAATTTCAGGATACGTATGGCCTATATGATATTAAGGATGTGGACATATTTCATCGCCTGCTGCAAAGCTATGATGTCTTGGTGGCTTTTTATATTCGACAACATTTTTCAAAAAGGGCAATTATAGACGATATAATGGAGGAAACAGATATTATAAAGGAAGATGCCGAGATTTTCGCCGAGATTTTGGAACGATATTACAGGGAATTACAAATTAATTTTATTATGGATGAATTGTCTAAAGGAAATAGAAATTAGAAATGTTTGCTGAAAATGTGAATTTATTTTATATGTCGAAATCAAATGAGAAGAAAACTTTATGCACAATTGGCAGGAGGAGAGAAGATGCGTCTGACGGGTAAAATGGGAAAGAGAATTATGACAATGCTGTTAATCTGCGTGATGACAGCGATGTGTTTGACCGCATGCGGCAAGGGGGAAGACTGGCGTTCCAAGGAAGTGCCGGTGATAGATGACAATTACCGCACATGGTACGAGATATTTGTGTATTCCTTCAACGACAGCGACGGCGACAGAGTCGGGGATCTGCAGGGTGTGATCTCCAAACTGGATTATGTGTCGGATATGGGCTTTAACGGAATCTGGCTGATGCCGATCATGCCGTCCCCCTCCTACCATAAGTATGATGTGACCGATTATCAGGCCATTGACCCACTGTACGGCACCATGGAGGATTTTGACAGGCTGGTGGAGGAGTGCGACAGGCGGGGGATCAAGCTGATTATCGATCTGGTGCTGAACCACACTTCTTCGGAGCATCCTTGGTTTACAGCGGCCTGCGAGTACCTGGGGCAGCTGGAAGAGGGGGAGGAACCTTCTGCGGAGGATTGTCCTTACTACGCCTATTACAACTTTGTCAAGGGAAATCCTTCATCTCCCACTTATTATCAGGTAGGCGGTACGGATTACTACTATGAAGGTGCGTTTTCCGACCAAATGCCGGATGTGAATTTTGACTGCGAGGCGCTGCGAAAGGAATTTGAGGAGATCATGAGCTTCTGGCTGAACAAGGGCGTGGGGGGGTTCCGACTGGACGCGGTGAAGCATTTTTACGGCGAGGCCACCAGCAAGAATGTGGAGGTTCTGACCTGGGTAAACGATTATGTGAAGTATATTGATCCCAATGCCTACATGGTGGGGGAGTGCTGGGACGGTATGAATATTTACGCCCAGTATTATGCCAGCGGTATAGACAGTTTTTTTGATTTTGAGTTTGCGGATTCCACCGGTGTGATTACCAAGACGCTGACCTACAACGGGGAGGCCAACAGCGCCCAGGCTTACGCCAAGGCTCTGGTCAGAGTGCAGAATGCCATCCGGGATTACCGGGAGGACGCCATCGACGCGCCGTTTTTCGTGAATCATGATCTGTCCAGGGCGGCGGGATATCTGCGCTATGATGAGCGAAAGATCAAGATGGCCGCCACTCTCAATGTGCTGATGAGCGGCAGCGCCTTTGTGTACTATGGCGAGGAGATTGGCATGACCGGTAGCGGGCGGGATGAAAACAAGCGCGCCCCCATGTACTGGTCGGACGACAGCCAGGCCAAGGGCATGACGGCAGGGCCGGCGGATATGGAACCCCAGGAGAATCAGTTTGCGTGTGCCTTGGAACAGATGAAGGACGAAAAGTCCATCTACAGTTTTTATAAGGATACGATTCTTCTGCGCAACCAGAATCCGGAGATTGCCAGGGGGACAGTGGCCCGTCTGGAGGAGATCACTGACCAGGATATTGCGGCCATCTCCAAGACCTACAACGGAACCACCATCTATTTGATCTACAATCTGTCGGAGACGGACAAAAAGGAAGTGACTCTATCAAAGGAGCAGTACGGCTACGCAGAGATTGCGGGTTATCTCTCCGTGGACGGCGAGAAAGTGACACTGAGGGGAGATACTCTTACGCTGCCCTCCTACAGTGTAGTAGTATTGCGATAGCGGAAAATATGCAAGGGAAAGCCGTGGCAACACGGCTTTCAAATTTTTTGTCCCCAAATTCAAAAATGCCACACTATATGAATGAGAACAGCAGGTTCCTGCAAAGCGCGCTGACAGATGTGCTCTAAGCGATCGGCATTTATCACCAGGTCTGTGTGCCGGAAGGGAACATGCAAAACTTAACAGGAGACGAGAGAATGTCCAGTGCAACAGGTATGTGTGACCGATTGGAATCGGAATTTGCCGAAAACTACATGGAAAAGCTGTTTTACTTCTGTCTGAAAAAGACGAGCAGCAGTACCGAGGCCGAGGATTTGACGCAGGATATTGCGTTGCATATTCTGACGGCTTTGAACAGAGGAACGATTCCCGAAAGTTTTTCCGCATGGGTCTGGCAGATTGCGCGCAACCGATACTCTGTATGGGCAGGTGAGAAGCATAGACGCAATGAGTTGGTAACCGGTGCCGACATCGGCGACTATGAGATTCGGGACGAGAGCGATAATATCCTTGATGAGATGATACACAGTGAGCAGATGTCACTGTTTCGGCGGGAGCTGGCATTCATCAGCAGCGATTATCGCAATATCGTTGTGGCCTATTACATGGAAAACCAAAGTATGCGTACCATTGCGGCGAAGCTTTCGCTTTCCCTGGAAGCGGTGAAGAAACGTCTTCAGCGCGCAAGAATAATTTTGAAGGAAGGTATGGATATGGCGAGAGAATTTGGAGTGAGAAGTTATAACCCGGAACAGATAACTTTCATTATGAACGGCAAGGACGGAGATAAGGGGCAGCCCTGGTCCATCATCACGCATCTCTTATACAAGAATATTTTTCTTGAAACATACGAAAATCCCGAAACGGCGGAGGAACTGGCGCTGGAACTTGGGATAGCGCTTCCCTATATGGAGGATGAGTTGGAGTATCTGGTCAGAGAGGAACTTCTTCGCAAGATCAACAATAAGTATGAGACCAATTTCCCTATTGTCAGCCGCAGTACACAGCGCGCAATATATGACGCGAACAAGGCGATCCAGAAACCGCTGACGGACAAGCTGTGTGAAATGATTGATCTCTATATGAAAGAAGACGGGGGGAAAGTGACCACAGGCTATGTGGGCCCGGAGGCAGCCAGGTGGGCTTTGCTGGCATGCGCTTTCGATTGGCTGAAGTGGAACTGGAGTACGGAAGAACAGGGCGGCAATGTGTATGGCGGCTCCCCCAATCCCCCACGTCCCGACAACGGCGCATGGACACTCTACGGATACGAAACCATTGATTGGAAAGAGCCTGCTTTCGTGGGGCTGCACGGAGGGTATGTCTCCCATGATAAGAATGAAGTAATACAGGATATCGACTTTGGCCAGTACAAGTTTTGGGCCGGGAATTTCTATGAAAAGACGCCGGAGCATCTTACGTATCCCGAGTTGTATACACTTTGGCTGGTGTGTACGGGAAAAGGGGAGGCCGGAGAGAAGGGGTATGTGGAAAAATTGCTGGAATATGGCTATCTTAAGGAGGTGGACGGTGTTATTAATCCCAATGTGGTCATATTTGACCGCAGCAAAGAAAAGCCGGAACATGCGGAAATGTCTGCCAGATTGACTGTCTTGAAAAATGAAATCAATGCTTTATTTATGCAGGCTCCGTCTATCACTCGAGGATATGTTGTGGAACAGGCATTGGAAGATGGTTGGCTTGGGTATGATGGGAATACGATAAATACAATCGGAGCGTATATTTATCTTTAAACGTTATTGAACTGCCCATTATAATTTCTAGGGGCTTTTAGGCCAGGAGCAAGTCGGCTATATCCTCCACAAGATTCCGCAGGCGGGTGTATATTGAAAAGAACCAGATTTTACTTGACATTCAACTCATAAAACATATAATTAGAATTACAACAGCAGAAAGAATAGCAACCTCATATTTTTGAGGTGTTATTCTTTCTGCTGTTTTCTTTTACACAGTCGATTGGAAAAGGAGGAACTTGTCAATGATGAAAGAGAATGAAAAAAGGATCACTAACCGAGAGGTAAAAAACAGTGCGTTTATTACATATTTTGGTGATCCAGAGAATGCGTCTAAACTGTATACGGCGTTGGGAGATGAAGAGGTAGCTCCGGAGGATATTACCTATGTGACGTTGGAGGGAGTAATGTTCATCGCCAGAAAGAATGATCTGGCGTTTACAGTAAAGAACCGTGTGCTGGTCATCAGCGAACATCAGTCTACCGTAAATGAAAACATGCCTCTGAGGGATCTTCTTTACCTGGGGCGTACTCTGGAGAAACTGTTGGATGAAAAAATGATCTACAGGCGCAAACAGTTCAAGATTCCCACTCCGGAGTTCTATGTTTTCTACAATGGAAATGAGTCCTACCCGCCGGAAAAAATTCTGCGGCTTTCCGAGGCTTTTCTTGAAAAAACAGAGCACCCTATGGTAGAATTAGAGGTGAAAGTGATCAATATAAATTTGCCATCAGGACATAAGCTGTTAAAAGAATGCCGTCCGATGTACGAGTATTCATGGTTTATTCAGCGGATCAAGGAGTATCTGACCGCCGGATGGATTCGGGATGCTGCAATCATCCAGGCGGTGAGAGACTGCAAAGATGAGGGAATCCTGGTGGAATTCATAAAAAACCATGGGTCGGAGGTGGTAAATATGTTAAATATACAGTGGGACTTTGATGACGCGATAGCGGTAGAAAGAGAAGAGGCATTTGAGGAAGGGCGGAATATGGGGTTAGAGTTGGGAAAAGCCGTCGGAATAGCCGAGGGAAAAGCCGTCGGAATAGCCGAGGGAAAAGCCGTCGGAATAGCCGAGGGAAAA
>CAJUCT010000024.1 GCA_910585015.1 uncultured Acetatifactor sp.
AAACACTGGGGTTGTGGGTATTTTTTACCCACCATCACCCTTGAAGAGCCATATATTTTGCCAAATAATGAATGTGAAGATATGAGCCTTTTGGAGGCATTGGATGAGTGGGCAGCCCACTTGAATGTTGCAAGTGAGATAGCGGTCGAAAAGAGTAATTCATTTGGGTTCAGTGTGTCTATTTCCAATACCCAGAGAAAGAAATCGGATATAATGAATGTAGGAATAGGAACGAGTCAGGTGTTGCCTGTTCTAATAACGGGATTGCTTTCTGAACCTGAAGAATATTTATTTTTTGAACAGCCGGAATTGCACCTGCACCCATATTCTCAAAGCCGATTGGCGGATTTCTTTGTGGAGTTAGTAAAACGGGGGCGGAAGATAGCAGTTGAAACACATAGTGAGTATTTTGTCTTAAGAATGAGATATCAGATACTGGCAGGCAATATTAGTGAGAGGGATATCACAGTCAATTTCTTTCAGAACAAGGGGTGTACCCGGATTAGCCAGGGGAAACTATCAGGATATGGTAACTTACAGTATCCGGATGATTTCAGGGACGAGACACAAAAACTGTTGGATGATTTGATGAGTGGTCAACAAAGAGCAGTAGAGAAATTACGCTCTATCTTGAAGGAGAACAAGGAACTTTTTATTTCATCTCCCCAAACCATTAAAGGGGACCACCACAACCATATTCAAAGCACGGATTTTAACTGTTATGAGCAGCTTGCCGCAAAAAATAAAAGGGTTTTGAACTATCTGAGGTATTTTGGACTAAGCAAAATATATTTTAATGAATTTGCGCCAGATAAATCCCGTGAGACAGGAACCATTAAAATCACTAAAGTTGATAAGGGAACAGGATCTGACATTGTCACAGCATGGTTGTTTGGATGTGATGAATTTCGCATCCTGGTGGAGTTGTATTTTCCTCGGGGAATCGGGGATGCACTGCAGGCATATTCTGATAATGGAGAATTATCAAGAATGAGAATGGAAGAGCTAAAAACAGAATTAGTTTTGTGACATCCATAAAATTCCCTTGACAACGCTTTACCGCACCACTATAATAAATTCAATTGAGAAAGACTATGACGGAGACAGTACACATATCTCAAAGGTCACAGAGAGCCGCGGCAGCTGAGAGGCGGTGCGAGTAGGACATGTGGAACATCCCTCCCGAGTTGCGGCACCAAAACGCCGATGGCGGCGTGAGTAGATGCTGACGGGTTTCTCCCGTGACAGAGGACGCATATGTTGGTATGTCGTAAATGGATGGGATGTATTATAGCTTCTGCCGTTTACGGTGGAAGCTGTTTTATAATGGAGGATAACCAGCCGGACACCAGCATTTAGCGGAGAATGTCCGGCTTTATTTAAGCGATGCAGCAGGTTTTACCAGAAGTTTAGCGTAGGCGGACTCCTATTATGAAGGAAAAAGTAAGGTCGAAGTTCAAAGGTTTTCGACTGCCGATTATGGCAATAAGCCGGGAAGCGCCCGACTTTTGCGGAAAAGAGGTAACTATGAGAGACACAATCGAGATCAGATGGCATGGCCGGGGCGGCCAGGGCGCCAAGACGGCGGCGCTGCTGCTGGCAGACGTGGCGTTTAAGACAGGAAAGTATGTACAAGGTTTTCCGGAGTACGGTCCGGAGCGCATGGGTGCGCCTATAACCGCTTACAACAGGCTCAGCGACAAGCCCATCACGATCCACTCCAATATCTACGATCCGGATTTGGTTGCGGTGGTGGATGACAGTCTGCTGGAGACCATTGACGTGACCCATGGGCTGAGCCCGGAAGGGGCAGTCATTGTCAACAGCCAGAAGCCCAGGGAGGAGATTATTCCCCATCTGAGGGGTTACCGGGGCAGGGTGTATGTGATTGATGCCAGAGAGATTTCCGTGAAGGCACTGGGCAAATACTTCCCCAATTCCCCTATGCTGGCCGCCGTGGTGGCAGTCTCCGGCGTCATGGAGCCGGAGGTATTTTTACAGGAGATGAGAGCGTCCTACCAGCATAAATTTGCCAAGAAGCCGGAAGTTATAGAGGGCAACATGAAAGCGCTGGAGTTGACTTTCGAGGCGCTGAAGTAGTACACAGGTGAAGCCCCGAAGGTACACGAGAGCGTCTTTCATGTGATCTTTTACGGATGAAAGACGTCTCTCCCATGTGTGTACCGAAGGGACTTCACCCTTCAGTGCTGTCGCGCAGCGACTATAAATTAGGAGGATTCATATGAAAAGTACAGAGATCAATGAAAAGAGCCCCTGGCAGGATATCACAGAGGGCAATAAGATATTTGAGCCGGCCACATCCCGGCATTTCTGCACAGGGGAGTGGCGCACTTCCACGCCGGTATTTGACGAGGAGAAATGCAAGCAGTGCCTGCTGTGCTTCCCTGTGTGCCCGGATTCATCCATCCCGGTGAAGGATGGCAAGAGAGCGGATTTTGACTACGACCACTGCAAGGGCTGCGGCATCTGCGCCAAGGTGTGTCCTTTCGGTGCCATCACGATGAAGGAGGGCAAATAAATGGCGATTAGAGAGCGATTATCCGGCAATGAGGCAGTGGCCTATGCCATCAAGCAGATCAATCCGGACGTGATGCCTGCGTTCCCCATCACGCCCTCCACGGAGATTCCCCAGTATGTGGCCAACTATATCGCCAACGGGGACATTGACACGGAATTTATCCATGTGGAAAGCGAACACAGTGCCATGAGCGCCACCCTGGGGGCCAGCGCGGCGGGAGCCAGAGCCCTGACGGCCACCTCCTCCTGCGGCATGGCGCTGATGTGGGAGGAACTGTATGTGGCGGCATCGGACAGGCTGCCCATTGTGCTGGCGCTGGTGAACCGCGCTCTCACCGGCCCCATCAATATCAATGCAGACCATTCTGACAGTATGGGAGCCAGGGACAGCGGCTGGATCCAGATCTATGCGGAGTCCAACCAGGAGGTGTATGATAATTTTTTGCAGGCATTCCCCATTGCGGAAGACCCCAGGGTGCATCTGCCGGTGATGATCTGCCAGGACGGCTTTATCACCAGCCACGGCGTGGAGAATATCCTGCTGGTGGAGGATGAGAAGGTCAAGGAGTTGGTGGGCGAATATCATCCCGAACACTTCCTGTTAAACGGCAAAGAGCCTATAGCAGTGGGCCCTTATGCGGTGTCCAACTACTATATGGAGACTAAAAGGGGCCAGCGGGAAGCCATGATCAACGCAAGAGAAGTGATCCTGGAGTTGGCGGCAAAATTTGAGGATATGACCGGCAGGCATTACGGCTTTTTTGAGGAGTATGCCATGGAGGACGCGGAGTATGTGATCGTCATCATCGGTTCCGCCGCCGGCACCTGTAAGGCGGCTGTGGACAAGATACGCCAGACCACCGGCAAAAAGGTTGGATTGTGCAAGATCCGAGTGTTCCGTCCTTTTCCCGAAGAGGAACTGGCGCAGGCCCTGAAAGACCGCAAAGCCATCGCCATCCTGGACCGCAGCGAGATGTTCTCTGCCACCGGTGGCCCTCTTGGCGCGGAGGTGAGGGCAGCGCTGCATAGCGCGAAATCCCAGGCGGAAGCGGTCAACTATCTCTATGGCCTGGGGGGCAGAGACATTACGGTGGAAGATTTCGAGCAAGTATACAAGAGGCTGGAGGAAATCGCCCAGATCCATGAGATCCCGGATATGTATGAGTATATCGGACTTCGCTCCAGATAAAAACAGATGGCAATTCTAAACAGTATCACTCACTGCCAACGCCCTGAGAATTTGGGAACGCCACAGCGGCAGCAAATTGCTCCTTGGGAAGGGTGTAAAAGGCGTAGAAAGTGAGGGAGCAACACTCTAGTCGGAGGAAACAATGGAAAAAACATATAATTTCAAGGAAGTAATGAGCAAGGAGGAGCGTCTGGCTCCCGGACATAGAATGTGCGCCGGCTGCGGCGGCACGGTGGCGGTGCGGGCGGTACTGCGGGCCCTGCGTCCCGAGGACAGGGCTGTGGTGGGCAATGCCACCGGATGTCTGGAGGTATCCAGCTTCATGTACCCCTTCACGGCCTATGAGGACAGCTATATCCACAATGCCTTTGAAAACGCGGGAGCCACCCTGTCGGGGGTGGAGACTGCCTACCGTGTACTGAAAAAGAAGGGTAAAATTGACGATACTTTCAAGTTCATCACCTTTGGCGGTGACGGCGGCACATATGACATCGGCTTCCAATCTCTGTCCGGAGCCATGGAACGGGGGCATGACATGGTGTATGTATGCTATGACAACGGCGCCTACATGAACACAGGAACCCAACGCTCCTCCGCCACGCCCCAGTATGCGGACACCACTACCACCCCTGCGGGAACGGTCAGCGACGGCAAAGTGCAGGTGCGCAAGGATCTGACCGCCATTATGGCCCAGCACCACATTCCCTATGCGGCCCAGACCACCTTTACCGGTAATTTCAAGGATCTGCATACCAAGGCGGAGCGCGCCATCTACACGCCGGGCGCGGCATTTCTGAACGTGATGTCTCCCTGCCCCAGAGGATGGGGATATGATTCTTCCGAGTTGATGACCATCTGCAGACTGGCTGTGGATACCTGTTACTGGCCTCTGTATGAAGTGATAGACGGCAAGTGGATGCTGAATTACATACCCAAGAAAAAGCTTCCTATCGAAGATTTTCTGCGCCCTCAGAAGCGCTTCAAGCATCTATTCAAACCAGGCAAGGAAGAATTGCTGGCTCAGTTTCAAACAGAGGTAGACAGACAATGGGAAGCGCTGCGGAGACGCTGCGAACTTTGAGCGGTCACTTTTTTGCAAAGCTTCTTAATATTAATGATTTGAAAGAAACGGAAATGACATAATGAACCAGCAAAAACAGAAAGATAAAGACAGAGGGGCGAGGTAATCGCTCCTTCTGTTTTGATATTCGTAATTTGGTTTCAGAATACTCGTTGTGATATTGAGTACAGGGAGGATGAAATAAAATGAGTTTTGTATATGCGATGAGTGATATGCATGGCTGTCTGCAGTCGTTTGACGAGGCGTTAAATCTTGTTGATTTATCCGGAGATAACAAACTTGTTTTATGTGGGGACTATATACACGGAGGACAGGATAACTATGGGGTGCTTGACAGAATTATGGAGTTGGAACGCAAGTATGGTTCTGATAAAATAATTGTTCTTGCAGGTAATCATGAGGATATGGCATGTGATGGAAGATGGCCTATTGGGGAAGACCGTTTTTCCGGTTCAGGTGTTGACAATGATGACAGCGATGATAGGTACATTTTGTGGTTGCATAATCTACGAAGATATTATGTGGAAGGAGATACCATATTTGTCCATGCAGGAGTGGATGAAGAGGCCGATGATTTATGGGAATGGGGAACGGATGATTATACTTTCACAGAAAAATATCCTGCGCAAACAGGAAAATTTTATATGAATATTGTTGCCGGGCACATAGGCACAGGCGAGATTTCAGGGGATCCTAATTTCCATGATATCTATTATGATGGAGAAAGCCATTATTATATTGATGGAACGGTATTGGATAGCGGTGCTGTTCCGGTTATTAAGTTAGACATTGACAGCAATAAGTTTTATCGTGTAACCGAAACGGGGGATTGGTTGATTTTGCCATATGATGAAGAAAAAGAAACCGTTTCAAATTTTGCGTAAACTCATAAAACCGATATGGAGGTTGCGTATTTGCTGGATGATAGAAAGGGCTCCGGCAAATCATAGAGTAAGAAATTTCGATGTTTGCCGGACGCTCCCTTTCTATCTTTGCACGTTAAAATATTTTATCGATCTACCGGCCGAACAGTGTACCGATAATGCCCCGGCCCAGAGCGGCGCCCACGTTGCCTCCCAGCTTCTTACCGAAGGAACCGCCCACGGTCTTGCCGATGGTGTTGCCCAATTCCCGGCCCACGGTGCCGGCGGCGCTGTTTGCCACGCTTTTGGCGGCGGACTTCACTGCTCTCTGGCTTGCGGCCTGCTTTCGTTCCTCCGCTTTTTGGGCGGCGGCTTCCTCTTTCTGCCGCTGTTTTTCTTCGGCGGCAGCCAGCCGGGCCTCCTCGGCGGCTTCCGCGTTAGCCAGGTTCATGCGCTCCAGAAACTCATAGGCGGAATCCCGGTCGAAATAGTCGTTATACTTGGTATACAGGATATTGTTCTTAATCTGCTTCTCCCGGATATCGTCATCCAGCGCTCCCATCTGGCTCTGAGGCGGCAGGATATCACACTTTTTTACCACTGTGGGCACACCGGATTCATCCAGCACGGACACCAGGGCCTCCCCAATTCCCAAGTTGATCAGGGCGTCATAGGTGTCGAAATCGGGATTCACCCGGAAAGACTGCGCGGCGGCCTTGGCGCCTCTCTGCTCTGAGGGGGTATAGGCATGCAGAGCGTGCTGCACCTTGTTGCCCAGCTGGGCCAGAACGCCGTCGGGGATATCTTTGGGGCTCTGGGTAACAAAATAGATGCCCACTCCCTTGGAACGAATCAGCTTCACCACCTGCTCGATTTTGGTCAGCAGGGTCTTGGAAGCGCTGTTGAAGAGCAAGTGCGCCTCATCAAAGAAAAATACCATCTTGGGAGCGTCCAGATCCCCGGCCTCCGGCAGAAGCTCAAACAATTCGGACAGCATCCAAAGAAGAAAAGTGGCATACATGGTGGGTTTATTGACCAGGGTCTGGCAGTCCAGAATCTGGATTACTCCCTTGCCCTCACGGTTGCGGCAGAACCAGTCGGCGATATTCAGGGCAGGTTCACTGAAGAACAGTTCTCCGCCCTCGCTCTCCAGAGCGATGATGGCCCGGGTGATGGCCCCCAGACTGGGTTTGGTGATATTGCCATATTTCAGGGTCAGTTCCTTGGCGTTCTCCCCCACATACTGGATCATGGCCTTCAAATCCTTGGTGTCAATCAGCAGCAACTCCTCATCGTCCGCAATCTTGAAGATAATCGTCAGAATATCGCTCTGGGTGTCATTCAGTTCCAGTATTCGGGACAGCAGCAGCGGTCCCATCTCCGAGATGGTGGTGCGCAGGGGAAGGCCCTTTTGCTCGTATACATCCCAATAGGTGGTGGGGAAGGAGTCGAAAGCAAAGCCCTCCCGCTCCAGCCCCATGGCGTCAATGCGTTCCTGCAGGCTCTGGGAGATTATGCCTGGTCTGCACATACCGGCCAGATCTCCCTTTACATCAGCCAGAAATACAGGTACGCCACAGTCGCTGAAGGACTCGGCCAGCACCTTTAAGGTGATGGTTTTACCGGTGCCGGTGGCGCCGGCAATCATACCGTGGCGATTGGCCATGCGGGGATATATGTACACCTTCTCGTCCCCTGACATGCCCAACCAAATCTTCTTGTCCTGATACATATTCATTCCTCCAAAGTACAGTTTTCTAAAATATATATAACTGTAACATCAACAGGGGCAATGCGCAAGCAAATTTCAATAGGGCATGTACATTATTTCTCTACCGTATACCGAACCTGCTGCATGCGCTGGTCCAGTTGGGCGCTGAGTTCGGCACATTGTAATAATTCTCCGGCGGTGGCCTGCTGGAGAGATTCCGGCAAATCCTTTTTATAGCGCAGACGATGCTCCAGGTTGGCCCAGAACTCCATGGCTATAGTGCGCAGTTGGACTTCCACCTTCATATTGCGCTTCTCGTTCTGGAGGAAAATGGGCACTTCCACGATAAGGTGCAGGCTGCGGTAGCCGTTTTCCTTGGGATTTTCGATGTAGTCCTTGCATTCGATCAGAGTGATATCGTCCTGGCTGGTCAGGCAATCCGCCAACATATAGATGTCATCAATAAAGGAGCATATCACTCGGATTCCGGCCACATCCTTCAGGTTCTCCTCAACGGATGCCAGGGTCATGGGGGTCAGCCCCTTCTTGGCCATTTTCCTGCGGATGCTGTCAGGGGATTTGATCCTGGTTTTAATGTTCTCGATGGGATTGCGTTCGTGCTGCAGAGAAAACTGGTCATTCAAGACCTTGAATTTGGTCTCTACCTCCATAATGGCGCAGCGGTAGCGGCTCATTAATTCCTGCCAGGCGGCAAACATGTTTTCCATGGTGGCGATGGAGTCGGATGTCATAAGATCCTTTATCAGCCGGTTAAAGTCCGTCTCCATTGCAATAGTATCTTGTTCCATAAGGAAATTCCTCCTAAAATTGTGTTCCATAAACTCACCCGATTTGCAGGTTCCGTCCATATTATAACGCAAATTACCGAAGAAAAATATTAAAAATCTATAGTATTCTTATTAATTCTTAAGATACATTGGGAATTGTCAAAAAAATCGTATTCGCTTATAATGAAACTGACGGAAAAAGTGTTTAATAGAGTCAATTTCAAGGAAGAAAGAGTGGATCATGGAGCAGTCTGTTAAAAAGAGAAAGAAGTATTGGATATGGAAAATATTGGGCGTATTGCTGTTGCTTATCCTTACTGCGGCAGTCCTACTGGCAACCTGGCTGGTGCCTAAGGCCCGGCGTCTGCAAAGGGCGCTGATATCTCACAATTGTGCGATTAGCGCGCAGTTGCGTCTGAATTTCCGGGCTTTGAGCGCGGACCAGCAGAAGTTTTTGCGGAATTTGTGCCTGCTGACGGGGTTGGATGAGGCAGACTGGGAGAGATTGAAACTGCAGGGGGGATATGACACAGAAACGGTGGAACTGAGTGTATATGACGGACAGGATGAACTGCTCACACGACTGTATCTGACACAGGATTGCCAGGCCATGGACCTGCATGCTATTTATGACAGGGCATATGACCACCTGACGGAACGGATCGGGCTGCTGTCCCATTTACTGCCCCAGTGGAACCTTGGGGATTATGTGGCGTTGCGGCAGCTGCAGTATGCCTTTGGACTGGAACTTGGAAAATCGGAGCCTGGGAAACCGGAGTCTGGAAAACTCCCGGATTTTGAAGCCGGGCTGGAACGTTTGCAGTCCAAACTTTCCCTGCCCACGCTGTGCGGGGTCATATTGGCGGCGGACCAGTGGGATCGGGAAGCTCAGAAGCTGGTTTACCACATTACAGCTGACGACAAGCGGCTGGCCCTGATACAGGGGATCGCAGAGAAAACGGGACATGCCGGGGAGGCGGGTTTCTGGCAGTGGCCGGAGGGCGCGGCGCTGGATGTTGTGATCTATCTGGGAGAGCCCAAGGTGCGGATGCAGGTTACGGGAAAACTTCCGGAAGTGAAACAGCTTGCGGACTGGTCTGTGGAATTAGTCTGGGATGACTATGTAGCCGGAAGCGGCGATATCTCTCTGGTAGACCAGCAGATGCTCAATGATCTGGCATCACTCCTGAGACTTCTGGAAACTCTGCGCGGGCAGTAGGGATGGAAAACGCCGATGAACTATGTATGAATATGGAAAAAGAGGTGGTTGACAAAGTAAACCACAGGTGATACACTTGGTTTACAAAGTAAACCATACGCGCTCATAGAGAGGTATTGATGTAGGCGATTGCGAAACTCCCTTTCCGGTAACAGCGGATGGGCAATATATACAAAATAAGGGCGACTTGCCACTGCGTCGGAGCCCGTTTTTGTATATATTGACCAGCTGCGTCACCTGCGGAGAACCTTTCGCAATTGCCTAGGTATTGATGAAATGAAAGGAGATCCTGCATTGGTGAAAAAAGCAGCATCGGACATACAGAAAAATGTAAGTCTGACCCCCGCGGAATGGCATTTGATGGAATGTTTGTGGGAGCAGGTACCCCGCACGAGTCGGGAGGTAGTGGACTATCTGAAAGCAGATATGGGATGGAGTAAGAGTACCACATTGACCATGCTGCGGCGTATGACGGAGAAAGGGTTGATCCGCTGTGAAGAGGGAGGGGAAGTCAGGCTCTATTCCCCCCTGGTGGCTCGGGAGGATGCGCTGCTGCAGGAGACAGAGGATTTTCTCAGCCGAGTATACAAGGGAAGTGTGGGAATGCTGATGAGTACGCTGACCAAGAGGCAGAATCTGTCCAGGGAAGAGATCCGGGAACTGTATGCCATACTGGAGGAAGCGGAGAGAAAAAGTTGAGAGGCTGAGGTCGTGTGTTGGAAGGGAATCTGCGGAACTATAAATGGGAGGGATGGGTATGCTGGCATGGATAATTTCATCGGGTGTGTCGGTGGTATCAGTACTTTTGATTCGCCGGATTTTCAAGGGGAAGATCAGTCTGCGGCTGCAATATGCCCTGTGGCTGCTGGTTTTGGTTCGTCTGTTGATACCTGTAAACATTATTGATACGGATCTCAGTATATTAAATTTTCTTACGCAGGCCCAGGCGGTGGGCGGCATTTCGGATCTGGGCGGGGCCGCAGGCGGCAGTGCGCGTTCTTCCCAGGATGCCTTTATGCAAAATCTATTAAAGCGTGGGACAATGGGAGGCATATCGGAAACAATGCCTTATGAACGGCTGGCAGAGGGAAAGACGGGACAGCAGTCGGACGAGTCCCTGATTTGGTCGGAGGAAGCGCTTCTGGGGAGGGATATATCCTCGCTGAGACCGGATATTCCTGAGGTTCAGGATGATAAGGCAGCGGGGATGGGGCTGTGGGAGAAAATTCTGATAGGAATCTGGATTCTCGGTATGGCCGTGTCAGCGGCGGTAATTGCGGGCGTTAATCTGGGCTTTGCCCATAGGCTGCGCAGGGCCAGAAAAGCTGCGGACATCCGGGAAATAGAATTCTTCAGGGCAGATAATGGACTGCCTGTGTACATAGTGCCCGGCTTGCCCGGTCCCTGCCTGTTTGGCCTGTTACATCCCGCCATCTATCTGCCGGAGGGAATTAAGCAGGACCAGCTTCCCTATGTACTGGCTCACGAGGAGAGTCACTATCGTCTGGGGGATCATGTCTGGTCCCTGCTGCGCAGTATATGTCTGGCGCTGCATTGGTATCATCCCCTGGTGTGGCTTGCAGTCTATGTGAGTTGTCAGGATAGCGAACTGGCCTGCGATGAGAGAGTCGTCAGACAGTTGGGGGAAGAAAGCAGAAGCGCCTATGGCCGGGTGCTGCTGGATATGACTGTGGGACAGGGGCACAAAGCGGATTTTCTCTGCTTTGCCACAACCATGACGGCGGACGGCAGAAGCCTGAAGGAGAGGATACAGATGATCGCTTTCAGGCCCAGGACGCGGGCTGTGACCGGTGTGGCAGTGGCGGCGCTTATGCTGGGCATATTCTGCGTGGCCTGTACGGGAGTTAAGGGGGACGTTGATTCGGATGCCGCTTCCGGCAGTGGGCAGGAGAGTGGCGAGATTGGAAAAACTGTGCCGGAGCAAGATGTGACAGGAGGCGGGGAAACGGGACAGCATACCGCGGATCCCACAGTGGATCATGTGCGGTCGGATAACGTCTATTACCGGGTTATACAAGATACGACAATCGACGATCCTTATTTTACTATGAAAGTTCCGGAAGGCTTTGTGGGGCAGGTGGCCTACGGTGTGGTACTGGGGAAAAACCAGGCAGGGGAGAGTTATCTGCAGCATATGACTCTGTTTCATATCCCATCAATCTCACAGCTTTGGGAGGGAGATCCACAGTATGGCTGGCATGAAATGACCGACGGCGGATGCCTGTGTTACTGTTATTGGACGGGACTTCCTGATCTGGAACCGGATCTGGAGGAGATAGCCTTTAGAAGCGGCAGCTGGGATATCCGGGAGATGGAATATATATTGGCAAAAGATTACGATGAATACGCCGGAGTAGGAGGCAGTTTGGCACAGGCCAACAAAGCTGGTACAGGAGCGTATTTTTGGATGGGGCCTACCGATGTACAATATGATCTGCAGAACCCGGAGGGATATGAAGCCTGTCTGAGGGAACTGGCGGAGTGCTGGAACAGCTTTACTGCCAAAAGTTTTCCCTATGAGGAGTTGGAGGAATATTCCGGGGAAATTCCCCGGTGGAGACAGGATTTCGAGGAGGCGGAGGTGGTCTACAGCTGGTTTACCAGTATGGGGGAGGTTCCCATGAAAGCACTTACCGACAGTGATATGGGATCCAGGCCATATATGGACGCAAGCGGTGTCATATATGGCAGAGTGGATCTGCCGGACGTAAATACCATGGAGGATCTGCGAAACTATGTGAACCGCTATTTTGCCCCGGAGATAACGGATGCGCTGCTGTCCGGCCAGAAGCCCGTGCTGGATGATAAGGGAGCGCCGCCCTTTTTGGAGGAGGATGGTGTGCTCTATGGCATGTCGGGGGGCGTAGGGCAGTATCACCGCACAGATGCAAGGCGTCAGTATGCGGTGCGTTTCACGGAAGTTACCGGCGCCGGATTGGAGCGTGCCGTCAGGATGCCGGAGGAAAACGGGCAAAAATATAGAGCCTATGTCTCTATGATATGTCAGTGCAGCTGGTCCATGCTGTCCGATGATGTTCTCCCGACGGCTGTGCTGGACTATGTCATGGAACGGCAGGAGGATGGCAGCTGGCGCATGGTGGAAGACTATGAACTGCCTGTGAGCCTGACACTGAAAGAGGATTCTAAATATGGCCTTTATCTAACCATGGTAGGAGAGATTCCCTGCTTGCTAAGTCTTGACAGGGATGGAACATTCGGTTTCTGTGAGGCGGCTAGCAGTGTCTTGACTGATGGCATGAGAGGGCGTTTTGAATGGTCTGATGAAATGTTGGTGCTGAAATTTGTAGATTCAGACATAGAGTGGTACCTTCAAATGCAGGATGGCGGACGCTGGAATTTGACTTTCAGGGAGGATTTATCCACGCAGCTGGGGAATGTTCTCTTACCGGACGGGATAGTTTTTGAGAGGGTTTCGTAGGATTGGTTCTTTTGCAAAGTATATTTTTGCACTTGACGTATTTTTTACACCGTGTATAATAAGAGATACAACAGCAGAGAGAATAGCAGTCTCATTTCGAGGGAGGCGTTATTCTTTCTGCTGTTTGTTGCCAGAAAAAATGATCTGGCCTTTACAGTGAAGAACCGTGTGCTGGTCATCAGTGAGCACCAATCCACAGTAAATGAGAACATGCCCCTGCGGGATCTCTTGTATCTGGGACGCACCCTGGAGAAATTGCTGGACAAGAGAACGCTTTATAAGCGTAAGCTGGTCAAGATACCCATTCCGGAATTTTTTGTTTTTTACAACGGTGACGACCTGCAGCCGCCGGAAAAAACCTTAAGGCTCTCTGACGCCTATCTTGAAAAAATGGGACATCCTATGTTAGAATTGGAAGTGAAAGTGATCAATATCAATCTTCCATCAGGGCATAGGATTCTGGAAGAATGTCGTCCGATGTATGAGTATTCCTGGTTTATCCAGCAGATCAAGGACTACCTGAGAGCGGGAATGAACCGGGATGCCGCAATTACCCAAGCGGTAAAGGATTGTATAGAAGAGGGAATCCTGGTGGAATTCATGAAGAATCATGGATCGGAGGTGGCGAATATGCTGTATACACAGTGGAATTATGACGAAGCGGTTTCAGTGGAACGAGAAGAAGCATATGAGGACGGCCGTGAGGCAGGCAAGGCTATAGGTATAGCTGAAGGAAGGGCTGAAGGGATGTCCAAGGGAATGATAGAAGGGGAGCGACAGGTTATATATAGTTTTTTGGAACGCCTGGGAGAAATCCCCGAGGACATTCGCGGAGCTATTGAGGACGAGCAGGATCGGGAAAAACTGAAAAAATGGTATATGGCGGCACCTGATGCCAGAAGTTTTGAGGAATTTCGAGAGGGTATGAACGCGGCAGATAGATAGTGTGACCTAATCTTAAGGAGATCAGCGAGACACTGATAGGAGGAGCAAATGAAAGTAGTAGTGATATATAATTCCCAGACGGGCTTTACAAAGCGGTACGCCCAGTGGATCGCGGAGGCAGCGGGGGCTGAATGCGTGGAATTGGAGAGAGCAAAAAAGCGCTCCTTTGATGACTATGATGCTATTATCTTTGGAGGATGGGCTTGTGCGGGCGGTATAAGTAAACTAAAGTGGTTCAAGGCTCATATGGACAATTGGAGGGGGAAAAAATTAATCGTCTACTGCGTGGGGGGAAGCCCGGCGGAAGCTCCGGATATTCATCAGGCGCTGCGGAGCAATTTCAGTGATGCCCAGTGGGAGAAGGTAAAGGTATTCTATCTTCCCGGAGGCTTCAACTATGAACAGATGTCCTCTGTGTCCAAGATGATGATGAAAGTATTTCTCAAGACCCTGAGGGCCAAAAAGGACAAGACAGAGGAGGAGAAAGTCATGGTGGAGATGATTTCTCACTCTTATGACATCTCTGACAGGAAGTACATTGAACCGATTTTGGAGTGGCTGAAGAGGGGAGAGTAAAAGGGGATTCCCTCTCCCAGATCCATGCCAGCGATGAACTCCTCAATGGCGGCTGACGAGACATCGATCACGACACAGGCTTTATTGGCTTGAGATTGAATCTGATAGGCCAGAATATATTGATCGGACTTCGAGTTCAGCTTCAGCTGCTCGTCCAGCAGGGGATGGCTGTCAATCCAACTCACTACACTCTTTCCATTGGACGGAACGGATTCCACATAAGCCTTGTAAAAACCATCCGTATTGGTGTTGGCGCTGGTGGAGATCATATAAATCCCCTCCATCGTAATAATATGTATATTGCTGATAAAGCTGTTCCCGGCCCGGGCCGCCGCAATCTCCTTTTTATAGGAATCCCTCAACTGGGACATCTCGTAGGGATCATCCGTGCTCAATCCCAGAAAATATCTTGATAAATCGCTGTTAAAAGCATATTTCAGGGCTTCGGAACTGATGAAGGTACAACTCATATCAATATATTCCGTTGCCATATGTATTGCCTGCATTGTGGAATCCTGGTATTTGTCGTTCATGCCCCGGGCGGCTTTCTGATAGGAGGACACTCCAATTATAATCATAAATACAATGGGCACAATGAAGCAGAACATCACCTTGTTTCGAATCCCCATGACCATAAATCTTTGCCTTCTGTTCTTATCGTCCCTGTTCTTCTGCAGTGTCGGCACTCCTGTCTGAGATTAAATGTTATTTTGCGGCAGATATTCATCCTGTTTCTCCATATCAAAATTATATATAATATCTAAAAATTTTGAAATACATTTACTGATAAATGGTCAAAAAGCATAACAAAGTGAATAAAATTGCACAGTATCTGATTGCTACATCCAGTTTGAACCGTTGAAAAATAATTTATGAAAAGTATATGCCTTTGGGAAAGAAAGGATGGAGCAATCTTCGTCCTGCAAAGATATTGAAAAAACATAAATATTGGAATATAATGAAAGAAATTTGAACGGTTCGCATGGAACTGTATATACAATATCTGCGGCTGCCAGGATGCAGGGCAGCTTTTAATCAATGCGAGGAAAGGGCGAGGATCATGGAAAAGCAGAAACTATTGCGGCCTCCCGTGGAGGTACGATACCGGGAGGAACTTGAGGCGCTGAGAGCGACGGACAGTGGGAAGAGGCCGGAAAACTGGCTGCTTTCCCCCAGGGCGGTGCGCACATTCATCCTGGGAAGCAAAACTCCCATCGAGTATGAGGGCGGCGCTGTCACCATAGGAAAAAAATACTTCGGCAACGATGCTTTGGTAGAGAGGTGCATCATCACTCTGGCGGGTAACCGGGGGCTGATGCTGGTGGGGGAGCCGGGCACGGCCAAAACCATGCTGTCAGAGCTTCTGTCCGCCGCTATCAGCGGCGTCAGCACCAACACCATACAGGGGACGGCGGGCACCACGGAAGATATGATCAAGTACTCCTGGAACTACGCGCTGCTGCTGGCTAAAGGTCCCAGCCGGGAGGCGCTGGTGCCCTCGCCATTGTACGTGGGCATGGAACAGGGGCTTCTGACACGTTTTGAGGAGATTACCCGTACGCCCGCGGAAGTGCAGGACAGCCTGATCAGTGTGCTCAGCGACAAGGTGCTGAATGTGCCGGAACTGGGAGATGAGGGCATCCTTTTTGCCCGTCCTGGCTTCAACGTGATCGGCACAGCCAACACCCGTGACAAGGGCGTGAATGAGATGAGTTCCGCCCTGAAGCGCCGTTTTAACTTTGAGACAGTCATGCCGGTGCGGGAAGTGGCGCTGGAAAAGCAGATTATTTTAAACGAGGTTCGCAGTCTGGCGGCGGAGAACCATATTGACATGCCTGTGGACGAGGATGTGGCACAGCTGCTGGCCACTACATATCATGAACTGCGGGAGGGGGTATCCTCCATGGGCCACCGTATCGACAGCCCCAGCGCCGTGATGAGCACCGCGGAGGCGGTGTCCGTGTATTACCAGACCATGATTGGCGGGTATTACTATGGGGACGAGAGCATGGATGTGGACAGTCTGGTGCAGAACCTGGTGGGCGCCCTCTCCAAGGAGAACAAGGAGGATCTGGGCCGGGTAAAAGATTATTTTAACACGGTGATCAAAGATAAGGCGAACAAGGACGGTGGCTTATGGAAACAATACTACGAAGCCAGGAAATGGCTGAAATAAAGCTGCTTCCCGTGCGGCACCACAGCCCGGCCTGCGCCTGGCAGGTGCAGCGCGTGATTGAAGAGTGGCAGCCCCGGGCCGTGCTCATCGAGGGGCCGGACACGGCCTGTCCCCTGATACCGGCCATGGTTGACCCTGCCACCAAGGCCCCCTTTGCCGTGTACTATTCCTATGACGACACCGCGGGGGCAGTGTCGGAGGACAAGGAGAAATACCGCTGCTATTATCCTTTTCTGGACTATTCCCCGGAACTGGCGGCATTGCGGACGGGCAGCGCCCAGGGGGCGCAGGTGGCCTTTATCGATCTGCCCTACGGCGATATCCTGGCGGCATCCCAGGAGGGAAAGGGTATGCGTCAGGAGGGGGATAAGAGCAATTACAATGATGATTACCTGTTATCCCGCAACGACTATTTGCAGCGCCTGTGTGAAAAGACCGGGCTGCGCAGTTTTGATGAATTTTGGGAGAAATACTTTGAGTTAGAGGGGCTGGAGCAGGACGGTGAAACCTGGTTTGGGAATTTGCTGACTTACTGCAGCCAGGCCAGGGAAAGCACACCCCCAGAGCAGCTGCAGGAAGAGGGCTGCCTGGCCAGGGAAGCCTATATGACGAAAAAAATTCTGGACAAAGCCAGGGAACTGGCAGGGGAGGGCAAGCCAGGGCAAAAAGCAGTGGTATCTGCGGGGGAGCAAAAGGAGAACCGCATTTTGGTGGTGACGGGCGGCTTTCACACGCCGGCCCTGGCACAGCGGCTGAAGGACTCTGTATTGGCGGATTTGCCTGAAAAGCTGGTGGGCGCCAAGGATCAGGGCGTTTACCTGATGCCTTATTCCATGGAGGCGGCGGATGCGCTGAACGGCTATGCCAGCGGTATGCCTTTTCCGGGTTTTTATCAGGAGATATGGGAGCATGTGCAGGAGGCGGATTGGGATCATTCTGATCGGGAACATCCTGCACAGGAAGAACTGACACACATGGCGCTTCCATATTCCAGGGCTGTGCTGGATATGATCGTTGCCACGGGCAAGGCCGTGCGCCGGGCGGAGGGCAGCGCTTCCACCTATGACGAGATCTGCGCCTGTTCCATGGTGGAGGGGCTGTCGGCTCTGCGGGGAAAGCCCCAGCCGGGGGCGTATGAACTGCAGGATGCGGTGCTGGCCTGTTTCGTAAAGGGAGAATACAATCTGGCCACCGACGAGCCCATGCGGCTGCTGCGGCGGCAGATGACGGGAAAGCGTGTGGGCCAGTTGTGTCCGGACGCGGGGGAACCCCCTGTACTGCAGGACTTCCGGGCCCAGTGCAAACGCTACGGGCTGCAGACCTCCACAACGCTGGAAAATGAAGTGACGCTGTCCGTTTTCAGCAAAAAAAAGCACCGGCAGATGAGCATGTTTTTTCATCGTCTGCTGTTTTTGCAGGCTTCCTATGCCCGGCGGGTGAAAGGGCCCAATCTGCAGACGGGCCGGGACAGGAATCTGATGCGGGAGATCTGGAAATATAAATGGAATGCCCAGGTCATGGCGGCGTTGATTGATGCCTCAGTGTATGGCGGATCCGTGGAGGATGCAGCAAAGGGGCTGCTGTCCGAGCGGCTGAAAAAGGCAGTATATGCCCGGGAGGGCGCATTGCTGCTCACCCAGGTGCTGGAGATGGGCCTGGAAGGGCAGTTAGAACCGGTATACGGCAGACTGCAGGAACTGCTCATGTCGGATACGGATTTCTACTCCCTGGCGGAGGCATTACGATCGCTGACCATGGTGCAGCAGCTGCGCTGGCTCTATGGCTCCGAACTGGATACCCAGGGGATGATACACACCTGTGTCCGCAGGCTTCTGGGACTTTTGCCGGGGATGGCGCGGGTCAAGGAAGAGGATATGAGCCGATGTATGGAGGCGATGAAGCTGCTGTATCAGGTCATCGGCAGGATGGAGCGTGAGGAATCGCAGCGGCGGGAGAATCCCGGCGGGGAATCCTTACATGAGGGAAGTGCGGACGGGGATAGGGAACATGCGGAGGATTGGCAGACGGATGATACCCTTCTGGGCAGTTTCTTCAATGCGCTGCTTGCCATGGATCGGGACAGTGAGATTCAGGCCGGCGTTCACGGCTGCATCCACGGGCTGCTGTACGGCGGCGGCCGGGAGAGTGTGACAGCAATCGAGCAAGTGTGCAGAGGGTATCTGACAGGTACCAGGGAGCAGCTGCTGAAAACGGCCATGTTTTTCCGGGGCCTGTTCTACGGAGCCAAGGATCTGGTGTTTGTGGGGGACACTTTCCTGCGGATGCTGGATGAATTCCTGACCCAGATTGGGCAGGATGACTTTATGCAATTGCTGCCGGAACTGCACATGGCCTTCACTTACTTCACTCCGGCGGAGACGGACCGGATCGCGCAGTCCGCGGCAGCCTTCCACGGTAAGAGCCGCAGTCAGCTGCAGGAGCAGCAGGCGGTTCCCGAGGCATGGTATCTTTACGGGCGGGAACTGGAGAAGTTCGCCCTGGAGGAAATATATGGATGAAGGACAGGTTTTAAACAGATGGCGGCTGGTGCTGGGGAAATATGCCTCCGGGCAGATTTCCTACAGCGGCGGCGGTGTGAATTATATGGGCATGGAGGAGGTGCTGGATTATCTGTACTCCCGTGAGTACGGGGAGGAGCAGGAGATCCGGCAGGACCGTCGGGGAGGCAGGGAGGGCTCCCGGCTGACCGTGCCTAAGTGGCTCCATGAGATGAAGAAACTTTTTCCCAAAGAGACCGTGGAGATCATGGAGCGCCACGCCCTGGAAAAATATGAGATGACGGAACTTTTGACGGACCCGGAAGTACTGCGGCGGTTGGAGCCCAACCGGGAACTGCTTAAGACCATCATGGGGCTGAAACATATGATGAAAGGCGAAGTGCTGCAGCTGGCCAGAGAGATTGTGCGCAAGGTGGCGCAGGAGATCATGGAAAAGCTGGAGCAGGATGTGCGCCGGGCGCTGCAGGGCCGCCTGGACCGTACCAGCGGCAGTCCTGTTCGAAGCCTGCGCAATCTGGATATCCAGAAAACCATTCGAAAAAATTTGCAGCATTACGACCAAGAGCGGGAGCAGCTGGTACTGCAGCAGGTATTTTTCCACTCCCGGTTAAAGCGGTATCACCAGTGGCGGGTGGTGATCTGCGTGGACGAGAGCGGTTCCATGCTGGATTCCGTGATCCACAGCGCCATCATGGCAGGGATATTTGCCAGGCTTCCCATGCTGGATACCCGGCTGGTGATCTTTGACACCAATGTGGTGGATCTCAGCGGCCATGTGGAGGACCCGGTGGAGACGCTGATGAGTGTGCAGCTGGGGGGCGGCACCAACATAGCGGGAGCGCTGAGTTACTGTGAGACGCTGATTGATAATCCTCACAGGACGTTGGTGGTGTTGATCTCGGATCTGTATGAGGGCGGCGGCTATCACAACCTGTACAGTGTCAGCCGCAGTATCATCGAGAGCGGGGCCCGGCTGATTGCACTGACGGCCCTGGATATGACGGCAACCCCAAACTATGACCGGCATGCGGCGGCCCAGCTGGCTCAGATGGGCGCTTTCGTGGGAGCCATGACCCCGGAGCAGCTGGCGGAGCATGTGGCGGATATGGTAGGATAATATTATACTACATAACACCAAAATTTAATGTACCGCATTGGTTAAACGTATATGGCTGGGGTTATGTAGTCAGGCTGCTCGAAAATTTTAACTTTTAGGAATTATAAATAAAGTAATAGGTATAAGCGGATGATGGATTGGAAACAGAGCCTGGCGGGTGTTGACGAGGATTACCTGGTGGGCATCAGCAACAAAGGGATTGTAAAAAGGGCATATAAGGACCTGGAGGCAGCAGGCAGCGAGACCCAGGCGGCAGCCGGGCTGGACTGGAGCGCCCAGGAACTGACAGTGGCGGCAGGGGGAGAAACTGTGACCATACGGTTTCCGCTGGCGGAGAGCAGGTGCAGCTGTCCCTCCCGCAGCATATGCCGTCATGTGGTCATGGCCATTCTGCTGGCCCGGCAGGCGGCCAGCGGGAAAGAGGAAGCGGAAAAATCTGAAAAGACCGACTGCGGCGGCATGGAGGCTGCCTTGGCAGAGAATGGCGGTGATGCCCCACAGGACAAGGAAAAGACGAAGGACAGTGTCCCCCGTAGGGAAGAACATGATGAGGATAGCAGCGGCGATCTTGGACAGCTGGTATGGCAGGAAATCCTGGCACAGCCCAGGAAACCTCTGCTGCGGGCTCTGGGCAGCAGGGGGCTGCGGCGGCTGGTCACAGCCATGGAGGCGGAGAATATGCCCCAGGTGGAGCACGGCAGCGTGGTGCGCATGCAGCTGCCGGGGCAGGATATGACGGTGAAACTTCTGTCTCCTCTGGAATACAGCACCTGCACCTGTCATAAGAAAGAAATGTGCAGCCACAAGGCGGAGGCTATTCTGTGGTGTCAATATCTGGAAAAAAAGCTTACAGTCCGGGAACTGGCGGAAGAACTGGAACAGGAGCCTACATTTGACCTGCAGGAACTGGGGGATACGGCGGGGCAGGTGGGGGACTGCCTGGAGCATCTGCTGGAGACAGGGCTTGCAAGGAGCGGCGTAGAGCAGGCGCAGGAGTTGGAACGGCTTGCCATTCTCTGCCACAATGCGGGTTTGCCGGGCTGGGAGGGAGATATACGGGCACTTTCGGAGGGCTATGAGAAATACCTGCGCCGGGCGGCAGGGCAGACCATGGAGAAGCTGGCCGGACAGCTGCAGAGGTTATACGGCAAGACGGTACAGCTTGGATTGCTGGTAGAAAAGGAACTGTTGGGCACGGGGAATCCATCTGTTTCCAATGGGGAGCAACATAAGCGGATGCATCCCCAGACGTCAGATACCACCCCGTGGCCCACAAGGAGTACGACTACCCGGATCCAGGAATTGGCCGGGGAATTTCGCTCGGAATATCTGCCTGTGGGAGATCTGGAACTGACGGGGATTACGGTGGAGCATTTTGTCAGCGACTCCGGCTACGAGGGTGATACGGTGTATTTTCTGGAGATGGCTACAGGGACCTGGTATACCTACACCAACGCCCGGCCCACATTTTATGAGGGCAAAAAGAGGAGGGGATATCAGGAAAAGGCTCCCGCCCCCTGGGGCGTTCCCCTGTCCCTGGAGGGCCTGGCCAGTGTGCGGCTGCAGCTGCGGGGAGCAAAATGCGATGCCGGAGGGCGGCTGTCTTCCACCCAGGAGACCAGGGGAGAGATCCTTGGAAAAAGCGAACTGACGGCGGCGAAGCTGGAGGGCTGGTATTATCGGGAGTATGACAGACTTTTTGCGGAGCAGATCCCGAAACCGACAGGGGACCGCGGCGGTCATCCCAGTCTGGTGTTCGTGCAGGCGGCACGTTTTGAACAGGGGCGATTCAATGAGATTACCCAGAAGCTGGAACTGCCTGTATGGGACGAGGAAGATCGCCGGGTGTTGGTGGAGCTGCCTTATTCCAAACGGGATGAGGCTTCCATCCGCTATTTGGAACGTCTGAAGAAAAAACAGCAGCCCTGCTTTTTGGGCAAGGTCTATCTGCAAGGCAGTCAGATCTGTCTTTACCCGGTGGATCTGCTGGAGCGCCGGGAACTGGCGGAGGCGGAGGAATCCGTTTTTCCGGAAGAAAGCGGCGGCATTGAAAACGAATCCGTCCCAAGGACGGCAAGTCCTGGCGCTGCCGGAAGGGGAGAACATGACAGGGAAGCCTGCCAGGCCCTGCAGAACTACCTGGAGGATATCGGCTGGCTGCTTCAGGAGATATACCAGGTGGGGAGCGCCACAGTGCAGGACAGCACATTGGAAGCATTGCGGAGCGCGGAGAAACAGGGGGCGGGTTATGGCATGGAAACCCTGGCGGACTGGCTGCGGCAGCTGGAGGATCAGCTGTCCCAGTCCCGACATCGCCTCACACACCGGCCCTCGGATATTATGGATGTATTTTGCAGATTATGGCAGTATGTGCAGCTGTGCCGCCAGCAGACAGCCTATGACATGGCGAGCCTGATTTACCAGGGGATATAGCGACAGAGGATGATGAAGCGTATATGCCTTCTGCAAAGGTGGAATACCAGACAGGCGGCAGCGCCTATGCCAATTACCGGGTTTCCGGGCAGCTGCGCAGGCCCTGGCGCTAAATCCCCATTTTAAGGGCTCACAGAACAATTAATCAAGGAGGAGTAGTATGCTGCGTGCGGATAATTCACAGGCAAACAAGGTGCTGAGCGCCCTGGAGGGGCTGGGGCTGAGTGACGGCGAGACAGAGATCGCCAGAGAGTATCTGGACGGGGAGGCGGGAGAGGAGGTCCTGGCCGGACTGACCCAAAGGAATATGACCTCTTATTTTGCCGTCAAATATAGAGTATTTCAGGAATTTTTTACATCCTGTTTGAAAAAGAAACAATATGGAAAGGCTTCCAGAACTTTTCGTCTGTTATATGCCATAGGTTCCTATAGCTGCTGTGACTGCTTTGAGAATCCGGACACTTTTATGGATGTTGTGGAAAAGGGATGTATGGACATAGACCGGGAAAAGGCTGTGGCTGTTGCCGCCCAGCACACTTTTCTGCAGGTTTACCGGCTGGCTTCGAATTATAAAGCCTATTTACTCACCACCAGGCGGTTGGAGCGTCTGGCGGAGTTTGCGGACAGGAATCCGGAAATCATACTGCGGGCCTGGAAAGAGTTTGACGATGAGCAGCTTAACGGCCGCATCCTGTTGATGGCGCTGTATTTCTATCTGCGTTATGACAGGGAGGGGCATGCTGTGATCGGGTTTTCGGCGGGACAGGACGGAAAGCCGGAAGAGAAGCTTAAACCGGAGACGGGGATTCGGGGATCCGCAGAGGATCAGGCATTGCTGGAAGAGTACGAAGAGACGCTGACAGAGTCTCTCGGCAGGATCCTGAAGGCGGAAGCGGCACGGAAAAAGGAAATTCAGGACATTCAGAAGGGTATCCGGCAGGGGAAATTTGATGACAGCCTGCTGCAGGGGATGCGAAACTGGGCTGTCAATGCTGCGGTGTTCGATCTGGTGGCAAACTGCGCCTCTGTCAACTACATGCTTTCCGGGAAACTCCGCAATGTGCTGAGAGTATGCGGCGCCCTGAATCCGTCTGAACTGCTGGATGCGTTTGTCAGAGTAGATCTCCGGGAGGAAATAGGGAATATGGCAGGGAAAATGGAAGAACTTTTTGGCATATCCGACCAAAACGTTATGTCCTGGATCCAGGCCGTTTTGAACGGATTTCAGAAATTCGGTGTGCCGACGGAAAAAGTCAAAAAAGAGATTCTGCCCGCCCAGTATCGTAAGAATCCACAGCTGTATCTGCTGACTTATGAGAAAGCGGAGTTGGACGAGGGCAATGCGCTGGCAGGGGCCATCCGGGATGAGGACCCGGAGATATATCAGCGGATGGTGCTGCCCAAGGCCGCTGCCCAGAGGGACAGAATTATATCCTGGCTGACCGGCAAGGAGACCTGTGCCAGAGAGTGCAGGGACTATCTGGAGGGGCAGGCGGATCTGTCCACGCTCTACGCCATCAGAGGAAAGCTTTCGCCTGACTATTATAGGGAAAGCGATGCGAGAAAGGCCCTGGAGAAGTACTTTGAGGCATATCAGGATGAAGATTTTTACGCCCGCTGCATGGCCTACATGGCGCTGCGAGGCATGGCATATTTCTTCAGCACCGGGCTTATCGGCAGCAGGACAGAGGCGCCCAAGGAGGTATTGGAGCACACTTTCCGCAGCCTGGCGCTGGCGGGGGTGGATCTGGCGGATCAGGTCCAGGTGGTCTGTCTGATGGTTGACAGTGAATATTCGGAGGAGAAAAAAGAGAGTATCACCCGGATCTGTATACCTGTTTTCCGCCAGTATCTGGCGGAGCGTCCTGGTGAGATGGAAAGCGCTTTTGCCAAGGCCGGGGCCTATGGCCGCTACTTTGCCCTGTTGGTGTACGGCGGTGAGGCACAGGTCTGGCAGGCTCAGATTCTGTCCTACAGCCAGGACAATTCCAAGCAGGTGAGGCAGGAACTGGAGAAGCTGCTGACAGACCATCCCGACTGGAGACCCCAGATCATAGAGCTGCTCTCCTCTAAAAAGGCGGTGGAACGGGAAATGGGCATCCGGGTGTTGGCGGGGTGGAACACTCCCCAGGACAGGGAAGTTTTGCAGGCCCTGTACGAGAGAGAAAAAAATGCCAAGATCCGCATGCTGCTGGACAACGTTTTGGGCCATGATTCCACCAAAGAGGGTGGTAACGGAGGTATGGCCCTGACAAAGGAGGATCTGGTCAAAAGCCTGCACCGGGGAGGCAAGAAGCGCAGCTTGGCCTGGGCCTATGAGACGCCTTTCAGTCCGGTACATACCCAAAAGGGAGGGCAGGCCACGGAGGAGTATCTGCAGGCGCTTCTGCTGTGTTACTGCTCTATGACAAAGCCCGGTATCAACAACGACGCCGCCTTGCTGGCGGAGAACTTAAATCCCCAGGAGCTTGCTGCTTATGTGGGAGAACTTTTTGACAAATGGATGGAGGGCGGTGCGGAGGCCAAGAAGCGCTGGGTGCTGTATGCGGCATCCATCCATGGCGGCAGCGAGATAGTGAAGAGGCTTCACCACCAGATCCAGGAGTGGCCCCAGAATGCCAGAGGAGCCATAGCGGCGGAGGCGGTGCAGGCTCTGGCTTTAAGTCCCCAGCCGCAGGCCCTGCTCATCGTGGATGGCATTGCCCGGAAATTTAAGTTCAAGCAGGTGAAAGCGGCGGCAGGCCAGGCCCTGGAGTTTGCGGCCAGTCAGCTGGGTCTGACCCGGGAGCAGCTGGAGGATAAGATCGTGCCCAGCCTGGGCTTTGACGAGCATATGGAACGGCGGTTTGACTACGGCAATCGCAGCTTTACCGTGACCATCACCCCGGCGCTGGAGATGGAAATTTATGATGAAAGCGGTAAAAAACTGAAAAACATGCCCGCCCCCGGAACCAGGGACGATGCGGAGAAGGCTGCCGCATCCTACGCTGAGTTCAAGGAGATGAAAAAACAGATGAAGGCCACGGTCTCCAGCCAGAAGCAGAGACTGGAGATGGCTCTGTCCGCGGAGCGGCTGTGGACTGTTCCCGCCTGGCAGGAATTGTTTGTTCACAATCCCATCATGCACCAGTTTGCCATTGGCCTGATCTGGGGTGTCTATGAGGATCATAAGCTGGTGCGGAGTTTCCGCTATATGGAGGACGGCTCCTTTAACACGGAGGACGAAGAAGAATACATCCTGCCGGGGGCTCAGTTGGATCAGTCAGAGTCCGCGCCGCAGGGGCAGCCGGGGACATTGCAGGGGCAGATTGGCCTGGTGCATCCCATAGAACTGTCCCGAGAGAGTCTGGAAACCTGGCAGCAGCAACTGGAGGACTATGAGATCCTTCAGCCCATTGAGCAGCTGAACCGGGAGGTTTACCGCCTCACCCAGGAGGAGCAGGAAGGCAAGAGCCTGGAGCGTTTCGGAGGTATGCTGATCAACGATTTGTCCCTGGGAGGAAAGCTGGCTGCTTTGGGGTGGTATCGGGGATCTGTGCTGGATGCTGGCGGCTTTTACACCTACTACCGGGAGGATGTTTCCCTGGGACTGGGCGCGGAACTGCATTTCTCCGGAAGTTTTGTGGGCAGCGGCAGCATGGGCGGCGAGGAGGTCACGGTGTACGATGTGCGCTTCTACAAGGCCGGCACTATCGAGAGAGGATCCTACAGCTATGACGCAGTGGAAGGGGAAAAGCGGATTCCTTTGAAAGACATCCCCCCAAGGTATTTCAGCGAGATTGTGTGGCAGCTGACCAAGGCCACCGCCTCCAGCAAGGACAGGAACGAGGACTGGAAGACGGAGATACGGTAAACCGGAAATTGAAGTTGATATGTGTAACGGAAGGTACAGAGACTTTCAAAACAGCATGTTTCCAAAGAGTACACGGATGAATATCTGAACGCCTTAAGAGGCCATGCTTGCAGGGAATATGCGGAACGCAGGATCAGGAGGAGGAAAGTATGTTGCGGACAGAGAATATGCAAGAGGATAAAGTTATAAGCGCCCTGGAGTGTTTGCGGCTCAGCGCCGAAGAGATGGAACTGGCGGAAAAATATCTGAGTGGAGAAGCCTCAGAGGAAGCCTTGACGGGGATAAAGTTCCGAAATCTGATATCGATGGCAAAGAGTCAGGAGTATTATAAGCTTTTTTGGGTTTTGTTTGAGTCATATTTCTCAAATAAGCGTTTTGAGGAGGCGGCCAGGCTTCTGCACCTGATGTATGCTATCAGCGCCTACACCTGCAGTGAGTGTTTTTTATATATCCATTCTTTTAAACAGGCCGTGGAAAAGGGAGAATTACAGATAGATCGGAGCATGGCGTTAGCCGTCTATGCGCAGCATCTCTATATGTATAGCTATCGCCATAGTAAGGACTATACCCCCAGCCGTTTTATTCTCACCGATCAGATGGAAACGCTGGCAGAGTTCGCAATGCGGGACCCCGCCATCGTGCATAAAGCGCTGCAGGAATTTGATCCCCAGTGTGCCAACGGCAATATCCTGCTGTATACCCTGTATTTTTACCTGCGCTACAACGGAGAGGAAGTGACAGGGGAGAATATCCGGCCAGTGCAGGACACCGGCGCGGCAGTTCCTGCCCCAGTGGAGATTCTTCCCCAGGACCAGGAACTGCTCAGGGAATATGAGAGCATACTGGTGGATGTTCTGGAGGAGATCTTTGTGCCGAATCCCTCCGTAAATCAGGCGATCCGTGAGATTCAGGAGAGCATCCGCAAGGGATGTCTGCAGGAGGGCCAGCTGGAGGGAATCTGCAAAAAAAATGTTGACAGTCCCGCGTTTATGGCGGTGTGCAGCTGTGCCTTTGTCAATTATATGCTTTCCGCGCAGCTGCGTGATGTGATGAGGGTCTGCGGGGCGGCGGCGCCGAGCAGGTTTCTCAATGCACTGGATATGCTGGATCCCCGCGGGGAGTTCGAACGCGTCGGGGACAGGCTGCAGGAGCTTTTTGGACTCTCCGGCCGGAGTATAATGGTCTGGGCCGTATCCAACCTGGGGAGAGGGAAGAGCAATGAGGCAGGAAAGAAAACAATCCGGGAAAAGATACTTCCTGCTGTGCTCCGCAGGGAGCCGACAGTTTTTCTGGCGAGCTATAAAAAGGCCAAATGCAACGTGGCCGGAACGCTGGCCGACATTATCAAGGCGGGAGACCCCGAGATGTACCAAAGGGAGGTGCTGTCCCAGAGCAGCAGTCAGCGGGAGCAGGTCATTAACCTTATTACCGACAGGCTTACCTGTGCCAGAGAGGCCAGAGAGTATCTGGAGGGCAAAGCGGATCTGACCACCCTTTACCCTTTCAGGACGCAGCTGGGAGGTGTCTATGGCGGTTACTTTGAGAGAGAGGCCCTGGAAGAATATGACAGGATTTTTCATGATGAGGAATTTTTCAGCCGCTGTATGGGCTTAATGGCGCTGGGAGGGCGGGGACATTTCCTGATCGCTCCTCTGTTTAACGATGAGACCCTATTATTGGAACCATTGGAACGCTGCTTTCAGGGAATGGATCGTGCGGGGATAGACCTGGATGGGCAGCTTCAGATAGTTTCCCTGATGGTGGATTGCGTCTATTCGGATACAAAGAAATACGACATTACACATGGCTGTATCCCCATCTTTCAGCGGTATCTTGCGGAGCGCACCCAGGAGATGGAAAATGCCTTTGCCAGAGCCGGAGCCGTTGGCCGGTATTTTGCCCTGCTTGTGTACGGCAGCGAGGCGAAGCTGCAAGTGACGGAGGAGCTCCGGGAGACCTGTGGGGAGGCTTTGGCGGAGTTTGCCAAGGGCAAGGATGCTTGGCGGGAGCAGATCCTGTCCTACAGTCAGGACAGTTCCAAGCAGGTAAAACAGGAGCTGGAGAAGATGCTGGCGGACCGTCCTGGCTGGAGGGAACAGGTCACACAGCTGCTTTCCTCCAAAAAGGCGGCGGAACGGGAAATGGGCATCCGGGTGCTGGCGGGGTGGAACACCTCCCAGGACAGGGATGCCCTGCAGGCTCTGTACGAGAGAGAAAAAAATGCCAGGATCCGCACACTGCTGGACACTGTTCTGGGCCGTGGAGCCGGGAGCGGCGAGGCCGGTTCAGGCAGCGGAAGCGCTGCCCTGACAAAGGAAGATCTGGTCAAAAACCTGCACAAGGGCGGCAAGAAGCGCAGCCTGGCCTGGGCTTACGAGACACCCTTCAGTCCGGTACATACAAAAAGCGGGGAACTGGTATCCGAGGAGTATCTGCAGGCGCTGCTGCTGTGCTACAACTCCATGACAAAGCCCGGCATCAGCGGCGATGCCGCCCTGCTGGCGGAGGATTTGGAGCCCCAGGAACTGGCCATATATGTGGGAGAGCTTTTTGACAAATGGATGGAGGCCGGTGCGGAAGCCAAGAAGCGCTGGGTGTTATATGCGGCATCCATCCACGGCGGCAGTGATATTATAAAGAGGCTCTACCATCAGATCCAGGAGTGGCCTCAGAATGCCAGAGGCGCCATAGCGGCGGACGCGGTGCAGGCTCTGGCCTTAAATCCCCAGCCTCAGGCATTGCTGATAGTGGACGGCATCGCCCGGAAATTCAAGTTTAAGCAGGTGAAAACGGCAGCAGGCCAGGCTTTGGAGTTTGCCGCCGGCCAGCTGGGCCTGACCCGGGAGCAGCTGGAGGATAAGATTGTTCCCAGCCTGGGCTTTGACGAGCATATGGAGCGGCGGTTCGACTACGGCAGCCGCAGCTTCACCGTGACCATCACCCCTGCGTTGGAGGTGGAGATTTTTGACGAGAGCGGTAAGAAACTGAAAAACATGCCCGCCCCGGGAGCCAAAGACGACGCGGAGAAGGCGGCTGCGGCCTATGGGGAGTTCAAGGAGATGAAAAAGCAGATGAAGACCACGGTCTCCAGCCAGAAGCAGAGGCTGGAGATGGCCCTGTCCACAGAGCGGCTGTGGACGGTTCCCGCCTGGCAGGAGTTGTTTGTCCGCAATCCCATTATGCATCAGTTTGCCATTGGTCTGATCTGGGGTGTCTATGAGGATCATAAGCTGGTGCAGAGTTTCCGCTATATGGAGGACGGCTCCTTTAACACGGAGGACGAAGAAGAATTTATCCTGCCGGGGACTCAGCCAGAGTCTGCGCCGGGTGGTCAATCGGAATCTGGGACCCAGGGTCAGCCAGGGACAGTGCAGGGCCAGATCGGCCTGGTGCATCCTCTGGAGTTATCCGAGGAGAGCCTGGAGACTTGGAAACAGCAGCTGGAGGACTATGAGATCACCCAGCCCATCGAGCAGCTTGAGCGGGCGGTCTATCATCTTGCCCAGGAAGAGCAGGAGGGAAAAAGCCTGGAGCGCTTTGGCGGCATGTTGATCAATGATCTGTCCCTGGGCGGCAAGCTGACCACGCTGGGCTGGTATCGCGGATCGGTGCAGGACGCGGGCTGTTTTTACACCTACTACCGAGAGGATGCCTCGTTAGGTCTGGGCGCGGAACTGCACTTTTCCGGAAGCTTCGTGGGCAGCGGCGTCATGGGCGGCGAGGAGGTCACGGTGTACGATGTGCGCTTCTACAAGGCGGGTACCATAGAGAGAGGATCTTATTGCTATGACGAGGTGGAGGGGGAGAAGCAGATTCCCCTGAAAGACATCCCTCCAAGATATTTCAGCGAGATTGTGTGGCAGCTGACCAAAGCCACCGCCTCCAGCAAGGAGCGGAACGAGGACTGGAAAGCGAAGGCGAGGTAAGGTCCAAAGACTTTCAAAACAGCATGTTCTGTGTACTCGTAGGGAACATGCGGAACTTTATACTCACGAGCGATGAAATTTGCCGCGATGTCCTTGGAAACTTTCGCTCGTGAGTCGGGTCACTTGGCAAGTTACAGTGATCATCAGTATAAATAGGAGGAACTGAGTATGCTGCGGGCAGAGAATTTGCAGAATGAAAAGATTATGAGCGCCCTGGAGGAACTGGGGCTTGGCGGCGGGGAACTGGAAGCCGCCGAGAGGTATCTGAAGGGGGAGGCCGGGGAAGAAGCTTTGGCGGGGCTGGCTTTTCGGGATATGATGCATATGCCGCCGGAAAAAACCAGGGCTTTGGACGCGCTGTTTTCATCTTATTTTAAAAAGAAACGCTATGAGGAGGCGGCAAAACTTTTCAATCTGGTATATGCCGTGGGCGGCTCCACCTGCTGCGCGTGTTTTTCCTATATTTTTGACTTCAGCAATGCCGTGCGCGGCGATCTGCTGAAGATCGACAGGGCCAGGGCGCTGGCTGTTTATATGGAGGATTTGGCGGGCAAAAACTATCAGATAAGCGCATACAATTTGAGGGCGGCTATAGGTAACTTTGCCAGGTCCGATCCCCAGATTGTTTTACAGGCATACAATGAATTTAAAGGCCGGTATCCCAACGGAAAGATTTTGCTGCTGACCCTGTATTTTTTCCTTCGCTGCAACAGGGAGGACCTGGCGGGTGAAAAGATTTTAAATGACAGGGATCTGGCTTTGATGAAGGACTATGAGGAAATGCTGGTGGAACCTCTGGGGTGGATATTTGCCCCAGAAGCTTCCCGCGAACCGCAGATTCGAGAAATCCAGAAACAGATCCGCCGGGAGGTCCCAAAGGGGGACGCTTTGGCCGGGACAACCCGGCCAAAGGCCATGGTGGATCCCGGGCTGCTTAAAGGACTGGGTGGCCGGGCTGTCAATGAGATCATATTCCGGCTGCTGGGAGGCTGTGCGTTTATCAATTATATGCTTTCAGAGCGTCTACGGTCCGTGGTCATGGTTTGCGCCGCTGTTGCCCCCGAGCAGATGTTGAAAACCATGGAAGTTATGGACCTGCGGTATGAACTCCGCACAACGGGGTATTGCGGCGGGGAGTTGGAAGAGATTTTCGGTATCTCTGCCAGCGTGATCATTGATTGGGCGGCGGATCGTATTCAAAAGGGACTGTCCCATCGGACGATGGCGGATATGGATTCGTTGAAGGAGATTCTGCGGGGGCAGTTTGGCAGACATAAAGAGGTGTTCCTCGAGGTTTATCGGAAAGCCGATTTCCAGGCCGCTGACGTCATGGCCCAAATCATCAAGGAAAATGATCCGATGCTGTACAGGAAGGAAGTGCTGCTGAATGGGGACGTCCAGAGGGACAAGGTGATAAACCTTCTGACGGCCCGGGGCAATTTCACCCAAGAAAGCCGGGATTATCTGGAAGGCAGGTCAGAGCTGTCCACGCTGTGCGCGCTGAAGGGCCAGTTTACCCCGTATTATGGTGCGTATGACGGGAAAAAGGCGTTGGATCAATATGTCCGGAACTACCACGATGAGGCGTTTTTTGGCCGATGCATGGCTCTGATGGCGCTGCGGGAGACCAGTTATTTTTTTACGGCGATCGAGGTATCCCCGGTTGACAAAAAGGATGAATTTCAGAAGGAACTGCAGCATATCTTTCAGGGCCTGACCCAGGCGGGGGTGGGATTGGCTGACCAGCTTCAGGTAGTGGCTCTGATGGTTGACAGTACTTATGAAACCAACAGAAAGAACGCCATTATCCGGGGCTGTATCTCCATATTTCAGCAGTATTTGGGGGAGAGAACCCAGGAGACGGTGGATGCTTTTGCAGGGGCAGGAGCTGAGGGACGGTGTTTTGCCCTGCAGGTGTATGGCAGCGATGCCGATCTGCATATAACAGAGGAAAACCGGGAAGCCTGCGAGACGGCCCTGGCGGAGTATGCCAAGGGCAAGGATGCCTGGCAGGAGCAGATTCTGTCCTACACCCAGGACAGTTCCAAGCTGGTAAAGCAGGAGCTGGAGCAGATGCTTTCGGAACGTCCCGGCTGGAGGGAACAGGTGACGGCGCTGCTCTCTTCCAAGAAAGCGGCCCAGCGGGAACTGGGCATCCGAGTGCTGGCGGGGTGGAATACACCCCAGGACCAGGCGGCCTTGCAGGAATTGTATGAGAAAGAAAAAAATGCCAAGGTTCACGCGCTGCTGGAAACTGCTCTGGGTCATACGCCCACAGGCGGAAAAGCCGGAGAGGGTGAAGGGGGCGGCACCGGTACGGGACTGACACGGGAGGATAAGGTCAAGGAACTGCATAAGGGAGGCAGGAAGCGCAGTCTGGCCTGGGCCTATGAGACGCCCTTCAGTCTGGTACATAGAAAAAACGGAGAGCAGGCCACAGAGGAGTACCTACAGGCGTTATTACTATGTTATTCTTCCATGGCAAGACCCGGTATTAACAGCGATGCCGCTTTGCTGGCGGAGGATTTGGAGCCCCAGGAACTGGCGGTTTACATGGATGAGTTGTTCGACAAATGGATGGAGGCCGGCGCGGAGGCCAAGAAGCGCTGGGTGCTGTTTGCGGCCTCCATCCACGGCGGCAGCAGCATTATACAGCGGATCCACCACCAGATCCAGGAGTGGCCCCAGAACGCCAGAGGCGCCATAGCGGCGGACGCGGTGCAGGCGCTGGCATTGAGTCCCCAGCCCCAGGCGCTGCTGATTGTGGACGGTATCGCTCGAAAATTTAAGTTTAAGCAGGTGAAGACGGCGGCGGGCCAGGCTCTGGAGTTTGCAGCCAGCCAGCTGGGCCTGACCAGAGAGCAGCTGGAGGATAAGATTGTTCCCGGCTTGGGCTTTGACGAACACATGGAGCGGCGGTTTGACTATGGCAGCCGCAGCTTCACAGTGACCATCACCCCCGCTCTGGAAGTGGAGGTTTTCGACGAAAGCGGCAAGAAACTGAAAAATATCCCCGCCCCCGGAGCCAGGGATGATGCGGAGAAGGCTGCGGCGGCCTATGGGGAGTTCAAGGAGATGAAAAAGCAGATGAAAGCCACGGTTTCCAGTCAGAAGCAGAGGCTGGAGATGGCCTTGTCCACAGAACGGCTGTGGACGGTTTCCGCCTGGCAGGAGCTTTTTGTGCGCAATCCTATTATGCACCAGTTCGCCATTGGCCTGATCTGGGGCATCTATGAGGAGCATAAGCTGGTTCGGAGTTTCCGCTATATGGAAGATGGTTCCTTTAACACGGAGGACGAAGAAGAATACACCCTGCCGGAGTCTCTGCCAGCGCAGGGGCAGATCGGTCTGGTGCATCCCATAGAACTGACCAAAGAGAGCCTGGGGACCTGGAAACAGCAGCTGGAGGACTACGAGATCACCCAGCCTATCGAGCAGTTAAACAGAGCAGTCTATTACCTCACCCAGGAGGAGCAGGAGGGCAAGAGTCTGGAGCGCTTCGGCGGCATGATCATCAACGATCTGTCTCTGGGAGGCAAGCTGACCACCATGGGGTGGTATCGGGGTTCTGTGCAGGACGGGGGAGGTTTTGACACCTACTACAGGGAGGATGCAACCCTGGGCCTGGGCGCGGAACTGCACTTTTCCGGAAGCTTCGTGGGCAGTGGCAGCATGGGCGGCGAGGAGATTACGGTGTATGATGTACGCTTCTACAAGGCGGGCGCCATAGAGAGGGGTTCTTACTGTTATGACGAGGCAAAGGGGGAGAAACAGCTGCCCCTTAAGGACATCCCCCAGAGATATTTCAGTGAGATTGTATGGCAGCTGACCAAAGCCACTGCCTCCAGCAAGGAGAGGGATGAGGACTGGAAAGCGGAGATGGGTTGAACAAAGGAAAAACCTATATAGAAAGCGGGAAACTTGTCCGGAAATAAGGACAGGGCATTGAGGTTTATAACGTCAGAAACAAGAGCGATATTCGGCCGCTTAGGCATCCGAATATCGCTCTGCGCATAATCTATTGGTTATATGGCTATTGCTGCTCGTTCAGATACAACTGCACCCGGTTCTGGATGATCTCCGCCACCTGCTTAGCGGTCTTGACTCCGGATAAATAGGTGCGGGCCTCCTCCAGTATGATATCCTCTATGTAATAGGTGTTTTGAGGACGGGAAACCGCCCGATCCAGAATATCCTTGTATTCCTCTGTCCAGGGGGAGCCGTCCGGCTTTGTGCGCAGCCCATGATATTGACCGCCGCCTGTAGAATATTTCCATGGAAGCTCTGTCGGGTAATCATCCATATAGACTATACTTTTCTCCAGTATGTCATTTCTGACGGGATGGGACAATTCCCTCTGCCTTTGCCAGCCAAAAAGGCTGGCCAGATAGGCGTCAATCAATTCCCTGTGCTCCGCCTGGGCGCTTACCACCAGGAAGTAATCGGCGTTCCAATAGCTTCCGTTCCCCGCCTCAGTGGGAAATCCCACCGGGTGGAACCCCTCGCCCATACGGGACAGTTCCTCGCTGAAATCCACAAAGCTCTCCATATTGGGATAGAAAGAGGCGGCGACGTCGTCCTTCATTATGGAAGGGGAAGAATTATCGCTGGTGGCCTCGTAAATACATTGACGGTTAATTATTTAAAACAAATGACATATGACCTCAAAGGTGTTAAGATAAAGTCTATACATATCATTTATCCAAGGAGGCAGAGAGATGGAGGCAGATATCAGATGGCTGGATGATCCCCAGGTGTTTCGGGTGGGGCAGGCTTTGGCCCACAGCGACCACACATACTATGCAGATAAGGAGAGGCTGGCGGCAGGGGATTTCAACCTGCGTCAGTGCCTAAACGGGGAGTGGCAGTTTTGCTTTTCCGTGAATGCGGGCAGCAGGCCGGAGGATTTTTACAGGGAAGACTATGACCGAAGGGACTGGGACAGCATTCCCGTGCCCATGCACATTGAGATGGCGGGGTATGACAAGATACATTATATCAATGTCATGTACCCCTGGGAGGGGAAAATGTTCCGGCGGCCTGCCTGTACCGTCGGGGATCCCCAGACGGGGGACGGGAGTTTCAGCCAGGCATCCTATAACCCTGTAGGTTCCTATGTGAAGGTATTTGACTTAGATCCGGATCTGCGGGGCAAGCCGGTGAGCATCTGCTTCGAGGGGGTGGAGCAGGCCATGTATCTGTGGCTCAACGGGCACTTCATCGGCTATGCGGAGGACAGCTTCACCCCCTCGGAATTTCTCTTAACCCCCTACATCCGGGACCAGGGCAATGTGCTGGCGGTGGAGGTACATAAGCGCAGCACGGCCAGTTACCTGGAGGACCAGGATTTTTTCCGCTTCTTCGGCATATTCCGGAGTGTGTACCTGTATGCCCGGCCCTGCCTGCATGTGGAAGATATGTGGGCCAGGCCCAGGCTTTTGCAGGATAATGCCAGCGGCAGTCTGGAGTTGGATATCCAATTGACTGCCTGGGGACAGGCCGCCATGGCGCTCTGCGGGGAGAATGCCAGCGCCCTGTGGGTTGGCAGGGATGATGGTGTGGGGAACTGCGCTGTCTCTGACCAGAAAACCGGAAATGCGGGAAGTGCCACAAATGTAACGGATGAAAGCATGTCCTGCCCATACCGGGTACAGATTGCCTTGGAAGATGTGTCAGGCAGGTCCTGCTGGTCCATGCAGCTTCCGGCGGCCCGCAGCATCCACATAGAGCCTCAGCACATAGGCGCCGTGAGCCCCTGGGACAACCACAACCCTTACCTGTACCATCTGCTGATCACCCTGTTGGGGCCCCGGGGAGAGGTATTGGAGTTGGTGCCCTATGACATAGGCTTCCGGCGGATTGAGATTGTGGATAAAGTTATACACTTAAATGGAAAGCGCCTTATTTTCACCGGTGTGAACCGTCACGAGTGGAACCCCCAAAGCGGCAGGGTCATCTCTGCGGGGGATATGGAACAGGATATCCGTATTTTTGAGGAAAGTAACATCAATGCGGTGCGCACCTGCCATTATCCGGACCAGATTCCCTGGTACTATCTGTGCGACAGCCATGGTATCTATATGATCTCGGAGACCAATCTGGAGACTCACGGTTCCTGGCAGAAACCCGGGGGAGACGAACCTTCCTGGAATGTGCCCGGCAGCTTCCCACAGTGGCGTGAGGCGGTGCTGGACCGGGCCAGAACCCATTTTGAAACTTTCAAAAACCACCCGGCCATCCTGATGTGGTCCCTGGGCAATGAGTCCTTTGCGGGGGAGAACATTGCCGCCATGAACGCCCTTTTCAAGGAGAAGGACCCGGATCGGCTGGTGCATTATGAGGGTGTGGCACATGCCCGGGAATATGAGGACCGGATCTCGGACGTGGAGAGTCAGATGTATGCCAGCCCGGAAACGATTGTCGAATATCTGACAAACCACCCCAAAAAGCCGTTTATCCTCTGTGAGTACATGCATGATATGGGCAATTCCCTGGGCGGCATGAAATCCTATATGGATCTGCTGGATCGGTTTGAAATGTATCAGGGAGGCTTTATCTGGGACTATATGGACCAGGCCATCGAGGTGGAGGATTCTGTCACGGGCAAAAAGGTGCTGCGCTACGGCGGCGATTTTGACGACAGACCCTCGGACTATGAGTTTTCGGGCAACGGTATCCTGTTTGCGGACAGAACGCCCAAACCGGCGCTGCAGGAAGTGAAGTACTATTATGGAAAGTATCAATAAGGAGGCAGAGGTACACTCATGAAAGTGATATATGGAGACTGCAGTCTGGGCCTGCAGGGCGATAAATTTGACTACATTTTTAACTATGGCGCCAGAGCCCTGGAATCGTTGGTAAAAAACGGTCGTGAGTGGATGTACCGGGGACCGGTGCCCACCTTCTGGCGGGCCCTGACGGACAATGACCGGGGCAACGGCCTGCACCTGCGCAGCGGCATGTGGCTGGCGGCGGATCAGTTCATCCGCTATAAGGAGGTGCGGGTGCTGGTGGACGGCAAGGATAAGCGCCAGCCGGACCCCAGGGGGAACAACCGGTATACGGGACAGGAGACCGCGGCGGCGGTGGAGATCCTTTATACCTATGAGACTATCACTGTGCCTGCCGCCAAAGTGCAGGTGAGTTACCAGGTGGATGTCCGGGGGCGGATTTTGGTAAAAGTACATTATTATGGCAAAGAGGAACTGCCGGAACTGCCTGCGTTTGGTATGCGCTTTGTTTTGCCTGCACTGGCCACGGGATTTACCTATGAGGGCCTTTCAGGCGAGACTTATCCGGATCGCATGGCAGGCGGCGTTCCGGGGATATATGAGGTGGAAGGGCTGCCGGTGACGCCCCATCTGGTGCCTCAGGACTGCGGGATGCATATGGAAAGCAAATGGGTGCGCATCCATCCGGGCAGAGCCATGAGCAATGTGACAAAGGGTCCTCTGGCTCTGTCCGCCAGGGGATGTTCCGACGGGGAAGATTCCCTGGAGATTCATATGGCGGATGCCCCCTTTGCCTTCTCCTGCCTGCCCTACACGGCCCAGGAGTTGGAGAATGCCACTCACCAGGAGGAACTGCCCCCCGCCAGGCGTACCGTGCTCTGTGTGCTGGGCGCGGTGAGGGGCGTGGGCGGCATAGACAGCTGGGGCGCTGAGCCGGAGCCGGCCTACCGCATAGACGCGGCCCGGGACATCTGTTACAGCTTTTGGATCGTCTGATATACGGACGCAAAATAGGTTTGCTTGAAAAGTATTTGCCATATTATTAAGAAGATGGTATACTTCATAAATGCCTATGTTTTTTATAGGAATACAATATGCGGCAGGGGAGCGACAGGCGACAATGAGTGACAGGCTTCTGGGAATTATTGTGGATTCCTTTACCAAAATCTTAATACCGGGCATCAAAGTGACGATACCGCTTACGGTGCTGTCATTTTCCTTTGCGATGGTGATCGCGGTGATTGTGGCCATGATCCAGTTTGCCAATGTAAAAGTACTTAAGCAGGTCAGCCGCTTCTATATATGGGTGGTCAGGGGGACGCCTCTGTTGGTGCAGCTGTATGTGATCTTCTATGGGCTGCCGGGTTTGGGGATTATCATTGACCCCTTTCCCTGCGCGGTGCTGGTGTTCTCCATCAATGAGGGCGCCTACTGCGCGGAGACCATGCGGGCGGCGCTGGAGTCCGTGCCCAAGGGACAGATTGAGGCGGGGTACTGTGTGGGCATGAGTTACCTGCAGATCATGCGGCGTATCGTGCTGCCCCAGGCGCTGCGTATCGCCTTTCCGCCCCTGTCCAACTCTTTGATCAGCATGGTGAAAGACACCTCCCTGGCGGCGAATATCACGGTGGTGGAGATGTTCATGGCCACCCAGCGGATCGTGGCCAGGACCTATGAGCCGCTGGCCCTGTATATTGAGGTGGGATTGATCTACCTGCTGTTCTGCACGGTGCTGACAGGACTGCAGCATCTGGGAGAACGCAAGCTCAGCGTCGCAGCGGATAGGAGGAAGGACCCTTGGTACAGGCACATAATATCACTAAGTCGTTTCAGGCGCAGGTAGTCCTGCGGGGAGTGGATCTCTCTGTGGAAAAGGGGGATGTGGTGGCCATTCTGGGTCCCAGCGGTTCCGGAAAAACCACGCTGCTGCGCTGCTTGAACTTTCTGGAGACGGCGGACGGCGGCACTCTGGAATTTGACGGGGAGACTTTTCAGATGGGACAGGTGTCCAAGAAGGACATAGCCAGGCTGCGGAAAAAGACGGCCTTTGTGTTTCAGAGTTACAATTTGTTCAGCAACAAGACGGCTCTGCAGAATGTGACGGAGGGTCTGATCATAGGGCGCGGAATGGATAAGGCAAAGGCCGCGGAGATCGGCAGGCGGGCGCTGGATAAGGTGGGGCTTTCGGACCGCTATGGCTACTATCCTCACCAGCTCTCCGGCGGACAGCAGCAGAGGGTGGGGATCGCCCGGGCGCTGGCCACGGACCCGGAGATCATCTATTTTGACGAGCCCACTTCGGCGCTGGATCCGGAACTTATCGGAGAGGTGCTTACCGTGATGCGGCAGCTGGCGGAAGAGGGTATGACCATGCTGGTAGTTACCCACGAGATGAGTTTTGCCCGCAATGTGTCCAACAAGGTGATCTTCATGGAGGATGGCCGTGTGCTGGAACAATGCGGATCCAGAGAATTTTTTGAGAACCCCAGGGAGGAGCGCGTCAAGGCGTTCCTGCAGACTCTGAGAGGGGGAGTATAGAGGAAGCGATGCAGGTTTAGGAGGGATCCTATGGATTTCTGCAGGGGCTTTGAGGCGGAAAAATTGTAAAGAAGGAATTTGGAGATAATACTGAAAATGACTTGGAGGAGTGAGATTATGAAGAAAAAATTGGTCAGTATTGCCATGGCGGGTCTGATGGCGTTCAGCCTGGCGGCCTGCGGCAACGGCGGCGAGCAAAACGCGGAGGCTGGAGATCTGCTGCAGCAGATTCAAGATAAGGGGACACTCACCGTAGCCATGGAGGGCACCTGGGCCCCCTGGACTTATCATGATGAGAACGACAACCTGGTGGGCTTTGACGTGGAGGTGGCGCGGAAGATCGCGGAGAAGCTGGGCGTGGAGGTAACTTTCGTGGAAGGCGAATGGGACGGCCTCTTTGCCGGACTGGACAGCGGCCGCTATGATATGGTGATCAACGGTGTGGAGATCACCGATGAGCGGGCCGAGAAGTATGATTTCAGCGAGCCCTACGGCTATATCCGCACGGCGCTTATTGTGGCCAGCGACAATGAGGACATCAAGACCTTTGAGGATTTAAGCGGCAAGACCACCACCAACAGCATGGCCAGCACCTATATGACCTTGGCGGAGAGTTATGGCGCCACGGTAACCCCTGTGGATTCCCTGGATCAGACCCTGGATCTGGTGGTGGCGGGCAGAGTGGATGCCACGCTGAATGCGGAGGTATCTTTCTATGACTATATGAATGTGCATCCCGACGCGCCGGTAAAGGTGGTGGCTCTCACCGACGACGCTTCCCACGTGTCCATTCCCATCCGCAAGGAGGAGGCCACAGCGGCCTTCAAGGCGGCAGTGGATCAGGCTATCCGGGAGTTGAAAGAGTCGGGTGAACTGGCGGAGATCTCCGTCAAATATTTTGGAAGTGATATCACGAGGGAATAATTGACAGCAGCCGGACGGTTCCGCAAGGGAGAGCTGCGGCATGACAGGGAGCAGAGCGGTATGGAAGTAAAAAGGACGAGAAAGATTGTGTTTGCGGCAGTGACAGGGATCATCACAGGATTCCAATACGCGGCGGGAAGCCGTCTGGACCGGCAGGATACCTTGGATCTGCGGGATGCCTCCTTCTATTTAAGCTGGCTTGTAATCAGTGTTGCCGCGGCTTCTATCGTCTACGTGATCTGGTGGTTCGCTAATAAATTGTGGACAGACAGGATGACTTCCGGCAGGAAAGAGGAAAACAGAAGTCATGGCGGGGTGGAATTTACCCCGCTTTTTCTGCATCTGTTCTATACCGGGGTCTTGCTGCTCTGCTGGCTGCCCGCGCTTCTCTCCATTGTGCCCGGCGTGTTTTCCTATGATGCCTATGCGGAGTGGGAACAGGTAAAAACGGGCTTGATCACCTCCCACCACCCGGTGCTCCACGTGCTGCTGGTGGGGGGCCTGCTGGAAGGTTTCCACAGGCTCACGGGCAGTTACAATGTGGGGATTTGTGTCTATTCGCTGCTTCAGATGTTCCTGGTGGCCAATGTCCTGGCTTTCACCGTCACTTTTATGAAAAAAAGAGGGATTGGGCGAGGGGGGAGGATCCTTTCGCTGTTCTTCTATGGACTGTCGCCGGTGCTTGCGCTGTTCTCCATATGCACCACCAAGGATGTGCTGTTCGCCGCCTGTCAGCTGCTGTTGATGCTGTTTGTGCTGCGCCTCACAGGGGAGCAGGAGCGTTTTTTTGCGGAGAGGAAGGCCCAGGCCGGTTTTGTCCTGGCTGCGCTGGGCACCATGATCCTGCGCAACAATGGGCTGTATATCGCCCTGGTGATGCTGGCGGTGTTGTTTTTTTTCTGTAGAAGGTATTGGAGGAGATATGTGCTGCTGACGGCGGTGACGCTGCTGCTGTACGGGGTCTATGCGGGTCCCCTGTATGCCACTTTGTCCGTCACTCCCGGAGGAATTGAGGAGATGCTGCCTGTGCCCATTCAGCAGCTGGCCAGGGTATACCACTATGAGTACGATTCCCTGGACGCCGGGGAGCTGGAACTGCTCTACCGGGTGCTGCCCAGGGAGAATTTGGAGGCATATAAGCCCACGGTGGCCGACCCGGTGAAGAGCGGCTTTGACCGGGAGGGCTTTGCCGCCAACCGCAGGGAATTTTTTGAACTGTGGATGCGCTGGGGGCTGGAGCATCCCCTGACTTATATCAATTCCTTTCTGGTGACTACGGTGGACTTTTGGTATCCCGGCGCCGTGATGGACGGCTACAAGGATCCCTATGGCAGAAGCAGCTACTTTGACTACCGGGTGGCGGAGCCGGGACAGGAGGTAGTGCTGCTTAAAGGGCTGCATGAATTTTATGAGAAGCTGTCCTGGGACAAGGCGGCGCAGCAGAAACCGCTGGCTTTTCTGACGCTGAGTCCGGGATGGTATTTTCTGGTGTTTGTGGTAGTGTTCATGTATCTGTGGTGCTATAAAAAGAGGAAGCTGCTGCTTCCCTTGCTGGTTCCTCTGCTGACCATGGCCACAGTGCTGCTAGGACCCATGGCGCTGGTCAGATATGTGCTGATTTTCTTTTATGGGTTCCCGCTGATTATGGCTATGCTCTTAAGGCCGGAGGCATTTCTTGCAAAAGAGTAACCTTTGCTCCCCTGCTCTGTTTGAAATCATTCCTGCCGGGTCTGGTAGATCACCAGATAGTCATTGACACCGACGGGGGACTCCTGACAGGTTTCCCCCACATAGCCTATGACCCAGGGATCGCTGTAGAGCAGTCCGGCATCGCAGACCACATAATCCGGTACCTTGTCAGGATGCAGGCTGAACCAGGACAGAACCTTGTGGTCAAAGGTGGGCGAACAGATGGTGGAGGGAGTGGCGTACTCCAGATCCTTCATCAGGTACAAATCCGTGTCGGAACCCATATAGAACACTTTTGCGCCCTCGGGAAGCAGATCGGTGATCAGCCGGTAATTATCCCTATAGCGGAGGACAGAGGGGGTGTCGGCAACCAGCCCCAGGGCGGGTCCCTGGCGCAGGAGGCTGATGTCGTCCAGAATCGTTTCGTGCCGGCCGCCGGTGGTGCGCTGCATGTAACACCGGCCAAACATAAGCACACATACCCATAGCGCCAGTATGGCCCGAGGCATGAGCCGGAGCCTGCCGGTGTTTTTTTCTGCCAATAATTCTCTCAGCTGGGGCAGGGACAGGATGCCTATGGCGCTGGGGGCCAGGAAGGGCAGGGACACCAGCAGCGGGTGGTTGCTGAACAACAGAATGCCCGCAAAGGCGGTCAAAGGCACCAGCACGAAGAAGCCCAGCGCCGGAGAGGAGACAAGCTTTCGTCTCAGTGCCGCCCATAATAGAAACATTGGCAGGAAAAAGTATTCCGCCATGGGATAATTGGGATACCGGCTGCCAAACAGCCAGATGCAGACCTGTCCTGCCAGGCTTACGGCTATCAGCAGCCCGCACCACAGCAGAGGGGAAAAGGGCTTTTTGGCCTTGAGACGGTAAAGCAGCTGCAACAGGAAAGCTGCCAGAGAATACCCCAGGAAGAACAGCAGAAGCTGTCCCAGCGACTGGCCGTGTCCCAGCAGGCGTTCTCCCCAGGGGGCGGAGTGGGAGCCGTCGCTGGCCACTATGGAAACCAGCGTACCCAATTGGCCCAAAGGAATATAGGACAGGAGCATCGCCAGAAAGGCCACGGCGCCCAGCAGACAAGGAGCGGCCAGGCAGGCCAGTTCCCGGAGCAGGGAGTGGGGGGAGCGGCGGCGGTAACGGATCATGCAGCCCACACAGGCGGCGAAGGCCAGCAGAGTGGAGGGATAGGACAGAACCTCCAGCGCCAGAAAACAGCCTGCAAACACCAGGTGACGCAGAGCATAACTTCCGGGCTGTGAGGCCGAAGGGCCGTAGTAACGCAGTAGGCAGAGCACCGCCAGCAGCAGACACCATATCTGTATATTGGAAAATTCCGGCAGGAACATGATCTTGGGCAGCGCAAAGAAATAGATACCGCAGACCAGGAGGGCGTGTTCCCGGTCCAGATAACTTTTCAGTGTCCGATAGAGGCAGAAGCCCACGGCGCTGTGCAGCAACAGGCCCCAGAGCCGCAGGTACAGGACAATGCCTGTGGTGGTGTGAAATATTGCCGCATAGGGGGCCATCAACAGCATACACAGCCAGCCCGAGGTCTGGTGCGGTTCCCACAGATCCGCCAGCAGACGATCCCCTTTCAGCAACCGATAGGCCATGGACACGGCATACTGTTCGTCAATGTCATAGCCCACCAGAAGGATTTTCAATGCGGTGACGGCAAAAAGGGCCGTCAAAATAAAAGTTAAAATGCGTTTGCGTACAGTCATATGGATATCATTTCCTCTTCATTTAGAGCTTCGCGTATTCCTTCGTCATTGTCATAGCAGGGCCTGGGCGCGTTCCGCTATCGGGGGCAGTTCATGCTCATTGGCATATGTCTCAATTTGCTGCAGCGCCTTTTGTCTGTGGGGGGAGACGGCTTTGGCGGCGGAGCAGTCCAGAAAAGCATTCAGCAGTCCGGCACTGTCCTCCACTTCTGAGATGCCCGCTACGGGGCCTTCGTTCAGCAGGGCCATAAGCAGGCCGCAGGCGCAGGCATACTCTTTCTCGGCGAGGCCGCCCTCCAGGCGCTGCCGCAGATTGCCTTTTCTGCAGCATTCCAGAGCGGAGTAGGCGGGTAATATGGTATTATTCCAGCCTTCTGTAAAGAGCCAGTCCGCAATGTCCTGGGTATCCGGCTCCAGAGCCGCCACGGCGTGGATTCGTCCCCAGCCGTGTACGGCTTTGGCGATGCGCAGGATTTCCTGGGAAGATTTTGTCCATGTGGCAGCCACCTGCACCACATACAGGGTGAACTCATCGGACAGCGCCAGGATCCGCAGGGCGTTCTTCAGCGGTTCATTCTGGTCCGTGTCAAAGAGCGCCAGCAGCACCAGTCCAAGTTTCACCTCTTCCCGGTGGGCGCCCTTCAAGACGCATTCCGCCGCCAGACGGTAGATTTCCGAGGGAGGCAGCTGCTGCCGGCGCTCTATGACATATTGCAGAACTTTGTTCATGACGGAGATCATATGCCCGTCCGCAACCCATCTGCCGATCAGTTCGTGGGCCTGGTCCAGATCGGTGGCGGCGGCATCCACAGCCTGCTTTAGCAGGGAGGCGTCCTGATCGGGGGCCCCCATATGGTAGAGGGCGATGCCGTCCAGAGCGCCGTCCGCAAAACGAGGCTTGTCCGGCGAGGATGCCTCTTCCGTGGGAAGAGAGTATTCCAAAGGCAGTTCCTCCCGCTGGTTCCGCGCCCGGCAGATATTTTCATAGATGCTTTCTGATGTACTGTTCATATAGTCTCCTTTATGCTTTCTTATGGCATTATTTTCATATATTTCACTTAGTATACTATGTTTTGGACCCTGTGCCAAGGAAAAAGTTTGGATGTGTACATCCAAATACGCATTAAAATATCGGCCTGCTGTACCAGCGTGATGTGGACGAGGCGTTTGGACAGTATGACATTTATATTGACGGGGAGAAGGTCCATTTTTGCGTAATCATTTATTTATCATTTTTGTTAGCCAAATCTTAGCTAATCATTTATTTCCGTTAGGTAAAAAATGCAAAGCGGGCACGAGCACATACGTTAATTTCCTTAGTTTTATAAAAATTAGTATAGATACTATGATGAAAAGAGATAAATTCTGCTTGTGCATTATATACAATTCCGAGATGCAAAAATAGGCCAATTTGACAAAATGCATAAAAGGTATTGCAGTTTTATAGCAACTATAGTAAAATTTAATAAGAATTAAAAAAACTTAAAATGACTTAAAAGATATTGGGAGAGAGATATGAGGCGGATACACTTAAAAAGATTAGACTGTATTCTGCCCGTTTTGGCTTTGCTGCTGGCATTGCCTGGATGCAATGGAGCGGGAACGGGAACGGGACAGACGGGATCGGAAACCGAGGCAGGGACGTCTCCTGGGCCGGAGCTGAAAACCTATTCCTGGGACGAGGCCATCGTCTATGAGGCGGAGGAGGGTACTCTGCGGGGTGGTACATCCGCAAAAGAAGAGGGCGGCATCGGTTATGTGGAAGGTTTTTCCAGGGAAGAGGACGAACTGGAATTGGCTATACATATTGAAGAGAACGGATTTTATGATCTGAACTTTGTCAGCAGGAGCGCTGACGGAGGCTATAAAGAGAACTATGTGGCTGTGGACGGTGAGCGAATGGGCACTGCGGTGGTGGAGGGGAAGGAATATACGGACTCTCTCATATCCCGCGTGTATCTGGAGACAGGGGACCACACTGTGAAGCTCAGTTCTTACTGGGGATGGATACAGGTGGACAGTCTGAAGGTGAAGCCCTCCGACGAACTGGACCCGGGACGGTTCGACATAGAACCGGTACTGGTGAACCAGAACGCCACGGAAAATACCCGGCGGCTGATGGCCTATCTGTGCGATGTCTATGGAACGGATATTCTGTCGGGCCAATACTGTGATACAGGCATGTTCGGGACGGAGAACGCTGCGATCTGGAAGACCACCGAGGGCAAGTATCCGGCTATTTTGGGATTGGATATGTCCAACTACACACCGGTTTCCGCAGCCCACGGAGCGGAGGGACATGCGACGGAATATGCACTGGAATATTGGGATAAGGGTGGGATCGTAACCTTCTGCTGGCACTGGACCACGCCGGATAAATACATTACAGGTAACTGGTATTCCACTTTCTATAAGGAACATACCAATATTGATCTGGCCAGGATCATGAGCGGCCAGGACCAGGAGGGATACGATCTGCTGGTGGCGGATATTGATGCGATCGCGGAGCAGCTGCAGATTCTGCAGGAGGCGGATGTGCCGGTGCTGTGGCGGCCCTTGCACGAAGCCGGCGGCGGCTGGTTCTGGTGGGGGAACGCGGGGGCGGATGCATACAAACAGCTGTATGTGCTGATGTATGACAGGCTGGTGAACCATCACGGACTGAACAACTTGATCTGGGTGTGGAACGGTCAGGACAAGGATTGGTATCCCGGTGATGAATATGTGGATATCATCGGCGAGGACATTTATCCCGGCGAGCATGTGTACACACCGCAGACGTCCAAATATCTGGAGGCGCTGGAGTATACGGATGCAAAAAAGATGATCATCCTGTCGGAAAACGGCTGTCTGTTTGACCCCGATCTGGCCATCCGGGACGGCTCCATGTGGGGGTCCTTCTGTACCTGGGGCGGTGAGTTTGTCATCAAGAATAAGCAGTTGTACATTCTGAGCGAACAGTACACCGAGGAGGATATGCTGAAGAAGGTGTATGAGCATGAGCATGTGATCACCAGAGATGAACTGCCGGATCTGAAAAGCTATCCGCTGCCAGGCGAGTAAGACAGCACATTTCCACAGGGTGCGCCGATCAATACCCGGACGCCGGAAGCGGCTTGGTATTGAGCACCGGTCATTCGCGCCGTAAGGGAATGGGCAGAACAATAATGAGGAGATGGTTCATTGGGTCAGTTATTTTCGACAGACGGCATTATATATCGGTTCCTGAACAAGACAGGCAATATCATTCTCGCCACGATACTGTGGCTGGCGGGCTGCATTCCGGTGGTGACCATAGGCGCCTCCACCGCCGCGTTCTACTATGTTATGGTAAAATCTGTCCGTAAGGATGTGGGGTATGTACACTCGGAGTTCTGGCGAGGCTATAAAATGAATTTCAAGAAGGGCGTGGCGGCTACGGTATTGCTGCTGGCGTTGGGGACGGTTCTGGGGCTGGAGATGCGGATGGTCCTGGAGAACAATGTGGAAGTCAGCCGGATATGGTATTCTCTGAGCGGGCTGCTGATTCTGCTGATGGTTCTGGTCACGCTGTATCTGTTCCCCGTGATGTCAAGGTTTGATATGAAGCTGAGCAAGCTGTGTACGCTGGCCTTTGTTATATCGATCCGATACTGGTATATCACGGCGGCGCTGATAGCCGGTCTGGCGGTGGTGGTGCTGGCACAGCTTTATCTGCTGCCTTTGCCGTTGATTCTGCTTACGCCGGGACTGTGGTGTTATGCCAGTTCCTTTCTGGTGGAGCGGGCCATGAAGCCCTATATGCCCAAGTCCCAGACCCCGGAGGGGGAGGAACAGCCGGAAAACTGGTATGATTGATTACTGCTGGATGCAGTGAGCAAGATATATACTACATAACGCCAGAATTTATCGTATTGCATTGGTTAAACGTATATGGCTGGCGTTATGTAGTCAGGTTACTCGGCAATTTTACTGTTAAGCAGTATAAAAAATGGAGAAGAAGATGATGATGAGGAGAAAGAACTGGAAAAGAAAAATGGCATTTCTTCTGGCGGCAGCCCTGGCAGCAGGCATATTTCCACAGAACGCACTGCAGGCGCAGGCAGCCACCGACATCACACAGGAGGAGTATGGGGATATCGTAGGCACCTATTCCATTGATCCTTCCGTGATGGGTTACCAGGAATATGTGGAGGCCAACCCCCAGGTATATCCCGATCAGGAATACCGCGTTTCCGCCGTGGATTATGTGCGGTATGAGGAGAACGGTGTCGATGCTGTTCCTGAGATCTATGACAACTATGAGAATATTCCCGGAGGCGGCAGCGCACTGTTGACAGGCGAGGAAGCCCTGGTGGAATTTGAGGTGGAGGTCAAAGAGAGCGGCTTTTATGACATGTCATTGGTATATTATCCCATCGAGGGCAAGAGTTCTGAGATCCAGAGGGCCTTTTTCGTAGATGGCAGACTGCCCTACAGTGAGTTGGCCCTGGTGGAGCTGAAGCGAATCTGGATAACCAACGTGACCGAGATGGCGGCGGATGAGAACGGCATTGTGACCAAGGTGTGGCAGGTGGACAGCCAGGGCAACGACGTGAAGCCCCGGGCGGTGGAAGCTCCGGAGTGGGTGGAGAGCTATCTGTATGACAGCAACGGCTATGTGACCACGCCCCTGTCGCTGTATCTGGAGGCGGGCACCCATACCATCACCATGATGTCTCAGAGAGAACCCATGCTTTTGTCGGAGATCGTGTTAAGCAACAGCGAGAAAGTAAAGGATTATGCTGCCACAAAGGCCGCCTGGGATGCCGCCGGATACAAAAACAGTGTGGCTGAGAGTATTCGGATCGAGGGTGAAAACGCTTACAAGACTTCCTCTCAGATGCTGTATCCCCGACAGGATCAGTCCTCCCCCGCAGTGTATCCCTCCAGTCCCAAGGTGTTGCTGAACAACACCATCGGCGGCACTTCCTGGCAGAAGGCCGGACAGTGGGTGGAGTGGGAACTTGAAGTTCCCTCCAGCGGTTATTACAATATATCCGCGTTCTGCAAGCAGAATTTTGTGCGGGGCATTGACGTATGCCGCAGGATTTCCATTGACGGTGTAGTGCCCTTTGAGGAAATGAACGATTATGGCTTCGGCTATGAACAGAATTGGAGAGAGGAAATCCTGTCCGATGAGGACGGCAATCCCTATTGCTTCTATCTGGAGGCGGGTACCCATACCCTGCGCATGGAGGTGGTGCTGGGTGACATGGCGGAGATTATCAGTACCGTACAGGATACCGTGCAGCAGCTGAACTCCATATACCGCCAGGTGATTTATATCACCGGCGTGGCTCCTGACAAATATCGCGATTATCAGCTGACGGCCTCTCTGCCCGGGCTGGAGGCACAGCTGATTGAGGCCAGAGCCGGCATCAACCAGGCCATGGAGGCGCTCAGCGTGACGGCAGGACGCAACAGTGATAAGCTGACCACTCTGCGGACCATGCAGGATCAGCTGGATGAACTGATCGCCGATCAGGAACGCTTCGTGGAAGTGCTTAATTCCTATAAAATAAATGTGAGGGCCTGCGGTAACTGGATTACCCAGGTGCTGAGCCAGCCTTTGCAGATTGACCGCATCATGGTATACTCCCCGGACAATCACCAGGATATCAAGTCCTCCGGTTTTTTTGCCGGGCTGGGCTATGAGATGCAGAGACTGTTCTATTCCTTCATTGTGGACTATAACCAGATTGGCAATGCCATTGACGATGATGAGGAAGGCGTGGTGCTGACGCTGTGGATCGGTACGGGGCGTGACCAGGCCAATGTTATCAAGGCTTTGATAGATGAAAACTTTACCAGCAAGACAGGCATCAATGTCAATGTGCAGCTGGTGGATATGAATACCCTGCTGCGGGCGACACTGGCGGAGGAAGGCCCGGATATGGCTATCCAGGTGGCCAATACCAACGGCATAGCCGGAGCCGTGCTGAACACCGGCAATGATACCCCGGTGAATTACGGTATTCGTAACGCCGTGCTGGATTTGAGCCAGTTTGACGACTTTGAGGAGGTATCCCGGAGATTCAGTCCCAGCGCGCTGGTGCCCTTCAGCTTTAACGGGGCCACCTATGCGCTGCCGGATACCCAGACCTTCCCCATGATGTTCTACCGCAAGGATATTCTGGCGGAAATCGGATTGGAGGTACCCACCACGTGGGATGAGGTCAAGGTGGCTATGACCGTGCTGGCCAAGAACCAGATGGAATTTGGTATGCTGCCAAATGAACAGACCTTTGCCATGCTGCTGTTCCAGAATGGCGGCGAGTATTATTCCGAGAACGGGGATCGTTCCATGCTGGACTCCGACATTGCGGTGGCAACTTTCAAGCAGTATTGCGAATATTACACGGATTACAAGCTGGATAAGGCAACCAGCGTGGAAGAGCGGTTCCGTACCGGTGAGTGTCCCATCATTATCTCGGACTATACTACATATAACAATCTGCAGGTGTCGGCGCCGGATATCGAAGGACTGTGGGAGTTCACCGTAGTGCCCGGTAATCTGCAGGAGGACGGAAGTATTCTGCACTCCACCGGAAGCACGGGCCTGTCCGATATCATCATGGCCAACACGGAGCATCCCGGGGAGTGTTGGGAGTTTCTGAAATGGTGGACGGACGCGGAGACTCAGATCCTGTACGGTCGTGAGATGGAGAGCCTGATGGGCGCCAGCGCCCGTGTGGCGACGGCCAATCTGGAGGCAATGTCCAGCCTGTCCTGGCCCATCAGGGACTATCGGGAGATCATGAAGCAATTTGAGCAGGTGAGGGGAATCCCCCAGGTGCCCGGCGGTTACTATACCTGGCGTAATGTGAACAACGCATTCTACAGTGTGACCGAAGACTCCAGCAACACCGGAAGAACCCAGGTCGCCACGCCCAGAGAGGAATTGATGGATAAGATTATCTATGTGGATGCGGAGATCAGCTATAAACGTGAAGAATTCGGCCTGCCTGTGGCCGGAGAAGAATAGGAGGGGAGAGAGTATATGGCTAAAGAAGCAGTAAGTTCCGGAGTTTCTCAGGAAGCTTTGGACATCGCAAAAAAGCAGGGCACCTTACGCTATCAGATTGTAAGGAACAGGGCCTCCTATTTTATGATTGCCCCATACTTTATACTGTTTTTCTTCTTTACGGTATTACCGGTGCTTATGTCCGTGGCACTGAGCTTTACATACTTTAACATGCTGGAACTGCCCACCTTTGTGGGTTGGAAGAACTATATCAAGCTTTTCCTGGAGGATGATATTTTCCTGATCTCCTTGAAAAATACCCTGATATTCGCTGTGGTCACCGGGCCGGTCAGCTACATGCTGTGTCTGTTGTTCGCATGGATAATCAATGAGTTCAAGGGTAAGCTGAGAGCTTTTCTTACCTTGATTTTCTATGCTCCCTCCATCTGCGGTAACGCTTATCTGGTGTGGAACCTGATTTTGACGGGGGATCGTTACGGATATTTAAACGGTATGCTCCTGAAGCTGGATATCATCAATGAAGCCAAGCTGTGGATGCAGACGGAGAAGTACGTGCTGCCCATACTGATTGTGGTACAGCTGTGGTTGTCTCTGGGCACGGGCTTTCTGTCCTTTATCGCCGGTCTGCAGACCGTGGATAAGAGCATGTATGAGGCGGCGGCTCTGGACGGCGTAAAGAACCGCTGGCAGGAACTGTGGTATGTGACGCTGCCGGCCATGAAGCCTCAGTTGATGTTCGGCGCGGTAATGCAGATCACCCAGTCCTTTGCGGTGGCCGATATCTCCATCAATCTGGCGGGCAACCCTTCAGTCAATTACGCCGGCGCAACGGTGGTAACCCACCTGCTGGATTACGGCTCTACCCGTTTCGACATGGGGTACGCGTCCGCAATTGCCACCATCCTGTTCCTGTTGATGGTGGGCACCAACAAACTGGTACAAAAAATATTAGGAAGGGTGGGAGAATAAGTGGCTGAGAAAGATATGATCAAAAGAAAAAGACGCTTTTTTCGCAAAAGAGAAAAACAGCTGAACCGGTCCATGGCAGGTAACACCCTTTTGTTTGTTCTGATGTTCATCTGCGGTATCTTCATGGTGCTGCCGTTGGTAATGATTATTAACAACGCGTTAAAGCCTCTGGATGAACTGTACCAGTTCCCGCCCAAGATATTTGTGCGCAACCCTACACTGGAGAACTTTTCGGATCTGTTTGTGCTGATGAACGACTCCTGGATTCCCTTTTCCAGGTATATCCTCAATACCATCATCATCACCGGCTTTGGTATGGTGGGGCATGTGGTGGTGGCTTCCCTGGCGGCTTATCCGCTGGCAAAGCACAAGTTCCCGGGCAAGAATATTCTGTTTGGCATGGTAGTGCTGTCCATGATGTTCTCCTGGACCGTAACACAGATTCCCCAGTACCTGATCATTTCCTGGATGGGAATCAACAACAATTATCTGGCTCTGATTCTGCCGGCCTGGTCCTTTGGCATGGGCCTGTACCTGATGAAACAGTTTATGGAGCAGCTGCCGGACTCCCTGATGGAGTCAGCCAAGCTGGACGGCGCCACCGAGTGGCATATCTTCTGGACCATTGTGATGCCCAATGTTAAGCCGGCATGGTTGACCTTGGCCATCTTCCAGTTCCAGCAGATGTGGGGCAACACCGGTTCCATGTTCCTGAGAGACGAACAGTTAAAGCCCCTGCAGTTCGCGCTTCAGCAGATCACCGCAGGCGGCGTGGCGAGAGCGGGAGCGGCGGCAGCCGTAACCTTTATCATTGCGGCCGTACCCATTATTTTCTTCCTGATCTGCCAGAGCAATATCTTAGAGACTATGACAACATCCGGTATGAAGGACTAAGAGGGAGGAGCGTATATGAAAAACCAAAAACTGGTCAGAAAAATAGCAAAAAGCGCTGCGGCTTTCCTCCTTGCGGTGGTCACCGGGATGACGGCAATTCCTCAGGAAGCGCAGGCATCCAGTCTGCCCTATCAGCCTTATAATTATAATTACTGGGAGGACATCGTATTTACTCCCGCAGCCTATGAACCCAGGAAAATTGTTTCCGGCCTTGATTTTACATATGAGGGGGAGCCCATCGGAGCATTTGTGACCCCTCAGGATTTGTGCAAGTCCCCCTCAGGGGATGTGTATATCGCGGACACCGGCAATAACCGTATCGTGGTGGTAGATTCCACTATGACGGAGGTCCGCAGGATCATAACAACCTTTGACAACAATGGGACGGAAGACGGTTTTAAGCAGCCCACGGGCGTGGCCGTGTCCCAGTCCAACCAGCTGTATGTGGCGGATTCCCAGAACCGCCGTGTGGTAGTTCTCAATGAAGACGGCTCCCTGGTCAGATTCGTGGAGAATCCCCAGTCCGAGGTGCTGGAGGATGGATACCAGTTTGTGCCGCTGAAAGTGTCTGTGGATTATGCGGATCGTGTCTACTGCATCGCGCAGAACATGTTCGAAGGAATCATGGTGTTTGAGACCAACGGTGAATTTACCGGATTCTTCGGCACCATCAACGTGGAGATTTCCCTGTGGGAGAAATTCTGGAGAAAGCTGGCCACCAAGGAAGAACGCGCTAAATCCCAGCTGTTCATTCCCACGGAGTTCACGGGTATCGATATCGACCCGGACGGCTTTGTGTACGCCTCCAATATTGATCCCAACGGCGAGCAGGGAGTCCGCAGACTGAACCCCAAGGGGCAGGATGTCATCAAGAAGGGTGTCAACAAAAATGTGGGCGGCGACCTTTGGATTGACGGGAACTCCGATTACTCCGGTCCTTCCCAGTTCACGGATGTGGTTTACAGGGACAGCGGTATCTATTCCTGCCTGGACAAAAAGCGGGGACGCATTTTCACCTACGACCATGAGGGGAACCTTTTGTATATCTTTGGGGGCCTTGGCACCCAGACCGGAACCTTCCGGCTTCCGGTTGCCATCGAAAATATTGACAGAGACCTGATTGTGCTGGATGCCACCAGCGGCAATGTGACCTTCTTCAATGAGACCGAGTACGGACGGCTGATCAACCAGGCTGTGGCGCTGCGCTATGACGGCGACGAAGCCCAGGCCGTGGAACTGTGGGAGAGAGTACTGGATCTGGATGAGAATAACGAACTTGCCAACACCGGTATCGGTAAGGCTTATCTGACGGCCGGCGATTACGAGAAGGCAATGTATTATCTGGAACTGGGAATGGCCCGGGATTACTACTCTGTGGCCTACAGGCGCTATCGGAATAATTTCCTGACAGCCAACGCCAATATACTGCTTTCCATACTCTTTGTGATTATCATCGCATGGGTGGTGTGGCGCAGAATCAAGAAGAAAAAGGGTATTGTTCTGTTTAAGAAAAAGGGGAAGAAAGGAGGCAGCCTGAATGCGTAAGTATTTTTCCGGAGAGAAATGGAGTTATATGCTCTACACCATATCCCATCCTATGGACGGATATTATTGGATTCGCCATGCGGAGAGGGGCAGCGTACCCCTGGCGATCCTGATGGTTGTGCTCTTTTCTGTATGTTTTACGGCCAACAGGCTGTTGGCCAGTTTTGTGGTAAATGACATAAACCCCAGAGCGGTGGATATTTTATATGAACTTGGGGGTGTACTTGCTTTTTATTTGCTGCTGTGTGTCAGCAACTGGTGTATCACTTGCCTCATGAACGGTGAGGGACGTATGAAAGACATCACTGTTGCGGTGGGATATGGAACGGTGCCGATCACCTTTGTGCTGATTCTGTCCACCATTATCAGTCAGTTTATCGCGGATGACGAGCAGGCTTTCTACACGCTGCTCCTGGTGGTCGGCATCGCTTACGGTGTCATCATGATACTGATAGGCATCATGCAGGTACACAATTACACCCTGGGCAAGACACTGATTACTCTGTTTCTCACCTTTGTGGCGCTGCTCATTATTGTATTTCTGATATTGCTTCTGACCAACTTGCTGGGCATGGTTTACAACTTTTTCAGAAGTATATATACAGAAATTATCTTCAGAACGTAAGGGGGCCATAGCATATGAAAGCTTCTAAGGAAAAGAAAATAAAAGGGCCTATGAGTCTGACCAAACGGATTGTGCTCGGTATCCTTGCGGTGGCTGTAATAGTGGGAGCGGTTTACATGATTTACTATTTCGTCCACTATGTGTTTTACGACAAGCATGAGGAGTATTTGACTTCCTACGAGTATGAGCCGGGCAGCGTATACACCCCCATAGCGGAGGCCCAGCCTGATGTGCCGGACTTTGAACTTGTGGCGGAGAGTGGGTACCTGAAACTCTACACCCAGCCGTCCACGGCCATTGTGGCGGTGTATGACAAGAGGAACGGGGAGACGACTTACACCAATCCCCTGAACGCGGACGAGGACACGGTGGCAAACGGCGCCAATATGAACTATCTGAAGTCTCAGTTCCTGCTGTACTACTACAACGAGGAAGCCGTATCCGGTACCATGGCTACTTTCAACGACTGCGTGAGGAAGAACCAGTTTTCCATGGAGGGAATTGAGAACGGTGTTCGTTACATGTACCATTTAGGTGAGATCGCAGACAACCAGATGCATTTTGAGGTTCCCCTGGAGTACCGTCTCCATGAGGACTACCTGGAGGTATCCATTCCCACCTGCGGTATCAAGGAATACAATAACGGATATATTTATCGTATTCAGCTGCTCCGTTATATGGGGGCCACCTCCTATGATGACAAGGGATATATCGTGGTGCCCAACGGCTCCGGTTCCATCATCAATTTTAACAATGGTAAGCGCACTGCAGCCAGCTATTCGCAATATATATACGACATCGATCCGCTGGCAGCCAACTACACCACCACGGAGATTCTGGACCCGGCCAGGCTGGCCCTGTTCGGCATCTGTAAAGAGAATTATGATATGTTGGTGACGGTGGAGGACGGAGCATCCAATGCGCTGATCACAGCCGGAATATCCGGAGTGTATAACGATTTGAACTACGCGTATCCCTCCTTTGTGCTGAGGGTCGCGGATAACCTGCGGATGTTTGGCGACTCTTCCTCGGATGTGTATGTCATAGAGCCGAATCCCTATGATGTGAACATGACGGTGCGCTATACATTCCTTGACCAGAAATATAAAGGCTACGCCGGACTGGCCACCTACTACAGGGAGCGGTTGGTGGAGGAAGGCAAGCTGACCCGGCTGGAAGAAACCGAAGATATCCCGTTCTTCTATGATGTGATTGCCGGCGTGAAAGAAAACGCTCATTTCCTGGGGGCGCAGTATCTGCATACTTTCTCCATGACGGATTTTGAAGAGGCACAGCAGATATCCAACGAGTTGGCGGCAAGCGGCATAGGCAGCCAGGTCATGAATCTGCAGGGATGGTTTAACGGCGGGTATTATCACGATGCGGCGGACACTGTCCGTATCACTGGCAAACTGGGCGGAAAATCCGGTCTGGAAAAACTGAATGAGACCGTAACGGCAAACGGCGGCGATATGTATGTGGACGTGGCGTTTCAGCAGGTGACTTTTGCGGATGATGGGTTTAACTATGGGGCCGAGGGCGCAAGGTACTATGGCGCCGGATATGTGGCTTCCTTTGGACTGATCAATCCCACCACACTGCGCAACACCTCCGGCCTGGGCTATGTGGAGAACAGATATAGCCTGTTGTCTCCCAAGTTCCTGCCCAGGTATGTGGGAAAATTCGCGGGAAAGATAGGAAAAATTGATGTGACAGGCATTTCTCTCAGAGATTTGGGAAGCGTTCTTGTATCCGACAAAAAGAGAACCAATCAGATTACCAGAGAGGCGGCGCTGGATGTGGTGCTGGGGCAGTTGGGAATCCTGGAGAGCACCGGCAAAAAGCTGATGACCAACGCAGGCAATGACTACAGCTTTGCTTACACGGATACCATTATCAACGCGCCGATCAGCGGCAACAGCCTGCCCATTATTGATGCCGATATCCCGCTGTATGAGATGATTACCCACGGATATATAACCAGCGCGTCCGGTCACCTGAACTTTGTGAACCGGGACGACATGGCCGCCACAACCCTGAATTTGATTGAGTTTGGCGTTTCTCCCCACTATGTGTTTACCTGGGAGAGATCCAGCGAGATGAAGAATACGGCTCTGAACAGGTTCTACACCACCACCTTCAGCAACTGGAAGGATACGGCGGCGGAAACCTACGAGCAGGTAAACGGAGCGCTGAAGTATGTGACGGGCGCCGCTATGATAGGCCATGATATACTGGACAATGACGTGAGAAAAGTAACCTATGACAACGGCGTAGTGATTTATATCAACTACAGCCGGCAGGAACAGCAGGCAGACGGATTGACAATACCGGCTATGTCTTACAGACTGGAGGGAAAATAAATGCGGAAAAAGAAAAAATTAAGCCTTCTCCAAAAGCGTAGTCTGATGGGATATCTGTTCATACTGCCATGGGTAGTGGGATTTTTGGTCTTTTATGTGAGGTCCCTGATTATGACGGGGCAGTTTGCGCTGTCCAGCCTCAGTATTGACGCAGTCAACGGCGGATATGTGCTGGAGCCGGTGGGACTGGAGAATTTCAGGTACGCACTACGGGTCCATGCGTCCTTTAAGCAGGTGCTGACCACCTCGGTTATGGATATGCTCATCGATGTACCGCTGGTTACCTTTTTCGCCCTGTTTATGGCGATGCTGCTGAATAAGAAGTTTCCCGGGAGGGGACTGGTGAGAGCCGTTTTCTTTCTCCCGGTAATCCTGAATTCAGGCGCTATTCAGGCGGCCATGGAACTGGGCGCCATGATGATGAACGGCGGCGTGGCCAGTCAGGCCACAGAGGTGTCCGCCAGCGCCGGAGAGACTATGGCGTTCAGTATTGAGTACCTGATAGAGATGTTTGTGAGTTTGGGCCTGCCTGCCGGCATTCTGGATTATATTGTGACGGCGGTTGCCAGAATCAACGACATCATCGCTGCCAGCGGTGTGCAGATTATTTTATTTATCGCGGCGCTGCAGTCCATCCCCGGTTCCATGTACGAGGTGGCAAAAATCGAGGGCGCGACGGGATATGAGACTTTCTGGAGAGTAACATTCCCCATGGTTATGCCCCATATCATTACCTGCGTGGTGTACACCATCGTGGACAGCTTTACCGAGAGTGAAGTTGTGGACCTGGCCTACTCCGTGGCCTTCGATGAGTTTAATTATGGATTGAGTTCTGTGTTTAGCTTGATTTCTACTGTTATAACATGTGTCATTTTGGTTATAGTCTGTGGGGCGATTCAGAAGCGGACATTCTACTACAACTAAGGAAAGGAGAGGAATCAAATGGGTAAGAGTACCACAGCAAACGCTGTAAAAGACTATTATGCAAAAGCACAGTCCATTATCAATGATCCGGACCAGGGAAAGCGCTTTGTCAATAATGTGAAAAACTTTTTGATACTTCTTGTCAAAATCGCTATTCTGGTTGGCGTGGGATATGTTATTCTCGCTCCGGTCATCGGTATGTTTGTGAATTCGATCTCCTCCAACAAGGATGCATATAACCCTATGGTTTATGTGCTGCCGGAGTCGCCCACATTGGAGAGGTACAGTCTGGCCATCGCCAGGATGGAGTATCTGCCTACATTGCTCCGCAACCTCCTGTATACCGGGGTGCTGACCCTGCTGCAGCTCCTTATATGTTCCATGGTGGGTTATGGTTTTGCCAGGTTTAAGTTTCCGTTTAAGAATGTTCTGTTTGCCTGCGTGGTGGTGATGATTGTCATTCCCACCCATACCATCATGCTTCCGCTGTACATGACTTTCAGGGAGTTTGATCCGCTGGGCATTGTCTCCCTGATTACGGGCGGCTCCATTAACCTGATGGGCACTACTATACCAATGTATATCATGACGTTGCTGGGCTGTGGCGTGCGTTCGGGATTGTATATTTACATATTCAACCAATTTTTCCGGGGACTTCCTAAAGAAATCGAGGAAGCGGCGCTGGTGGACGGATGCGGAGTATGGTATACTTACTTTAGGATAATGTTGGTAAACGCAATGCCTTCTGTCATAACGGTGGCTGTGTTCTCCATTGTATGGCAGTTTAATGATACTTTTTATGCAAAGTTATTTCTGATTAGCGATAATGTGGTAATCAGTAAGCGTCTGGAGGGCCTGAGACCCCTGATCGCGAATGTGGATCAGATTCTGGATCCCACCATCCAGCAGCTTTATGAGGATGCGGGTGTACTTTTGATTGTCGCCCCCATATTGATTATTTATATTATCCTACAGAAGAACTTTATAGAGGGTGTGGAGCGAAGCGGTATTGTAGGCTAAACTCATCATCGCCCGCCATCAACTTTCATACACAAAAAAGGAGGATTGAAAAAGTTGAAGAACAAAAAATTATTAGCAAGCCTTTTGGCAGGCGCCATGGTACTTTCCCTTGCGGCCTGCGGAGAAGAGCCGTCGGGCAGCAGTTCTGTGGAGGAATCCACCTCCGAGGTACAGCAGTCCGCCGAGGCGGAGCCCACAGCGGAGCCGGCCCCTGAGGCTGCGCCCGCAAGCATTGACTTTGAGGACGGCAATATGGGATTTGTGGCGCCCTACATGCAGATGGCAAACGCCGCGGACATTGAACTGGCCGTCGTGGACTACAACGGCAGCAAGGCTCTGGAGGTAAAGAATCTGTCAGGGGACATTCCTTATGTGGCATTTGATGCCACCAGTCTGCTGGGGGCGGACGTGGCGAAGGTTGCAAGCATGGAAGCTGATGTGGCCGTCACCTATGAAAACGGAACGTTCAATGCCGTGGAGGGAAGAATTCTGGCCTGGAGCGGCGAGGATCGCAACGAGACCTATGATGACTGGTCCGTATATCTGGAGTCCAAAAACCCCAACAAAGCCGTGGCTACATTAGATGAAGGGGAGGAGTTTGTGGCGGATGCCGGCAATATCTTTATCCTGAATCTGACCACCGACAACGGCGCCAATGACGGCAATGGCAATGCCACTATGTACATTGATAATATCCGTTTCCTGGATGCTTCCGGTAATCTGCTGACCGCGGACAGCACAGTGGCGTTTGCAGCGCCGGAAGGCTTTGAAAGCAGCGGTGTGGATATGTCCAATCTGGCGGTGCTTACCAATGTGGTGGAGTTTGACGGTTTTGCTGCCAGCGCGGGCGAATGGGCCCAGGCGGGCTTTACCATGCCTCAGGAAATCATTGATGCTCTGGTTCCCGGTTCCGTGGTTGAAATCAGCTACAGCAGTGAAAGCGGAGATATGTGGATCGTTATGAACGAGGCCCAGGCAGGCTGGATGAGAGTAGGCCAGCCGGGCGGTGAAGGAACTCCCGCATATTACAACAATTCCAAGAATGTAGCGCAGATTACTTACGAGCAGCTGGCGGCGCTGTGCGGTGATGATGTATCCACTTGGGGAAGCACCATGCAGTGTGAGTCCTCCAGCCCTTGGGAAGTATTCAGTGTGAAGGTCGGCCAGGCGGCTCCTGTCTATGCATTGAGCAATACCGTGAACTTTGAAGGCTTCGCGACCAGCGCAGGCGAATGGGCCCAGGCAGGCTTTACCATGCCTCAGGAAATCATTGACGCCCTGGTTCCCGGTTCCGTGGTTGAGATCAGCTACAGCAGTGAAAGCGGAGATATGTGGATCGTTATGAACGAGGCCCAGGCAGGCTGGATGAGAGTAGGCCAGCCGGGCGGTGAGGGAACTCCCGCCGTGATGGACGGCAGCAAGAGTTATGTTACTTATGAGCAGCTGGCAGCGCTGTGCGGTGATGACGTGTCCACCTGGGGAAGCACCATGCAGTGCGAATCCTCCGGCGCCTGGGAGGTATATTCCGTCAGAGTCGGCACCGCGTCCACTTTTAAGATGAACAACAATCAGGTGAATTTTGAAGGCTTTGCAACCAGCGCAGGTGAGTGGGCCCAGGAGGGCTTTGATATGCCTCAGGAGATTATTGACGCTCTTGTACCCGGTTCCGTAGTGAACATCAGCTACACCAGCGAGGACGGCACCATGTGGATTGTAATGCCCGATGCGGCGGCAGGCTGGATGAGAGTAGGCCAGCCGGGCGGTGAAGGAACTCCCGGAGCGGCAAACGGCAGTGTCTGCCAGATTACTTATGAGCAGATTGCGGCTCTGTGCGGCGAAGACAAGTCCACCTGGGGCGCAAGAATGCAGTGCGAAGCATCCAGCGCATGGGAAGTTTACAGTGTAACCGTAGGACAGACTCCCGATGCCGAGTAATGTGCGGATAGTGTGAGAAGAAAGCGCCGGCATCCGTAACCGGGTGCCGGTACCTATAGAACAGCGGATTCCCGTGACAGTACCGCGTACTTGCAGGTCGACAGGGAAACTGCGAAACAAACTGAAAGGAGTAGTTAAAAAGAATGAAAAACGTGAAAAAGTTACTGGCTCTGGGTCTTGCAAGCGCTATGACGTTGTCTCTGGCATCCTGCGGCAACGAAAACAACAATCCCGCTACCGGCAATGAGGGGAGCAATGCCTCCAATGTGACAGAGAATAGCTCCGGTGCGGGGAGCACCGAGAACAATACGCCCAGCGGAACTTCCGCGGACGGAAAGAGAATTATCAATATTGGTACATGGTGGGCGCAGCACTATGACAGCGGCGATACCGCGCTTGAGGACAGTGAGGACTACGCGAACTCCATTGACAAGGAAGGCGACGATGAGGCAAAGCTGGAGGAAAACGCGCTTAACCGTCAGATTTTCGAGTGGAAATTTGCCAATGTTGACACCCTTGAGCAGAAGTACAATATCGAATTTTACTGGAAGAATCTGACTTTCACCGGTGTGCAGGAGTCTATCAACACCTCCATCCTGGCAGGTACTCCCGACTGCGATATTTACTTGGTGGACTTGGGCATGGCACTGCCTGCGCAGATGAATGGTCTGGCGCTTGACTTAAAGACTGTACTGCCTGCGGACGCGGATGTGTTTACTGACCAGAAGATCATTTCCTATATGGATTTGGGAGATGGCAAGGTAAGTATCTTAAAGAGGGTGGAAGCGCAGTCCGCTGTAGAGGCTACTTATCCTCTGGCCTTCAACATGCAGATACTGGAGGATTACAATCTGGAAGATCCCCGTGATCTGTATGCCAGAGGCGAGTGGACCTGGGATATCTTCAACCAGTACTGCCAGACTTTGACCGATGATACGGATGGCGATGGACAGATCGATCAGTATGGCTACTGCGGCTATGAGTTTGAGACCTTCGAGAATCTGATGATGAGCAACGGCGCGTCCATCGCCACCGGCAAGACCCAGACGCTGGATTCCGCCGGAGTAGGCGAGGCTTTGCAGCAGATGTATGATATGTACAATGTCTACAATGTATGCTATCCCTACGACTTTGAGGGTAATGCATCCGACAGCATGAGAAATCAGTATACCCAGGGCAATATCGGTTTCTTCCCCATGGCGGCATGGATTTCCGCCGGCAATGGCGACTATGACTGGGACGGCAGCATCGGCTATACCCTGCCTTTTGATATCGCGTATGTACAGTGGCCTGTAGGTCCTTCCGGCAACCAGGAGACCAACGCAGGTAAGAACCAGACCTCCGGCGAGTTCTATATTATTCCCGCGGGTGTCAAGGATCCGGAGACAGTTTATGACTTCCTGTATGATTACTGGAACTGGGGGCCGGATGAGGAGACCACTGCCGAGTACAGAGATAACAGAGCCGCTCTGAACTGGTGGTACAGTGTAACTGCCAAGAACGCGGATCTGCAGGAGCAGAATTTTGCGGTTATGAATGATATTGGTTCCAGAACTATATTTGATTTGTGGAACAGTATGGGCATTTCCTATGATTTCATATCCCTGATCAGAGGCGAGGTTACTCCCGCGCAGTTCCAGGAGACCTACAAGCAGCAGATTCAGGATGGCCTGGATGCTTACTTTAAGTAAGACCATACCAATAAGAACGTGATTACTAGTTAGTCCCTGGGCAACCGGCCGAGGTTCCTGGCCGGTTGCCTTTTTAAACCAATTTTATGGCATTTTATTAATGTGGAAAGGCATGGTACCAGCAATATGAGCGATATTAAGATGATAGCTCCTGCCGTAAAGAATGTTCCCTGGCAGGAAAAGCCCGAAGGAATTAAGGGCGCTCCGATCTGGAGATACAGCGAGAACCCCATTATTGGCCGAAACCCTGTGGAGGGCGTGGCCCGTATTTTTAACAGTGCAGTGATGCCCTATGGCAATGAGTTCATCGGCGTGTTCCGGGGCGAGCAGACTAATGGCATCCCCTACATCTATCTGGGAAGGAGCAAGGATGCGATTCACTGGGATTTTGAGAAGAATAAGATTCCCTTTGTGGACGAGGAGGGAAATCCCTTTATGCCTATCTATGCCTATGACCCCAGATTGGTTAAGGTGGAGGACACCTATTACATTATCTGGTGCCAGGATTTCTACGGCGCATCCATCGGCATGGCGAAGACCACAGATTTCAAGACCTTCGTAAGGCTGGAAAACCCTTTTATTCCCTTTAACAGGAATGCGGTGCTTTTCCCCCGCAAGATTAACGGCAACTTTGTGATGCTGTCTCGTCCTTCCGACAGCGGACATACTCCTTTTGGAGACATCTTCCTGAGTGAGAGTCCGGATATGGTGTACTGGGGCAAGCACAGGCACGTGATGGGCCGGGGCCGGGAATGGTGGGAGTCCGTGAAGATCGGCGGCGGCGCCGCTCCCATTGAGACCAGCGAAGGGTGGCTGCTGTTCTACCACGGTGTCAGCGGCACCTGCAACGGTCTGGTGTACAGCATCGGCGGCGCAATCCTGGATCTGGACAATCCGTCCATTGTGAAGTACCGCTGTGAGACCTTCCTGCTGACGCCGGAGGAGTGGTATGAGGAGAGGGGATTTGTCCCCAATGTGACTTTCCCCTGCGCTACCATCCATGATCCTGTAAGCGGAAAGATTGCTATTTATTATGGCTGCGCGGACAGCTATGTTGGGCTGGCGTTCTGCTATTTTGACGAGATCGTGGATTATATCAAGGAGCACAGTGTGGTGACTCAGGAGGATACTGAGATCGGCAAGAGATAAATACTGAATGAAAGAGCGGGAGACAAAGGTTGGCATGTTTCCCGCTTTTTTATATGTTGGAAGTGAGTTGTTTACAAACATAAGCGAAAACACAATATTATAAACGAGGTTTTAAAAAACAGTTTACAAACATAACAAAATATGATATAGTATATTGCATAATACAACATAGGCACCAACTAATACATACCTTTATTACTAAATTTCATATTATGAGTATTGGGGTCTCAATTTTTTACAAAATTTTCAGCAGAAAACAGATAGCAAGGTACTATTTGTACTTACATAGATATTATATCATGCATGGTAAATATAATAAAAAATGGAGGTAGAATCATGAAGAAGAAAATGGCTATACTTGCATTGACTGCCACAATGGTGTTCTCGGGACTGAGCATTACTGCGGCAGCGGCCGATTGCGGGCATCCGTCATCCACCACGTACTACGCGCAGGAGAATCGGGCAAGCAATTGTACACAGCATGGCGGTGGATGCAAAGATGTATACAATATCACGGCGGTAGTGTGCCATTCCTGTGGAAGAACATTCCACAAGACAGAGACTTACAGCCATACCGTCCATAATTAACACTTTCTTTGCACTATATCTGTTGAAACACCGGATTGGAAGTACATGGAATTGTATGACAAGGCCGACATGAGGGATCCGAGAAATGTGAAATCAGGATCCCCTGTGCCGGCTATCTTAGCATAGAGGGGATCTATAATGGGGAAAAAAATTTATATTAAGTTGATGTTGCTTTGTATGTTATTGGGAATGGCAGGCTGTGGAGAGGAGGAAACCCCCACGGATCTGCCGGTAAATTCTGCTGTAAACCCGTTTGTGGAGTCACAGGAAACGGAGATCTCTTCCGAGCCTGATGTGGAAATAGACAGATCCGGTTTTGACTGGAGAGAGGGCGGATGGAAGTGGAGCAGTCCGAAGGGCCAGGGGGAGACGCTGTATGTAAGCGGATACACGGATGAACTTTCGGGCGAAGTGGATTTTGAATATGAAACTAGACAAAATATTGATATAAAAAGTTATGGTTCCTTCATCTGTAAACTGGAAGTGCTGACCACCGGGGACGCAGTCCCGCGGTATTTTTTAAACCGCTATGACGGAGATACGGGGGAGAGCATTTATGTGGAACTGGATATGGACAGTCTGTTGGGAGGCGAGGAAAGGGCTGAGATAAGGGAGTTCGATATTCGCAATGGGGAGGAATATGTATTTTTCAGAGCGACTTATGAAGAGGGGTACAATTTTTCTTTAGATGGCAGTTATGATCTTGAAAATGAGGATTTACTCTGCGGTTTGAAAGCGGTACATACAGATCTGGAAGGGAATGTTCAAAAGACGGTGGATCTATTTCCGGGAATGCTGGAAAGCCAGTTTGCAACGCGTAAAGGGTGGAAGGCTCTTCGGATCCTTCAAGTGGATGAGCAGGGCAATTACTATATGGTTGGATTGGAAAACGCTGCCCGAATGGTCCTGGTACTGAATGCGGAGGGAAAGGAAGCCTGCATTATGGAACCATATCCTGCCGGTACTGTGGAAGAGGGAGACTGGGGAAATGAAAGAATTGTGTCCTACGTGAAAAGCCCGGACGGAATCCCTATTTTCTATCTGGCACATCGCGCCCGGTCGGAGACATCTCTGTTTACATATGATCAGCAGAAGAATGAGCAGAAACAGCTTATGCTGCTGCCTCAATATTATCTGTTTGACATGAAACCTTATATAACCGAGGAGGGCATATGCTATTATGCGGCAGGAGACGGCAAGCTGTACAGATGGGACCTTTACACCGGATCGTGCGTAAAGCTGATGAATTACGCCGTGGAGGACATAACCACCAGCACGGGCTGGCTGTGTCTGGCCCTCACGTCCCAGGGGCAGCTGATGATATGCGAGACAGAGGATGACGGATTTGCTTCCATCTACCTTTTGGACAAAGAAGAACCTTCCCCGGGAGAGGCGCTGAAAATAGTCAGTCTGACGTCCAATTGCTCAAGGCTGCAGGCGGTGACGGCGGACTATAGCAGAAAACACCGGGAAGACAGCATTGTGGTGGAGTATGGACAAGAGGACGGGGAAGCCTACAGGAATCGGATTATGGCGGATCTGACGGCAGGCAGCGGGCCGTCCGTCATGTATGTATCCCGGGAGGATATGGAAACCCTGTATGAAAAAGGACTGTTGGAGGATCTAACGGATTTGCTGGATCCGAAAATCGAGGATGAGATTTTTCCGGGCATACTGGACTGCGGTAAAATAGAGGGAAAACAGATTGGATTTGCCTTGAATGCGCAGCTGCGGACTATGATGGTAAACAGGGATATTTGGGACGGGGACAATTGGAAACTGGAAGATGTGATTGCCCTGCTGGATCAGGAAGAAATACGGACGGATCTGAGGGCACTGGTAGCCACGGCTGTGGGTCCCTATGGAGGCAGCGGTATATTCGAGCACCTGGTGCTGCAGGATCTGTCTCACAGTCCTTTTCTGGATCTGGAGCAGGGTACCTGCTATTTTGACACGGAGGAGTTTATCAAAATATTGGAGTTATGCAAACAGTATGGGGCTATGGTGGTAACTGAGGAGGATGCGGCGGCCATGATGCATGAGGGCAGGGCTCTGGCCTATGTGGCCGACATCCGAGACGCCAATACCTTTTGCCACAGGATGAGTGAACTGGGCGACAACTTCTACTGTGTGGGATATCCCACGGAAGGAGACTGCGGAAGCTACTGGGATTGCGAGTACTTTCTGGTTATGCGCAAGGGCGCTGACTGCCGGGATACGGTAAAGGGGCTGATGGAACTTTTGTATAGCCTGCGGCAGCAAAGAAAGGAGAATAATCCGTTGAACCGCAGGGTATATGTGGATATGAATTATAGGGATCCCAGTCATCCTGATTATACGTACATATACGGGGGACAGGGGCGCTATATGGCTATGAAGGCAAAGGCCGACGGCAGTTCCCAGGTAGGTGACTTTGTTGCGCTGGCGGACAGAAGTGTGCCTTATTACCATGGTTATGACACTATAGTGGACATTGTCAAGGAAGAGGCGGAAAGTTTCTTTTCCGGGGACAAGGACGCCGCCGCCGTGTCCGAAACCATTCAGAGCAGAGTGCGCCTGTATCTGGCGGAACAGAATTAAAGGTATCCTTTTTTTGAAAAAGGGGCTTTCATAGTGACGTTTTATATTTTATAATGAATATAATTAAAATACATATGGAGGCATGGTAATATGAGATTTGTGTACCCTGAGGGAAAGAAGAAGGCGCTGACCTTCAGCTATGATGACGGTCAGATTCATGACAGAAAACTGGTGGATATTTTAAACCGGCACGGAATGAAGGGGACTTTCCACCTTAATTCGGGTAAGTTGGCCAAAGACAGGAACCATGATGTCTTTGTGTCTGCGGAGGAAGTGCCGGAATTGTATGCGGGCCATGAGGTGGCGGTCCATGGTGTACAGCACCGCAATCTTCCCACACTGACCAAAAATCAGGTGGTGTACGAGGTGCTGGAGGATCGGAGGACACTGGAGAAAATCACCGGCAGTATGGTGCAGGGCATGTCTTATGCCTTTGGCAGTTACAGTGAGGAGATCATTGGCATACTGAGGAACCTGGGGATTAAATACTCCCGGACCGTCAATTCCACCAATGGCTTTTTTCCGCCCGCCGATTTTATGGCCTGGCATCCTACCTGTCACCATAATGGCAGACTGATGGAATTGGGTCAGAATTTCCTGTCTGTTCCCGGCTATGTGGAACTGCCTCTGATGTATGTGTGGGGCCACAGCTTTGAGTTCGCCGGAAACGGAGACTGGAACGTGATAGAGGAGTTTGCGGAGTTGATGGAGGGTAAGGACGATATCTGGTATGCCACTAACAGGGAGATCTGCGATTATATCCTGGCTGTGCGCAGCCTGGAATCCAGCGGGGACGGCCTGACGCTGAAGAATCCCACAGCCGTCAGCGTGTGGCTCAGCAAAGATGGCAGCCAGGAACTGGTGGAGATCCGCCCCGGGGAATGCGTCCATATAGGGGAGAGATAAAAAGAGAATATATTTCTCATAAAGCCATTTTATAGGTGGCAGGTGTGAATCTTACAGAGATAGATGAAATCAAAGAGCAGTCAACCACATAACAGCAACTAAAAACAAGGTATAAAGTCAAAATTAAATTATTAAAACTTTATACCTTGTTGTATTATGGCGATAAGTACACCCAAACTATGGGTTTAATGTTTAAGAGCAGCTTCTTCGATCAGCCGCATTATGGTGCGTATGGAATCCATCTGGCCGCTGCGGCTCATGGCGTCGTGGTAACTCTGGCGGTTACAGAAGAGTTCCTGTACCTTGGTCACCAGCAGTTCCGTGGTTAGATCGTCCTCATTTATGACGATGGAAAAGCCCTGGGCCTCAAAGGAGGCGGCATTGAGCAGCTGGTCCCCCCGGCTGCTGGCGGCAGGCAGGGGAATCAGAAGGTTGGGCTTTTTTAGAGCCAGCAGTTCGCAGATGGAGTTGGCGCCGGCCCGGGAGATCACGATATCTGCCATAGCGAACAGGTCTTTTAGTTCCGTTTTGATATATTCAAATTGCTTATAGCCCGGGGTGGCCAGCAGTAGGTTATCGATTTTGTCCTTGCCGCAGAGATGCACTACCTGGAAATCCTCCAGAAGCCGGGGCAGAGAGTCACGGACTGCCTTGTTTACATTGGCGGCTCCCAGGCTGCCGCCGATCACCATGATCACTGGTTTGTTGGCGGTAAAACCGCACATGTCCAGTCCGGCAATCTTGTTGCCCTGCGCCAATTCGGCCCTGATGGGGGAACCGGTGAGCACCGCTTTGCCCTCCGGCAGCATCTGCATGGTCTCCGGAAAGTTGCAGCATATTTTTTCAGCCACGGGAAAGCACAGTTTATTGGCCAGGCCGGGGGTCATATCTGACTCGTGGATGATACAGGGGATACCCAGCGCCGCCGCCGCGCGCACCACAGGTACGCTGACAAAACCTCCCTTGGAAAACACCACGTCCGGGCGGTATTCTTTCAGATACTTTCTGGCCTCTGCAAAGCCCTTCAGTACCCGGAAGGGATCCGTCAGGTTTTTGATGTCCAGATAGCGGCGCAGTTTGCCGGTGGATATCCCAGTGTACGGAATAGCAAAATCTGCAATCAGCTTTTTCTCAATGCCGTCGTAGGAACCCATGTAAGAGATCTCATATCCGGCCCGGCTCAGTGCCGGAAGCAACGCGATATTAGGCGTCACATGGCCGGCCGTGCCGCCCCCCGTCAATACTATTTTTTTCATCCCAGCGTTTCCTCCAGTGCGTGGGCCAGCTGATCCGGGCAGGAGGTGGGCTTAAAGCCGCACCTGATGCCCTTGAGTTTATCGATCACTTCTTCCACCTTCATACCCTGTACCAGGGCGCAGATGCCTTTCAGGTTGCCATTGCAGCCGCCGGTGAATTGTACGGATTTTACGATGCCGTCCTCGATCTCGAAATCTATCGCACTGGAACAGGTTCCCTTTGTATGATATGTCATATGATTCTCCTCCATTCCGATTTATTAAAATATAGTATAGCAGATTTTTCCAGGTACTTCAAGGTGATGCGAGTACTTTTCGAAGGCCGGCCGGCGAGGGACGCCTTAGGCGGTTACCGGAGTTATAAAATATAAAAGACTTCTTAATCAAAACAAATACAAAAGAGCCATAGTATAGCATTTATGCTGATACCGGCGGAAAGGAGGAAATTGATTATGAGTCACGATTTAACAGCATTATACGAGAGATTGAGCCATGATGA
>CAJUCT010000025.1 GCA_910585015.1 uncultured Acetatifactor sp.
CCAAAAGGTTTCATTTATGGTGGTGTCAAGTGTGCAGGACATGGGAGTTTAGTTTCGGAAACCAGGTATAGGCAAGCGATCAGATACCCGTGGAGCCATTTGATGATCAGAATATGGTTTCTATTGGCTCCATTGCTAATTTTGATATTAAAATGGACAGCGATTCGCTTGAATCTTTGGAGGCTGGCGAAAGACAGCGGCTCTTGTGTTCCGCAATAGAGATTCTGGTTGAGGAGTATGAAGGCGATATTCAAAATGAGATTTCTACCTATGCTACCTCTGGAGAAAAAGTGGTAGATAGCTGGCATACTTGCTATCCCATAGGGCCATACCTTCCTGATACATACTATGAAGTAGCTTTTATATATGACAAAACTACGGGAAAGATTTTGGCTCAGATAGACTTCTATATATGTGGTCATGTCGGAAAGGATTGTGAATATCTGGCACACGTATACACTGAATTCTAATACGTATTGAGCTATTGTACTAATGGCGGAAATAAGGTCCTAACGCAGAGATAATTACATTCGGCATATTTTAAACGATCTACATTAACGAGTGAGTTCTGATAGTGTAGATAGATTGATGCTTTTCTGTATCCCAAAGCAGATTGTGATGCTTTTCACAATCTGCTTTTCGTACTTCACATTACTCACAAAACTTTCTATCTATATTCCTCAAACTCCCTAACAACTGCAAAAGTCCTTTTTGAATTCACCCACCTCTGCATACGTTTTAAGATATCCCCTGATCTGCGGGTGTACTTGTCATATATCATAAATTGCGGGACAAATTAATTTAACATTGATAGACTATCTTTTTCAAATAGAGGATGTTATAATAAATTACAGAGCAGCAATACCAGAGTGCCCGAAACTTTGCAATTCCCCCTGTTTAATAAACCATACTGTCTAAAACAGAAGTCACTGCACCGCACAATGTTTTGGCGTATGGTTTTTTATAAGTTGTTTTGTAGTAACTTGACGGATTGTATAGTTTTTTCACTATTATTTGTGCTGTCAAAGGCGGCGGAGAGGAGAGCTTTATGAAGAAGGATTATGCTGTAATCAAGAGATTTCATCAAACCTACGAAGTTGAGATAGCAGTTCTGGCTGTAGCGGCAATATATATGTCCATGTTATTAGCAACATTTTTTTGGTTTTTTCAATTTCAAAATGCTGATTTGAAGAATATTGCTGCATGTAGAATGTGGGATAGGAAAGTATCCATACAAGCCATTATTTTGTTTTTCATTATGACAGTCATACTTGGTCTTGTGTTTTGCTGTGTACTTTTCTTAATAAAGCAAGGACATATTCAAGGGGATAAAATTTTAGCAGACAGGAAGAAAACGGGGAGCTTCTTCCGGACATATATAAAGGAATTGGCAAATGCATATATGTTAAGTTGTACTCAAACGACACTGTTTTTTCATTTGATGAAATATCAATTTTATAAAGCCGAAATAGAAATCATAGATTTGATTACTTATAAGCAGTTTGTTTTTGATAATCATGTAAAAAGGCTTTGTGTGTGCAATATAGCGTTGCTTATATTAATTTTTCCTAATTTTGCCTATGAGGTCAAAGTTAGAAGAAATGAAAATATAATAAAGATTCTCCTCGAAATGAAAAAATGCAGAGAGAAAACAACAGAACAAAATTAGGAGGTTTTGTCCTGTTTTTCCCTTTAGCGGGAGTGGGTAATAGCGAATCAGGATCTGTATTGACTTTTATGCAAAAAGAAAGGCTCCCCTTGCCATGGCCCCTCAGTTTTGGACGCACTGTATAAACGCCTGCGGACAGGCAGGGTATACCCTGGATGAGATACGATGCAGGAATATCCAAAACTTGAGGGAAAACTGCCATGCTGTCGGGATTATGCAAATAAGATTGGCAATAACTGCGTATAAATGGAGGCGAAAAATGTATAGGGCAAGTGAGACAAGATACGAGAACATGATTTACAACCAGTGCGGCAGGAGCGGGCTTAAGCTGCCGGCCCTCTCTCTTGGAATGTGGCATAACTTCGGGTCGGTCAACGATCTGGAAAATATGAAGTCTATTCTTTTTGAGGCATTTGACAGCGGCATCACGCACTTTGACCTGGCCAACAACTATGGGCCGGTATACGGGAGCGCGGAAGAGAATATGGGCCGGATTCTGAAATCTGACCTGATGCCCTACAGGAATGAGATGGTCATATCCACCAAGGCGGGATATGACATGTGGAAGGGCCCCTACGGGGACGGGGGATCACGCAAATATTTGATTGCCAGCCTGGACGAAAGCCTTAAGAGGCTGGGGCTGGACTATGTGGACATCTTTTACCACCACAGGCCGGATCCCCACACGCCCATGGAGGAGACCATGGGGGCTCTGGATCAGATCGTGCGCTCCGGCAAGGCCCTGTATGTAGGAATCTCCAACTATAATCAGGAGCAGACAAAGCAGGCATACCGTATTCTCCGGGAGCAGAAGACGCCTTTTATCATCAACCAGGTCTCTTACTCCATGTTAAACCGATGGATTGAGACGGACGGAGTGAAGGATTATATGTGCGATCAGGGAATTGGCTGCATCGCCTTCAGCCCTCTGGCTCAAGGGATTCTCACAGGCAAATATCTGAAGGGAATCCCGGCGGATTCCAGGGCGGGCAGCGGCAAAAGCCCCTATCTGCACGAAGGGGACATCTCCGGGGAAAAACAGGAAAAAGTCAGGGCATTGCAGGAACTTGCACAGGAGAGGAGGCAGTCTCTGACCCAGATGGCGCTGGCCTGGATACTGCGGGATGGGAAAGTCACATCGGTGCTGATCGGCGCCAGCAGGCCGGAGCAGATCAGGGAAAATATTAAGGCGCTGGACAATATCCGTTTTTCCCGGGAAGAATGTGAACGGATCGATGAGATAGTAAAGTAAGGTTTGCGAAAGGAAAGAGGAACAAGGTGCCTATGTGCCAGAGGCAGACAACAAGCCCCTGCGGAAAATTTCCGCAGGGGCTTTGCCGTCTTTCAATGAGCGTTATCCCTCAATGGGAATATAGTGTTTTTTCTCCTCTATGGACACAGGCTGCTCCTTGGGAATATGGAAACTCAGGATACCGTTCTCGTATTTGGGATGGATATCTGCTTCCGTCACATGGCTTCCCACATAGAAGCTGCGGCTCATGCTTCCGGCATAGCGCTCGCGCCTCACGTAATTGCCGTTCTCATTTTTTTCGTCCCTGTCCATGCTCTTGGAGGCGCTGACAGTCAGGTTGCCATTCTCCAACTGCATCCGGATTTCATCCTTCTGGAAGCCCGGCAGATCGATATCCACCACATAGTCGGCATCCGTTTCCTGAACGTCCGTCTTCATCAGGTTCTTGGCATTCTTGCCGTACAGAGCCCTGTCGATATCCGGGAACGCGAAATCCCCCATCAGGCTGTCAAACAAATTTTCTCTGAAAATACTGGGCATCATCATAAGTCATTCTCCTCTCTGCGATTATATTTATTTCAGCACTGTCGGACAATCCGAAGTGTTGCTTGCCGGAACAAGAAGATGTTTTAACTGTTCCTTTGTTCTAGATGTAATATAACACACATATTAGCACTCGTCAAGAGGGAGTGCTAACAATTTTTGTGAACTTTCTGTGAATCTCTTTTAAGAGTATTCCCGATAACGCTGCAAAAATCCCGGACTTAAGCCATTCTTAAGTCCGGGATTTTGAGATGGCTTACGGCCATCTCCTAAAGGGGAGGATTAAGTATTACTTTTATCTTTGGTTTCATCAAAGGAGGGGGTTCCAATGATAGTAGTAGTATGTCCGCCCCTTTGGCGTTTATACATTGATTTGAAAAATTTTTAGAAATATTTAGTCTGTATTCACAGGGGATCCCACTAAAACAATCAATCCCCGGAGGATTGGGAGTCTTTCGGGACATTTCCGCCCAGGTCCAGGTCTGCCATGGTATGTCTGCCCTGCAGCTTGCCGTACATCCAGATGTAGACCCAGATCAGCAGTGGAATTGCAATGGTGCCCACCAGGCAGGCTTGAAATAACCGGCCGGAACTGTTCTGGTCGAAGATCGCCACAACCAGGGTAATCAGGTACATGGCGGCCAGAAGTATCACTCCGCCCATGGCTACCACCTGTTTGGAGGAGGTTCTCTTTTTGGAATTATTCTCGTTTTTATCGCCCATGATGAATTGTCCTTTCTTAAATTGTTAAGTTCTTTGGTAAGTTTTTTGTTAAGTTCCTTGTTAAGCTCCTGCGGAGTTTCTGCTGAGTTCCGCCAAGCCCCTGCAAATGGGCAAGAAACCGGATTTCATAGGAATATCTTGCCATAGTTTGGCGGAGGATGCAAGATATAAAATGCAATTTCACGTTTTTGTTGCGTTTGCATAAATTTTGTTATATACTTATTGCATACGAGAAAAATGCCGGAGCGTACTCCCGGCAGAAAGGTATGGTTAAGTGTTATGGCATTGTTGGAAAAGTGGAGAGAGGTGGCATATAACGAGGAACTGGGCACAGAGAAGCTGAAGCAGCTGTGGAATGCTTATTTCCTGGAGGAGAGAGATATCTATGCGCAGCTGCTGAAGAACCCGGACGAGGAGGTTACAGGCACCGTCAAGGAGTTATCCGACAAATACGATGTGTCCCTGATGACGATGACGGGATTTTTGGATGGGATCAATGACAGCCTGGTGACGCCCAATCCCATTGAGGAGATGGAGGAGGACACCACAGTTAGTCTGAAGTTTGACAAGGAACTGCTGTACAAGAACATGGTGGCGGCGGATGCGGACTGGCTGTACAACCTGGAGGAGTGGAAGGAGATCTTTGACGAGGACAAGCGCAAAGCGCTGTACAAGGAGCAGAAGTCTTCCACCACTATTGTCAAGGACGCCAAGGTATATCCCAACGATCCCTGCCCCTGCGGAAGCGGCAAGAAGTATAAAAAATGCTGCGGCAGATAGTTTATAGTGATTAAATCCTGTGCACAAACCAGATAAACGGCATGACTGACTGTGCAATTTGACAGGTAGGAATTAAATGCTGTTTATATATTTAGCAATAAATGAGGACAAGACAGCAAGAGCGCGGCTTGCGCAGTCGGTCTGCGGGATGATATAATTAAAAAGGTGTATCTGATTAGCAGTAAGTCATAAGAATAGGAGACTATTCTTAAATAAATAAAGAAGAGAGGAAGAGACTATGCGTTTTTTCATTGATACCGCAAAGGTAGAAGACATTAAAAAGGCCAATGACATGGGGGTAATCTGTGGCGTTACCACCAATCCTTCCCTGATTGCCAAGGAAGGCAGAGTATTCGAGGAGGTTATCGCAGAGATCGCCTCCATCGTTGACGGTCCCATCAGCGGTGAAGTAAAGGCAACCACTGTAGATGCGGAGGGAATGATTGAGGAAGGCAGAGCCATTGCCAAGATCCATCCCAACATGGTGGTAAAGATCCCCATGACCGCAGAGGGACTGAAGGCTTGTAAGGCACTGACCGCAGAGGGCATCAAAACCAATGTGACCCTGATCTTCTCCGCCAATCAGGCGCTGCTGGCTGCAAGGGCCGGCGCTACATATGTGTCTCCCTTCCTGGGCCGTTTGGACGACATCAGCCAGAGAGGTGTTGATCTGATCAGAGAGATCGCCGATATCTTTGCCGTGTGTGATGTGGACACCCAGATCATTGCTGCAAGTGTGCGCAATCCCGTTCATGTTACCGACTGTGCGTTGGCTGGCGCTGATATTGCCACAGTTCCTTACGGCGTCATCGAGCAGATGACCAAGCATCCCCTGACCGACGCAGGCATCGCAAAGTTCCAGGCGGACTATAAGGCAGTGTTTGGGGAATAAGCAAATGATTTTTACAGGCCGGAGGCTATTGCTTCCGGTCTTTTTTTATGAAAAAACTTCCATTATATTTTCAGAGAAGCAGCTAATACTAAAACCAAGATAAGCGATGACAAATCACTTACACGGCAAGGTCAGAAAGCGCCAGCGGAAAAGCCAAGATAAGTGAATGTCTCACTTATCTTGGATATAGATTGCAGACAAAAAAGAAAACCGTATGGAGGTGAAAAAGAATGACAAGCAGAGCTAATAGAGTAGAAGTTCCCGAGGCTAAGGCAGCTATGGATCGTTTCAAGACCGAGGTTGCTTCCGAACTGGGCGTAAACCTGAAAGAGGGTTACAACGGAGACCTGACCTCTAAGGAGGCTGGTTCCATCGGCGGCGAGATGGTTCGTCGTATGATCAAGCAGCAGGAAGAGCAGATGAAGTAAAACGCTCTGACGTGCAAAAAGGGGCTGTTGCGTTATGCAGCAGCTCTTTTTTTGCCTATTAGGAACTGCATCCACTACAAAGTCAGAGAAGATGGGCGGATCCTGAGTCGGGCGACCTATGTGTGACGCATTGTTCTTCTGCGTGGATGGCCTGTCCGGGTTCAAATAGGATATTGGTGCAGTGTTCCCCAGGCCCAGATACAGCGCTGCGTCATCCACATGCTGTGCAATTCGTTCAAATACGTGAATTACAGCGACTTAAAGAAATTCTCATCTGACTTCAAGACGGTGTACAATGCCCCAAACGAGAAGGCGGGCCTGGATGCAAAGGCCGGGTGTGGGCAGAGCCCACAGAAAAGTTCTCTTGAGTAGACATATCAGTATTGCAAAAAAAGCAGAAATTTGGTGTGAGCGTCTTAGTAGAATAATGAGAGAAAGCGGTTATACACAGAAGAAATCTTTATATGAGTATAAAGAATGATATGGAGGAGGAACGCAAGCTAATATAAGCAGATGGCATAGAGTAGGAAGTAAAATAGAAGGTGAAAAGATAATTGGGTTTTTAAGTTTTTCCAGCCACATCATTGATTTACGGGGCTGTTGGCGGTATAATAAAACTGTCAGCAGTTCCGTTTCTTTTTTAGAAAAGGAGCGACGAATAAATAATCGAATAGACGCAATCTATGCAATACAATCGTACACAAAAAGGACAGCATTTCCATTGAAAGCCAGAGTGAGTTTTGCAAATACGAATTGAAAGGCGGTAGTTGCAGGGAATACACAGACAAAGGATACAGCGGCAAGAACACAGATAGTCCGAAGCTTCAAGAGTTGGTGCAGGATATTAAAAAGGGTCTGATTGCGAAAGTCATTGTCTGCAAACTTGACCGTATCAGAAAAATTAGCAATTATTGAGGCGGAGACCGACTTAAGAAAGAAAGTGGTGAGCATGTGCAACCTGAGTCAGGGAATAAGAGAAGATGCAGGGGCAGAAACACAGGCAGGAATCATTATGAATATGCTCAAGAACGGGGAGACCTATTACTATGAGTGTTTAATTAGTAAAACCGATTGAAAATTTAAGAGCTTTATGGTAGTATGAAAAAGATGTTTGGTATCCTTTCCTAATATACTGTATGCAGGAAGGAGAACAAACGGGTAAATCTCTTAACTAGGAAAGAATTAGGTAAAGGTATTACGCAAAGGAAGGACTGGATTTAGCAGGGAAGTTTTTCAACCGGTTTGGTAAAAAGCAGTCAAAGCTTTAGAGACTTTGAGAAGGCTAAAAGTTCAAAGACAAAAGATTTTACTAAAAAATGCAGTAAATACACATGATGAGTATAAGGATTTGGTTTTTGTCACCAAGAACAATCGACCCACGCAGCAATTCATTGTACATGAATGTATAGATGTGGTGACAAGACATATTCAGGAGAATAAGCCGGACTTTGAGCGGTTTTCTCCGCATTGTTTTCACCATACTTTTGCGACATGGGCTATTGAAAACAGGATGCGGCCAAAGAGTCTGCAAAAGATACTCGACCATGGTTCGCTGCATATGACAATGGATCTCTACTGTCATGTGACAGAAGATACTCTGCATGATACAATGAGCCTGATGGAAAAGTGTGTATAGGCTGGAACTTGGCACAAAAGTGTGTAGTGGAGTGCTTTGAGAGAAAGATACAGGCGGAAAGCCTTGAAAACAGGAGGTTATAAGATAGAATGGAACAGTATAAACAGGAATTTATCGAGTTCATGGTGGACAGCAAGGTGCTGAAGTTTGGTGAGTTCATCTTAAAGAGCGGCAGGAAATCCCCCTTTTTCATGAATGCAGGGGCTTATGTGACCGGGGCGCAGCTGAAGAAGCTGGGGGAGTATTATGCCAGAGCCATCCATGACAACTACGGGGATGATTTTGACGTGCTGTTCGGGCCGGCCTACAAGGGGATTCCCTTGAGCGTGGCCACCACTATCGCCTACAGCGAACTGTATGGGAAGGAGATCCGTTATTGCTCCAACCGCAAGGAAGTCAAAGACCATGGAGATGTGGGCATCCTGCTGGGCAGCAAGCTGAAGGACGGGGACAGGGTGGTGATCATCGAGGATGTGACCACCTCCGGCAAATCCATCGAGGAGACCTTCCCGATCTTAAAGGGACAGGCGGACGTGGAGATCAAGGGGCTGATGGTATCTCTGAACCGTATGGAGAAGGGGCTGGGCGGCAAGGTGAGCGCCCTGCAGGAGATCCGGGAAAAGTACGGCTTTGAGGCCAGGGCTATTGTCTCCATGGGAGAGGTCATCGAACATCTGCACAACAAACCCTACAGAGGAGAGATACTGATTGATGATACGCTGAAGAAGGCGATTGACGCTTACTATGCGGAATATGGCGCGTAGCGGGAAAGGACAAACTTTACGCCAGGGGCCGTGTATATGTAAGGGCGCTGGCTAAGGAAAAGGGGTAACGCGATATTGCAGGCGAACCATCTATCTGCAGGAAAGGGGTAAATATGGAAGAAAGAGTGTATAAGGTTATGAGAGGGGCAGGCGCCCTCAATATCACATTGGGCGTGGTGACATTGGTGTTGGGGCTGGTCAGTGGAATTTTGCTGATTATAGGCGGAGCTAAACTGCTTGCAGGGAAGTCAAAGATCCTGTTTTAAACGGATCGGGGGATCGTTATGTCACAGAAAAAGAATTATATGTTTACAAACCGCAGGCATTCGGAAAAAGCGATTATGTCTACGGTTTTTGGTGTTTTATGCACAGTGTCGCTGGTGATAGTTGTTGTTCTATCTTACAGCCGCAGCGGAGATGTCCCCGCCGGATATGGTTTCACAGGACTGTTTGCCGCTATATTATCCCTGGTGGGGATGCTGCTGGGAGTGCTGGCCCTGCGGGAGGCGGACAGATTTAAGTTGTTTGGGTGGCTGGGAATACTGCTCAATGGCGTAAGTCTGGGCGCAGTCAGCGGGATTCTGTATGCAGCCTCTTATCTATAGGGCTAAAGAGGGAAATTCAGTATGAAGAAATTATTCTAAAGCAGGAAACAAGTGAAAGACTTATACAGGAAGGTGACAAAAATGGAACAGAAACAGGGTGAAAACGCAGAAGTGTTACAGGAAAGATATGAGTTGGTTCTGGAACGGATCAAAGAGATAGGGGCAGAGGGCATGGGCCATCCGGCGCTGGATGCGTATTTCAGAAAGACGGCGGCCTTTTTACAGAAACTGAGTGATTATTATGCCTTCGTGGATCAGGGGCATATGCGGGATGCGCAGCTGGAGCAGCTGCAGACGTGGAATCATGATCTGTATGAGGATATTCTGCCGGAGCATTACGGTGAGAGTTGGGGCAACCCGGCCTATGGAACGGCACAGATGGACGAGAAGTGGGGACAGCTTCTGGCTTACGTCTATAAGACACTGCGGGACGGCATTGTTCCGGCGGCCCAGGGGGATCTGGAGGATGTGCTGGTCCGCATGGAGCTGCTGGTGGAGATCTACAGCACCTGCGTCGGGACATGGCAGGAGGAGCAGCAACTGCCGCCCTATGAGACTATCCAGCAGATAGTTTATTGGCACAACAGCGATTATTCCGACATAAGAGCGGAGAAATCCATCAGAGAGATGGCTTGTCCCGAAGGAAATCCGGCTGTGGAAATCATCATGGAGGCGGATCTGGAGGATGTGCGCTATCTGTACCGCTATGGCCTGTATGTGACAGAGAACGAACTGGAGATTGCCAGATTTCTGTGCAGCCTTCCTCAGGAAACTATTGACATCATGGCGGATACCTATACGGAGGGCTACCGAATCGGTTTTGAGGTGACAGGAAAAGACCTGTCCATAAAAAAGACGGTGGATCTGTATTACCATATCGGTTTTGAGAGGATGCTGCACAAGGCAGTGGGAAATTTTGCTCTGCTGGGGCTCAAACCGGTGGTCAGGGATGTGAATCTGGAGGGCGCCAAGCCCAATAGACAGTATAGCTATGACCACAAGAACGACCATGGGCTGTTCTGGGATAAAGCTCTGATGCAGCGTAAGCTGGAGGTGATGAAGACAGCATACGAGCGTTATAAGCAGGAACTCAGGGGGTATGCGGGGCCTGCGGTCGTGGAGATTTTCGGAGAGGAGCCCTTTACGCCGGAGAGTAAGCCCCAGGCGGTAAAACTGTCCCCGGAACAGCAGAAGCTGTGGGTGGAGTACAACGCCAAGGTCATGGAACTCTATACACAGTACATTCCCATGCCGGAGCGCAGCTTTACCATCATCGCTTTTCCCGTGCCGGAGATCGGTGAGGATTTCCGAAAGATTTTTGAGGATACCATCAAGGTCAACACCCTGGACTACATGAAATACCGACAGATCCAACAGTGCCTCATAGATGCCTTGGATCAGGCGGATCATGTGGAAATCAAAGGCATGAACGGGAATGTCACGGATCTGTCCGTGAATTTATGGAAGCTGCAAAATCCGGAGAAGGAGACCATTTTTGAAAATTGCGTGGCAGACGTGAATATTCCGGTGGGAGAGGTATTCACTTCTCCGGTGCTTGAAGGAACAAGCGGCGTACTGCATGTATCAAAAGTATTTTTAAACGGTCTGGAATATAAAAATTTGTCTATAACATTCCGGGACGGCATGATCACGGACTACGGCTGCGGTAATTTCCCGGATGCGGAAGAGGGACGGCGCTATATCAAGGAAAATGTGCTGTTCCACCGGGATACCCTGCCTATAGGCGAGTTCGCCATCGGTACCAATACCACCGCCTATGTGATGGCCCGGAAGTGGGGGATTGAGAATAAGATGCCCATTCTGATCGCGGAAAAGACAGGCCCTCATTTTGCCGTGGGAGACACCTGTTATACCCATGCGGAGGACGTGATAGTATATAATCCCGACGGCAAGGAAATTGTGGCCAGGGAAAATGAGAAATCCCGGCTGCGGGACACTGCTCCTGCGGAGGCATATTTCAACTGCCACACGGATATTACGCTCCCCTTCGACGAATTGGGGGAACTGACGGCGGTGAAGAAGGACGGCACCCGGATTCCCATTATTGCAAAGGGACGCTTTGTGCTGCCGGGCAGCGAGGCGCTGAACGAGCCGCTGGAGCAGGCATGAACAGAGCAGGAAAAGCCCGGCCTGGGATATGCGGTAACTAGGAAAATATGAATGAAAGTTAAGAAAGGGCTCACCGCAAAATAAGTAAAAAACCCTTGCATACCTGCACTAAATCTAGTACACTGTAATATATAATTGATCTTAAAATGTTGATAGATAAGGTAAGTTTGGATGTTTCGCATCCAAATACTGATTGATGCAGTATCGCAGGCACGGCCAGCGGTATGCGGGAAAGAGGTAAGCCGGAGCGCCAGGGACTACTCCCGGGGCATAGCTGCGGCGGGCCGTAAATAGATGGAGGAATCGAATATGGCAAAAGTCGGTATTGTTATGGGCAGCGACTCGGATATGCCCATTATGGCAAAGGCCGCCGATGTATTGGAGGAACTGGGAATCTCCTATGAGATGACCATTATCTCCGCACACCGGGAGCCGGACGTGTTTTTTGAATATGCAGGAAGCGCCGAGGAGAGGGGCTTTAAGGTTATTATAGCAGGGGCGGGCATGGCGGCCCATCTGCCGGGCATGTGTGCGGCGATCTTTCCCATGCCGGTGATCGGTATTCCCATGCACACTACATCTCTGGGGGGCAGGGACTCTCTGTATTCCATAGTGCAGATGCCATCCGGCATTCCGGTGGCTACTGTGGCCATAAATGGCGGCGCTAACGCGGCTCTGCTGGCGGCCAAGATCCTGGCCACCTCTGATGAGGCGCTGCTGCAGAAGCTGAAGGAGTACAGCGAAAATCTGAAAAACCAGGTTCAGGCCAAGGATGCAAAGCTGAAAGAGCAGGGCTACAAGGCTTATCTGGAAGGGATGAAAAAATAGCTATCGAAAATATACGGCATTTAAAATAAGAAAGGCGGATCATACATATGGATTACAAGAAGGCTGGTGTGGATATCGAGGCGGGCTATAAATCCGTGGAACTGATGAAGAAGCATGTAAAAGAGACCATGCGTCCCGAGGTGATGGGAGGGCTGGGCGGTTTTTCCGGTGCTTTTTCCCTGGATGCCATCAAGAATATGGAACATCCGGTGCTGTTGTCCGGTACGGACGGTGTGGGCACTAAGCTGAAACTGGCAATGGTGCTGGACCGGCATGATACTATCGGCATTGACTGTGTGGCCATGTGTGTGAATGATGTGGCCTGCGCGGGGGGAGAGCCGCTGTTTTTCCTGGACTATATCGCCTGCGGAAAGAATTACCCGGAGAAGATTGCCACTATTGTGAGGGGTGTGGCCGAGGGATGCAAGATGGCCGGCGCCGCTCTGGTGGGCGGGGAGACCGCGGAACATCCGGGTATGATGCCGGAGGACGACTATGACATTGCGGGATTTGCCGTGGGTGTGGTGGAACAGAAGGATCTGATTACCGGAGAGAACCTAAAGCCCGGTGATGTCCTGGTAGCCATAGCCTCCTCCGGTGTACACAGCAATGGCTTTTCTTTGGTGCGCAAGGTCTTTGACATGACAAAGGAGAGTCTGGATACCTATTATGACGAACTGGGGCAGACTCTGGGAGAGGCGCTGCTGACGCCTACCCGGATCTATGTGAAGGCCATGAAGTCCGTGAAAGACGCGGGGGTGACTGTCAAGGGCTGCAGCCATATTACCGGCGGCGGTTTCTATGAGAATATTCCCCGGATGCTGCCGGAGGGGGTCAATGCACATGTGCGCACCGACAGTTATCAGGTTCCGGCCATTTTCAAACTTTTGCAGGAAAAAGGCGGTATTGCGGACCAGATGATGTACAACACCTATAACATGGGTATCGGTATGCTGCTGGCGGTGGAACCGGCGGATGCGGAGAAAACCGTGGCCGCCATAGAGGCATCCGGTGAGAAGGCCTGGATCGCGGGAACCTGCCAGGCAGGGGAAAAGGGAGTGACCTTATGCTGAAGATTGTAGTGTGCGTGTCAGGCGGCGGCACCAATTTGCAGGCCATCATGGACGCCATAGATGCCGGGAGGATCACCAACACGGAGATTCTGGCAGTGATCAGTAACAATGCAGGGGCCAAAGCACTGGAGCGTGCCAGGGATCACGGGATTCACAGCCTTTGTATATCTCCCAAATCCTACCCCGACAGAGAGACTTTCAACCAGGCTTTTACGGAACAGATGGTAGAGCTTGCTCCGGATATTGTAGTGCTGGCGGGCTTTTTAGTGAGGATTCCGCCACAGATGGTACATACGTTCAGCAATCGGATTGTTAATATCCATCCGTCTCTGATTCCTTCCTTCTGCGGCGTGGGATATTATGGGCTGAAGGTGCATGAGAAGGTGCTGGAGCGGGGCGTCAAAGTCACCGGCGCCACCGTGCATTTTGTCAATGAGGGTATGGACGAGGGGCCCATCATTGCTCAGAAGCCGGTGATGATAGAGCAGGGGGATACTCCGGAGATTCTGCAGAGACGAGTCATGGAGCAGGCGGAGTGGATACTGCTGCCCCAGGCCATCGACGATATTGCCAATGGCAGGCTGGAGATCCGGGAGGGTTATGTATATAAGCGTTAGCGCATGGACAAGTGCATATACTGCGGATGTCAGACGGATATGCCCCTGAGACACCACAGCCAAAAAGGATATAGATGCCTGCGGAAGCGGGCAGATGGGAGCGGTGAGAGATGAAGGTATTGATTGTAGGCGGCGGCGGCAGAGAACATGCCATTGCGGTCAGTATGAAAAAGAGCAGGAGAGTGGAGCAGATTTACTGTGTGCCCGGCAACGCGGGCATTGCCGGGATTGCAGAGTGTAACCCCTCCATTGGTGTGATGGAATTTGAGAAGATTATATCCTATGCAAAAGAGAAGGCTGTGGATCTGGTTTTTGTGGCGCCGGACGACCCTCTGGTGGGAGGCTTGGTAGACGCGTTGCAGGCGGCAGGCTTTAGGACCTTTGGTCCGGATCAAAAGGCGGCGGTTCTGGAGGGCAGCAAGGTTTTTTCCAAGGATCTGATGAAAAAATACAAAATCCCCACGGCGGCTTACGAGACCTTTGACGATCCCGGCGAGGCGCTCCGCTATCTGGAGACGGCCAGGATGCCTATCGTGCTGAAGGCAGACGGACTGGCGCTGGGTAAGGGTGTGCTGATCTGCAACACCCTGGAAGAGGCCCGGGCAGGCGTGAAGGAGATTATGGAGGATAAACATTTCGGCAGTGCGGGCAACCGCATGGTGGTGGAAGAGTTTATGACGGGCCGGGAGGTGTCGGTGCTGTCCTTTGTGGATGGCAGAACTATCAAGCCCATGACCTCTGCCCAGGATCACAAGAGGGCCAAGGACGGGGATCAGGGATTGAACACCGGCGGCATGGGCAATTTCTCTCCAAGCCCCTTTTATACGGAAGAGGTGGATGCATTTTGCAAAAAGTATATCTATCAGCCCACAGTGGATGCCATGGCGGCGGAGGGCCGTCCCTTTAAAGGCGTGATCTTTTTCGGACTGATGTTGACGCCGGAAGGTCCCAGGGTGCTGGAGTACAATGCCCGCTTCGGGGACCCGGAGGCTCAAGTGGTGTTGTGCAGGATGAAAAATGATATCATGGATGTAGTGGATGCATGCATTGACGGTACCCTGGATCAGGTGGAACTGGAGTTCGAGGACAATGCGGCGGTCTGCGTGGTGTTGGCGTCGGACGGGTATCCCATATCTTATCAGAAGGGATTTGAGATACAGGGACTGGAGAATTTTGAGGGAAAAGAGGATTATTACTGTTTCCATGCCGGCAGCAAGTTTGACGAGCAGGGTCGGGTGGTGACAAACGGCGGTCGGGTGCTGGGCGTGACAGCAAAGGGAGCAACCCTGAAGGAAGCAAGGACAAAAGCCTATGAGGCCACAGAGTGGGTCAACTTTGACAATAAATATATGCGGCATGATATAGGTAAAGCGATAGATGAAATATAAGTATCTTATGCATGGCCTGCAATAGGCAAGGGGATTAATGCAATATCACAGATGCAGGTCTGCGGTATGCAGGAAAGAGGTATAGACATGGATTTCTTTGAAAACGACAAATACCATGTGCCGAATATCTGCGCAGAATGCGGTGGCGAGATGATCTATAAGGGCGTCGGCGAATACCAATGTGAGCAGTGTAAAGCCGTGGTTTATGACGATTACGGAAAGGTGAGACTCTATGTGGAGCAGCATCCGGGCGCCACGATTTCAGATACAGAGGCCGCCACAGGTGTGCCTCACAAAGTGATACGGCAGTTGTTGAGGGAGGAGAGGCTGGAGGTTGCTCCAAATTCCCGAAGCTTCTTGAGGTGCCGGGCATGCGGCATACAGATACGCAGTGGTGACTTCTGTCCCCAATGTGCGGCGAAACAGCCGAAGACAGAGGATCCCAGACTTAACAATTTGAAGAAAGATATGATGGGTGTAGGGCTGAACGATGCCTCCACACAGGAGGGAGCCAAGAGATTTACGCGAAAACAATAAAGAACAGTATATTTCCATAAGGAACACTGAACGATATAGGGATGCCTGAGCGGCCCTATATGGTTTACCGGATTGTGAGCCTCATGGGAATAGACGGAACTTCAATAGAGAACAGTATATTTTCATAAGGAACACTGAACGATATAGGGATGCCTGAGTTGTCCTATATCGTTCACCGGATTGTGAGCCTTATGGAAATATACGGAACTTCAATAAGGAAGGGTTGCATATGAGAGAGACAGTAAAAACACGTATTCGGCTAAAGGCTATGGTACTGACCATGGCAACGATGATGATGGTCATGCTGGTATTTGGTCTGACGACGATCATCAGTCATGCGGAGGATGCAAGGGTGACTGCCAGTTCCGTGAAGATTCGGGCGGGCGCAGATACTGGCACAGAGATGATTGGAGGCGCCCAGCAGGGGCAGCTGCTGCCCATCACCGGGGAGACCGTTGGGACGGACGGCTACACTTGGTACCAGGTCACTTTTGCCATTGATGGTACTACCAAAACGGGATATGTTCGTTCTGACCTGGTGGAAAAAGTCAGTGGCGGCACTTCGACTACCCTCACTTCAACTACCACCACTCCAACTACCACCACTCCGACTACCACCACTCCGGTCACCACTCCCTCCACCGATGTGGTGGCCGTTGTGCCGATAAACGCCAAGGTGACGGGAGCGGAGGTGAATGTGCGCTCTAATGCTTCCACTTCCGGCTCGATTGTGGATACTGTGCGGAAGGATGCGGTTCTGACAGTGGTAGGAACGGCGCAGGACAGCGCGGGCAAGACTTGGTATCAGGTAAACTTCACCAATGCCAGCGGACAGGCCGCAGGTTTTGTCAGGGAGGATTTTGTCACATTGGAGGGCGAGATTGTACCGGCAGACCAGGTTCCTGTAGAACCGGATCCCCCTGTAGTCACAGATCCCGTGGAACCCGTGGCCACGCCGGAACCCGAGAGAAAGGATTATGAGACTCAGCTGTATGAAGATGAATGGAATCTGTTGGATTATACAGTGGAAGGGGGAAGAAGATATGTGATTTCGGAACTGTTCGGCTCCATTGACAAGTATAAAAAGGAGGCTGAAGACAGCGAAGCTAAGCTGAAATCCACTAAGCTCATCATGATTATTCTGGTGGTTGCCGTGATTCTGCTGGCTCTGACGGCCACACTGTTGTTCTTTAAGATCAGGGATATGATGGATGCCGCTTACTTTGAGGAAGTGGAGAAAGAGACGGTCCGCAAGAGACAGGGGCAGAGAAGCACAGGGAAGACCGGTATGCCCACGGTGGGAGATGGCACAAAGCAAGCGGGCAGAGGTCAGACCAGAGCTTCTGCCAATGGACAGGCCAGACCAGCAGGCAGTGGTCAAAGAGCCGCCGGAAACGGTCAGACAAGACCTGCGGGCGGCAGCCAACAGGGCAGGACGGCGGGAAATGGACAGGCAAGGCCAGCGGGCAGTGGTCAGACAAGGCCTGTTGGCAACAGCCAGAGGAGACCTGCAGGCAGTGGTCAGCAGGCTAAACCGGCGGGAGGCCAGGGACGACCTGTCCAACAAGCCGCCAGACCCGCAGCACGTCAGCAGGAAAGGCCGACTTCCCGGGAAAGCCAGAATACATCCGGACAGCCCAAGAACTTCCTGGCTGATGACGATGAATTTGACTTTGAGTACCTGAACTGGGACGGCGATGAAGAGAATTAACCGGGCTGCTAAAGAGAAGCGGGAGGAACCCATGAAAGCGGGTTCCTCCTACGTTTTATTAAATCCTTATTAAATTTATTCCTCCAACTTTGCAAAATGCGGCGGGTGTGGTACAATGAGCAAAATGCTCCGCATTTAACTCTTCTGAACAGAAAGTGCGCCGGAGCGCACGAGGCCGAGGGAAAATGAGCAAAATGCTCCGCATTTAACTCTTCTGAACAGAAAGTGCGCCGGAGCGCACGAGGCCGAGGGAAAATGAGCAAAACGTGTACTATGTGAAACTTAGATAAAAAGGTGTGTGGCATATGGTGATAGAAGTTGACTTTAACAGTGATGAAGCGCTGTATCTACAGCTGCGCAATCAGATCATCATGGGAATCGCTACCGCCCAGTTCAGGGAGGGGGATTCTCTGCCCAGTGTTCGTCAGCTGGCAGAACTGGTGGGAATCAATATGCACACCGTCAACAAGGCTTATACCGTGCTGAAGCAGGAGGGCTTTGTGAAGGTGGACAGACGCAGGGGGGCCGTTATTGCCATAGATGTGGATAAACTGCGTACCGTTGCGGAATTGAAAAAAGAACTCCGGGTAATATTGGCCAAGGGAAGCTGTAAAAATATTACCAGGGAGGAAATGCATGCGTTAATTGACGAAATATATGAGGATTATGGAGGACTGGTGTGATGCAGTCACGTTATACGGAAAAGGCGGAAGCCGCGCTAAAACATGCAGAGAGATGTGCCCGTTCCCTGAAGCAGGGTTATGTGGGCACAGAGCATATCCTGGTGGGATTGATGAAGGAAGGCACGGGTGTCGCCGCCAGGGTATTGGCAGACAACGATGTGTCTCTGGAACAGGTGCTGGAGATGATCAGGGAGTTGATTGCCTTTGAGGGCGGCACTGCCATCAAGGAGAGGGAGGGCTATTCTCCCCGGGCGGAAAAAATTCTGGAGGAGGCTCACAGGCAGGCAGAGCGTTTCGGTCAGCCCCGCACCGGTACGGAGCATATCCTGATGGCCCTGATCAAGGAGGGGGAGAATGTGGCTGTACGCCTGCTGAACACCATGAATGTCTCTACCCAGAAGATCTATGTGGATGTGCTTTCTGCCATCGGGGCAGACCCAAACCTGTATAAGGAGGATCTGAGCAGGCGACAGGGAAAGAACGGTAAGACAGGCACACTGGATCAGTACAGTCGTGATCTGACAGCCCTGGCCAGGGAGGGCAAGCTGGACCCGGTGATCGGCCGGGAGGAGGAGATTCGCAGGGTGATCCAGATACTGAGCCGCAGGACCAAGAACAATCCCTGCCTGATCGGTGAGCCCGGCGTGGGCAAGACCGCTGTGGTGGAGGGATTGGCCCTGCGCATTGTGGAGGGACAGGTGCCCTTTACCGTGCGGGATAAGCGGGTGCTGACGCTGGATCTGTCCGGCATGGTGGCGGGCAGCAAATACAGGGGAGAATTTGAGGAGCGGATCAAGAAGGTTATCCGTGAAGTAATTGCGGCGGGCAATGTGATCCTGTTTCTGGACGAAATGCACACCATCATTGGCGCAGGAGGCGCGGAGGGCGCCATCGACGCCTCCAATATTCTAAAACCCTCTCTGGCCAGAGGGGAGCTTCAGCTAATCGGCGCTACCACCATCTCCGAGTACCGGAAGTATGTGGAGAAGGATGCCGCTCTGGAGCGCAGGTTCCAGCCGGTGAACGTGGAGGAGCCCACAGAGGAAGAGGCTATCCATATCCTGGAGGGCATCAAGGAAAAATACGAGACGCACCATCAGGTAGATATCAGTCAGGAGGCTGTGGAGGCGGCTGTACGTTTGGCAAACCGCTATATCAACGACCGCAACCTGCCGGATAAGGCCATTGATCTGATTGACGAGGCGGCGGCCGCTGCCCGGCTGCAGACGACAAATGTGCCCTATAAACAGCAGGAACTGCAAAGGCAGCTGAGAGAACTGGATCGGGATCTGGAGGCGGCCATTCGCCGGGAAGATTTCGGGGAGGCCGGAGAGGTGAAGCGTCAGCAGGATCAGTTGCTGCAGAAGCTGGAGCGCATGAGGAAAAGGGCGGTCAAATCCGGGGAGGAGCCCCGGCTGGTAATCGGAGAGGACGAGATTGCCGCCGTGGTCTCCATGTGGACCAAGATTCCCCTGCAGAAGTTGGCGGAGAAGGAGAGCGAGCGGCTGTTGAAGCTGGAACAGCTTCTGCACAAGAGGGTCATCGGCCAGGAGGAGGCAGTCAAGGCTGTATCCAGGGCCATGCGCAGGGGCCGGGTGGGGTTGAAAGATCCAAACAGGCCAATCGGCTCCTTCCTGTTCTTGGGTCCCACCGGTGTGGGCAAGACAGAACTGAGCAAAGCGTTGGCAGAAGCCATGTTCGGATCGGAGAATGCCATGATCCGAGTGGATATGTCCGAATATATGGAGGGCCACTCGGTGTCCAAGATGATCGGCTCCCCGCCCGGTTATGTAGGCTTTGACGAGGGAGGCCAACTCAGCGAGAAGGTGCGGCGCAATCCCTATAGTGTGGTGTTGTTTGACGAGATTGAGAAGGCGCATCCGGACGTGTTCAATATCCTGCTCCAGGTACTGGACGATGGTCATATCACTGACTCCAAGGGCAGGAAGGTCAGCTTCAAGAATACGATACTGATCATGACCTCCAATGCGGGCGCTCAGCGGATCGTGGACCCCAAGAATCTGGGTTTTGCCTCCGACAACAGCGTAGCCCGCAACTATGAGAAGATGAAGGCCAGTGTGATGGAGGAGGTAAAGCGCAGTTTTAAGCCGGAGTTTATTAACCGCATTGACGATATTATCGTGTTCCATCAGCTGGATCATGACAATATGAAGGAGATCATTCAGTTGCTGGCCGGCAGTCTGTGCAAGCGGTGCCAGAACCAGATGGAGATTCAACTGTCGCTGACCGGCGCCTTGAAAGAGCATCTGGTTGAGAAATATGCGGATCAGAAGATGGGGGCAAGGCCCTTGAAGCGAGCCATACAATCCGTGGTGGAGGACGCGCTGGCCGAGGAGATCCTTAAAGGCAATGTGCAGCCGGGAGATACGGTTTCCGCAGGCTATAAGCTGGAGAAGGTTACTTTCACGGTTAAAAACCGTCAGTGAGAAAAAATGGAAGGCATGTCCTTAGATACGCATTGGGTACGTGGGAGTATGCAGGGATATTCGAATAGAGGAAAAAATGGCACAGGCAAAGAACAAATCTGTATTTTATTGTCAAAACTGCGGCTTTGAGTCCACGAAGTGGATGGGGCAGTGTCCCGGCTGTAAGGAATGGAATACCTTTGTTGAGGAAGTCGTCAAGGCGGCTTCCTTAAAGAATGTGGGCAAGGGGGCAGCGGTAAGAAGCGGCAGCGCTCCCGCCGTGCTGGCAGATATCACCATTCAGGAGGAGGCGCGCATACAGACCCGCATTGTTGAACTGGATCGGGTGTTGGGCGGCGGCATCGTGCAGGGCTCGTTGACCTTGGTGGGCGGCGATCCCGGCATCGGTAAATCCACCCTGCTGCTGCAGACCTGCAGAAAGCTGGCGGCGGACGGCCACAAGGTTCTCTATATTTCCGGGGAGGAATCTCAGGTACAGATCAAGATGCGCGCGGACCGGATCGGCAGCTTTGCGGATAATATGCTGCTGCTATGCGAGACCAATCTGGGCAGCATTGCGGAGGTGATCCGCCGGGAAATGCCCAAGGTGGTGATCATAGATTCCATCCAGACTATGTACAATGAGGAAGTGTCCGCGGCTCCGGGCAGCGTCTCTCAGGTCAGGGAGTCCACGGGAGTTCTGTTACAGCTGGCCAAGGGCATGAATATTTCCGTTTTTATCGTGGGCCATGTGACCAAGGAGGGAACGGTGGCAGGTCCCAGGGTGTTGGAGCATATGGTGGACACTGTGCTGTATTTTGAAGGGGACAGACATGCCTCCTACCGGATTCTCAGGGGAGTCAAGAACCGTTTCGGCTCTACCAATGAGATAGGAGTGTTTGAGATGCGTCAGGAGGGTTTGGTGGAAGTCCACAATCCCTCCGAATATATGTTGGAGGGCAGGCCGGAGGGAGCCAGCGGCTCGGTGGTTGCCTGCGCCATGGAGGGTACCAGGCCGTTGCTGCTGGAGATACAGTCATTGGTCTGCCACAGCAATTTCGGTATTCCCAGGCGACAGACCACCGGCACGGATTTTAACCGGGTGAATCTGCTGATGGCAGTGCTGGAGAAACGCTGCGGAGTGCAGCTGTCGGGCTGTGATGCCTATGTGAATATCGCAGGCGGCATGAAGGTCCAGGAGCCCGCCATAGACCTGGCCATTGTGCTGGCGGCTCTGTCCAGCTTTAAGAACCGGGAGATCAGTCCCCGGCTGGTGGCGTTTGGGGAGGTGGGGCTGTCCGGCGAGGTGCGCTCTGTCAGTATGGCGAACCAGCGGGTGGCGGAGGCCCGCAAGCTGGGCTTTGATACATGCATCCTTCCGGCTGTGTGCATGAAGGGACTGAAGAGTGACGAGCGGATGAGACTTATCGGGGTTCGGACTATTCAGGACGCGGTGAATGCGGTGCTGTAGAGAAGTTTCCCGGAAAAAGAAAGACTTGAAAATATTGACGATTCAATACCTTCAAGTCTTTATCAGCAGGGGAAGAGGGAATCGAACCCCCGTTAACGGTTTTGGAGACCGCCGCACTACCGCTGTACTATTCCCCTATGAGAGCAGTTTTTCACTGACAAAAGCTATTATAACACACCTGTTAGGACTTACGCAAGTATATTTTGCGAATTTTTTATTTATTTCATCAAATTTACCCTTTCGTAGATATTGCTGGCTGCGCCTGCAATATCCCTTAATATGTATTTGGATGTGAAACATCCAAACTTACTTCTTCCCTGCATATCGCAGGCCGTGCCTGCGATATTGCGTTAATGCGTATTTGGAAGTTTTACTTCCAAACTATTACTTCTCCGGGGGAGCCAGTATGGGACGCTCCGGACGGTCCTGTTAGGAGCAGCTATCTGGTAGGAACGGGACAACAGCGCGTTTTTAATTTAAAGAAATATACAGAACATAAAACAGGAGGTATGATATGACACAGGAGATTAGGGAGTGGGCTATGAAATTGGCAGAGTGCGCGGGACAAGACCAGCAGCGGGCTGAAGAATTTGTGGCTGGGCTGGAAAAATACCGGGATGTACAGGAGGAGTTTTGCTACTATTATGAGCGCCAGAATTTTTTGTGCGAAAACCGGGTGGCGGGCTACACTGTTGTGGATATTTTGGTGTGGCAGGTGGATCATTTTAAGGCTTTTCTGGACAGGCCGGATGAGATGAACCGTTATCGTCAGGATCGGCTGGTGTGGAGCGCCTTTCATACCATGTTGGAGATGAAGGAGCACCCGGAGCAGTATCAGCGGAAGATGCAGGAGGAGACAGGGACGGACTACGCAGGGAAATATTGAGAGAAAAAGCGACGCGGCCGCTGGGGAAACAGCGGCCGCGTCTGTGTAAAAGGGGAATTCTTCCGGAATATTTGGTAATTACCAGTCCAGTTCCGCGACTGGACATTTTTAGTATACACCAGGTTTTGATGATTGTCCAGTGTTTTAAAAAAATTTTAAGAATTTGTCAGTCTATGTCGGAAGCTGTCTCTTATAATACTCCACTTCCTGCTCGATGGTCTCGGGAATGGCTGTCCCTTCATTGCGAAGCTTCTGGCAGATCTTGTTCAGATGGCTGAGATGCTGCTGGCACTGCACATCATGGCGTCGAATCAGTTCACCGTACATCGGGTTGCTCTGTACCTTTTGCCGTACCTCCCGGGAGAAAGGACAGTAGGTGAACATGATCTGTCTCGCAATCTTGTTAAGTCGGGGAGACGCGGTGCTCTCCAGTTGGATCCACAACAGATAATCCCGGATAAACATTTCCTTGAAACTGTTCTTAGCGCCCATGAGACTCTGCCGAATTCTTTCTTTTGCCTCCGAGGACAGATCATTATTCTTCTTGTAGAACTGAATATAGTCGAAATATTCACTGGTCAGGGACCGCTCTGTGAGGTCGTTCCAGCGGGCGCCCTGAACGCGTTTACACATTTCCCAGCGGTAATCGCCTACCAGACGTATGGTGGTGGTATACAGATCCTCCATGTGGAAAATAGACAGCATCATGCGGGCGGAGGTAGTACGTTTCCTGCCCTCGATCTCCTGCCAGGTCACTCCGCGGATACCCGCGTTGGGCATTAAAATGAAATCAGGCAGGCACTCCACATGGATGTTTTCCTTCTGAGCCACAGGGCTGTCCATATTCAAGGTCTCCCGGTAGAATACCGAGTAGTCAATGCCCCGGACTCTGTCGAGGACGGAGCGGATGTCGGCGGCCGTCACATGGCTGGTGGACAGATCCCTGAGTATATTGTCGGCTGCAAGTACAGGACAGAAGGTGGTGACACGACCGTAGGTAATCTTGTTGACGGTGGGGAACAGATTTTGGAGTTCAAATTCCACCTTGCGCATGGGATTATCGGAGAGATCGCGCAGTTCTTCTTCGGACAATTTTCCGCTGGCCTTCTGCTTGTGCAGGTAATCCACATAATCCTCGCCGAACTCGTTGCGGCTGGGCTGTTTTTTACCCTCGTAGATATTGCGCACCCAGTCAAAAAAGGTATATACGCCATCTCCGGATTTCCCTTCGGGACTGTCTATCAGCTGGCACAGGTAGACGCTGTTGGATTTTCCGGCCAGTTCTTCGTCCACATACCCAAAGAACAGAAAGAGCCTCACAGGCAGGGGCAGGGCGTTGTCGGTCAGGCCCTTCTTCAGTACCAGATTGTAGATGGTATAGAAATTTTCTGTCAGGCGGCGGCGCAGACGGCACGCCTGTTCGTCCGAGGAAGATTTGTCGGAGAGCTGCTTATACGCATCCACATCCTGGCGGAAGGCAGAGGCGGTCTCGATACCGGCAGAGGCATATTCCAGGATCACAGACAGGGAGCCCGCAAGCTGTTCTTGATTCTCAGCGTGGGGAGTGTCAGAGGCCACCGGCTGCTTGGTGTCAAACTTGTTCAGATTTGCTTTAAAGCTTTGCAGACGCGCGGCCAGCTGCGGTTTGTCCAGCGCGGCATTGCTGGTGATGGTGGAGATTACGCTCTGGATGGCGGCATAAATATCCGTTGTGTCCGCGGAGGCTTGCGCCACCTGGTAAAACAGGCTGGTATAGCAGGAGAACAGGTCTTCCCCCTCGGTACTGATGTAATAATGCAGAAGCAGCTCCTGGTAGTGAAGCTGTTCTTCCAGAGACAGATAGGTTTTGCGGAAATCCAGACTCGCTTTGCGCAGGAAACCTGTGACCACGGCGGCTTCTCTGGCTACGGCGGCGCCGGGGTTGGCAGTAAAGATTTGTAAAAGCCCCTGATAAAAATCAGTCAGCCACATATCCGGGGTCTCCATACCAACATAGGTGGTGACCTGTTCCATGTCGGTCAGTTCCTTGGCAGTAAGCTGGTACTGTTCACACAAGGTATGGTATACGGACAGGTGTTCGTGAAGAAGATTATAGAGATTGCCGCAGGTCAGTGCGGATTCCTCGCAGTGATTCAGCATTGTGCACATCTGCCGGAAGGCGGAGATCACTGAGATACTGGCAAGATCGGGATTTTTTTCAAACAGTTCCTGCAGAGCCTCCGGATTGGGCAGGGGATAGTTCATGATGTGGACGGCTTCCACGGTCTCGTAGCCCAGAAAATGAACTTCCGAACAAATTTCGCAGATGCCGATTACATCGCCTTTACCGATCAGATACTCTCCGGTGGGGGAGAATACCCGCACACTGCCGCTGGTGATCAGGTGGAGGGCCGTCAGGGGCTGCCCGGCTTTGTAAATGGTTTTTTGCTTGGGTAAATCAATAAATGGCATGATTGATAAAACTCCTTTCTAACATGGGCGCTTATGCGCTTCAGGGCGGCAGTCTATCAAAAAACAGCTGAAAACTGCGGTTCCATGCGCTTAATTATACTCTGATTGACAAAAATAAACAATATGGTTTTCGGATTTTTCGAAATTCGGCTATTATACTGTTGACAAATAAATTGTTTGGGGGTAAACTGTTCACGCTAAAACAGTTTGCGCGTGAACAATAGACGCGCGGAAGGGAGGCACATGAACGGGGGGAACTGTAAGTTTCATATGGGGCACCGCATCCGTAAGCTGGACAATATGCTGAAGCGGAATATGCAGCTGGCATTGAGCGGTCAGGGCGTGGATGAAGTGACGGCCATGAACGGCTTTATCATCCTGTATCTGCATCGCCATGTGGATCAGACAATCTACCAGAGGGATATTGAGAAGGAGTTCAGGATTGGCCGTTCCGCGGTGACCAATATCCTGACCCGCATGGAGGAAAACGGCTTTATCCATCGGGAGACTGACGGCAGCGATGCCAGGCTGAAGCGCTTAACTCTGACAGCTAAGGGGGAAGAGCAGAGCCAGCTGCTTCACGATACCATTGAGTGGCTGAATAACAGACAACTGGACGGGATATCCGTCGAAGAGCAGGAACAGTTTTTGACCACTCTGGAGAAAATTGAGGGGAATGCGGGCAGACTGGCCGTGCGTATCCTGGGGGAGGACGACTCCTGGACCCAGGAGATCCGGCCAAAATAGTTTTAAACTAAACTCTAAATCTAAATAAGGAGATTAAGAAATGCTGAAAACACTAGGAACGCATATTAAAGGATTTGTGAAAGAATCCATCCTTACCCCGGTGTTTATGATCGGCGAGGTAATCATGGAGATGATCATTCCGCTGCTGATGGCCTCCATTATCAATGACGGGGTTGATGCCGGGAATATGCGGCATATTTATCTGATTGGCAGTTTGATGGTGGTGGCGGCGCTGGTGGGCCTTGCCTTCGGCATCGGAGGAGGCGTGTTCGGAGCCAAGGCGTCCACGGGCTTTGCCAGGAACCTGCGCAGGGCCATGTATGAGAGGATACAGACTTTTGGCTTTGCCAATATCGACAAGTTCAGCACCGCGGGACTGGTGACCAGGCTGACCACGGATGTGACCAATATCCAGAACGCCTACCAGATGATCCTGCGTATGTGCATGCGGGCGCCGGTGAGCCTTATCTGCGCCATGTTCATGTCCTTTTATATCAGTCCCAGGCTGGCCAGCATCTATCTGGTGGCGGTGCTGATCCTGGGCTGTGTGCTGGGCGTGATAGTGAGCTGCGCCATGAAATATTTCGGTCAGGCCTTCCCCAAGTATGACGCGCTGAACGAGAGTGTACAGGAAAATGTGTCCGCCATCCGGGTAGTCAAGGCTTATGTGCGGGAGGATTATGAGAACGAGAAATTTAAGAAAGCCAGCAATGGCATCTATCAGATCTTCTGCAAGGCCGAGGGCATCGTGGCCTGGAACGGCCCGGTGATGAACCTGACCGTGTACAGCTGCATCATACTGATCAGCTGGATCGGGGCCCGGCTGATCGTGCAGGGCAGCCTGGAGACAGGGGATTTGATGGCTCTGCTGACCTACTGTATGACTATATTGATGAACCTGATGATGCTGTCCATGATTTTCGTCATGATTACCATGTCTGCCGCCGGCGCCAGACGAATCTGCGAGGTGCTGACAGAGGAGCCGGACCTGGCCAATCCCCAGGAGCCGATCATGGAGGTGGCGGATGGCAGCATCCGGTTCGACCATGTATCGTTCCGCTACAAAAAAGATGCGGACGCGTCAGTGCTGAAGGATATAGACCTGGAGATCAAATCAGGCGAAACCATAGGCATTATCGGTGGCACCGGCAGCGCCAAGTCCACACTGGTCAATCTGATCAGCCGTCTGTATGATGTGACGGAGGGACGACTCCTGGTGGGAGGCGTGGATGTGCGCAACTATGATATGGAGGCGCTGCGCAACCAGGTGGCAGTGGTGCTGCAAAACAATGTGCTCTTCTCCGGTACCATTCTGGAGAACCTGCGCTGGGGAGATCTGGAGGCCAGCGAGGAGGAGTGCGTTCATGCCTGTCGGCTGGCCTGTGCGGATGAGTTTATCCGAAAGATGCCGGGGGGCTACAATACTTATATCGAGCAGGGGGGCACCAATGTGTCCGGTGGCCAGAAGCAGAGATTGTGTATCGCCAGAGCTTTACTGAAAAAACCGAAGATCCTCATTCTGGACGATTCCACCAGCGCGGTGGATACCGCCACAGATGCCCGGATACGCAGGGCTTTTGCCCAGGAGATCCCGGGCACTACCAAACTGATTATAGCCCAGCGGATATCCAGCGTGGAGCATGCGGATCGGATCATTGTCATGCATGAGGGTGAGATCGACGGCTTCGGAACCCATGAGGAACTGCTGGCCGGCAATGAGATCTACAGGGATGTATATGAATCCCAGACCCATGGCAGCGGCGATTTTGACGAAAACGCAGAGGAAAACTCCGGTGTGAAGGGAGGGATGTAACTATGGCAGAGGAAAGAACACCCCAGGCAAATATGGCTTCGAGCGCAGGAGGCCCGAGAGGACCTCATGGACCCAGAGGGGCCAGAGGTCCCAGACCCAAGATTGAGAATCCCGGCAAGCTGTTAAAGCGGGTGCTGGGCTATACCTTTAAGGATTACGCTATCCACTGGATCGTGGTGGTGGTTTGTATCGTGACCACAGTGCTGGCGTCTCTGCAGGGAACTCTGTTTATGCGGACGCTGATTGACGACTATATTGTGCCTTTGCTCGGACGGCAGAATCCGGATTTCGGCCCGCTGGCCGGCGCCATCGGCAGGGTCGCCTGCTTCTATGGGCTGGGTGTGCTGGCATCCTTCACGCAGTCCCGGCTCATGATATATGTGGCCCAGGGCACCATGAAAAATCTTAGGGATGATTTATTTGAAAAGATGGAGGAATTGCCCATCCGGTATTTTGACACTCATGCCCACGGCGATATCATGTCCATATATACCAACGATATCGACACGATGAGGCAGATGATCAGCCAGAGTATCCCTCAGCTGCTCAACAGCGCTATCAGTGTGATATCTACTTTGATCTCTATGATGGTGCTGGATATACCGCTGACTTTGGTGACTTTGATTATGGTGGCAGTGATGATTCTGGCGTCCAAGAAAGTGGGCTCCCTGTCCAGTCGGTTTTTCCTGTCCCAGCAGCGGGATCTGGGACAGCTGAACGGCTGTATCGAGGAGACCATGACAGGCCAGAAGGTGGTGAAAGTGTTCTGCCATGAGGAGGAGAGCCTGAAGCAGTTCAATGAACTGAATGACAGACTCTGTGACAGCGCCTACCGAGCCAATAAATTCGGCAATATCATGGGACCCATCAATGCCCAGCTGGGTAACCTGAGTTATGTGGTGTGCGCGGTGACCGGCGGTATGCTGGCTATCACCGGGATTTCAGGTCTGTCTCTGGGTGATTTGGCGGCTTTCCTGACCTTGAATAAGTCTTTCAGCATGCCTATCAATCAGATTACTATGCAGTTCAACAGCATCATCATGGCCCTGGCCGGTGCAGAGCGGATTTTCAGGCTCATGGATGAGACGCCGGAAGTGGATGAGGGCTATGTGGAACTGGTCAACGCGGAGAGAAATGAGCGGCAGGAGATTGTGGAGTCCAGAGAGCGCACCGGCCTGTGGGCATGGAAGCACTACCACAAGGACAGTGATACCGTGACCTATACGGAACTGAAAGGAGATGTGGTGTTTGACCATGTGGACTTCGGCTATACGGATGAAAAGATGATTCTGCACGACATCGAACTCTTTGCCCAGCCGGGACAGAAGATTGCCTTTGTGGGCTCCACCGGCGCGGGTAAGACCACCATCACCAACCTGATCAACCGTTTCTATAGTATCCAGGACGGCAAGATCCGTTATGACGGCATCAATATCAACAAGATCAAGTTGAGCCACCTGCGCCGCTCTCTGGGGATTGTGCTGCAGGACACGCATCTGTTCACCGGCACGGTCATGGAAAATATCCGCTATGGCAAGCTGGACGCAACTGATGAGGAAGTGATCCAGGCGGCAAAACTGGCCAATGCGGACGGCTTTATCCGCCGTCTCCCCGATGGGTACAATACCATGCTGCACGGGGACGGCGCCAATTTGAGCCAGGGGCAGCGCCAGCTGCTGGCCATCGCCAGGGCGGCCATCGCCGATCCGCCGGTGCTGATTCTGGATGAGGCCACAAGTTCCATCGACACCCGTACTGAGCGCATTGTGCAGGATGGTATGGATAAACTGATGAAGGGCAGAACCACCTTTGTGATTGCCCACAGACTATCCACAGTGCGTAATTCCGACTGCATCATGGTGCTGGAGCAGGGCCGCATCATTGAGCGCGGAACCCATGACCAGCTGTTGATGGAAAAGGGAAAGTATTACCAGCTGTATACAGGCTTGCAGGCCTAGAACAACATTTCCCCCCCGGAGTAATTCCGGGGGAATTTTCTCTCTTTTATTTCTCTCTTTTTTTACAGAAAACCCTTTGCTTTTTGAAAAAGGGATGGTATACTAAAACATATATAATGAACAGCATATTGCTTACCAATGCATTGATCAATATCCGGATGCCAAAGCGGCCGCATTTTGATCACTGTGTGCTGGCAGGAAATATGCGGAACGCTAATTAGGAGGTAGGCAGCATTGAATCAGGAATACATGCGCGATTTATCGAAACGGTACAAGGAGGCTTTGGCACCCTTTTTGCGGTATTTGCCATGGTTCGAGGAGCATGCAGGCATGCAGACGGGCTCCGAATATAATGGAAGACAGGACGGTAATAGTACCATGTCCTTTCCTGTATATGACAGTACCTTGCTCAGCTTTGTGAGGGAGGCGGGGAAATCCTCTTTTATGAACCGCAATTACGCTTACATATATACCCGAAAGCATATGAAGACACCTGAGGATGAAAGGAGAGTCATCAAGGCGGCCACGATCCAGGAATGGGACGTGTTGTGCGGCATTCTGTCAAAATATGTGCTGGGGGGGAATGCCAAGGCATATCTGTGGACCCAGGCTGTGCAGGAGAGTATTTTTTATATGGTGCTGGTAAAAATGCAGGAGATCGTGGAGTACTGGGATCGGCGTCTGGAGCGGGAAGAGCGAATTATGGGAAGGTAAGAGTAAGGCCGACTATATGCGGAGCAAAATAAAGAGTGGAGAGGCAGATGGGAGAGAAATCGCTACAGAAGAGGAAGTATATTTTGGAGACTGCTCGCAGGGTGTTCATGGAGAAGGGATATAAGAGAGTGACCATGAAGGATATCGTGGAGGCTTGTGAGATCAGCCGGGGCGGTCTGTACCTCTATTTCAACAACACTGCCGAGATTTTCCTGGAGGTGCTGAAGCTGGAGAGCGAGGAGGCTGACGACGTGTTCTCGGGCAGCATCACCGAGGACGCCACTGCTGCGGATATCCTGACCCTGTTTCTAAGGGAGCAGAAAAAGGAACTTTTGCGGACAAAGGATACTCTGACCCAGGCTACCTATGAATTTTATTTTGAAAACAATCTTTCCAAGAAGGACAATATTCTGAAAAAGCAGTTTGATTCGGCGGTCAAGATCATACAGAAGCTCATAGAAACCGGAGTGGATAACGGGGAATTCTACTGTGTGGACTGTGAGGGAACGGCCCGCAATATCATGTTTGTATTGGAGGGTCTTAAGATCAACGCCCAGACCATTGGCATTACGGCGGAGGTCGTGGAGCGGGAATTTGAGTATATTCTGACTGCCCTGGGAATGGAAGACTAAGGAGTGTGCTCCTGTCGGTGGCGGCGGGGGCATATTTAATGGAGAAACGGAATTTTTAATAGGCGGAACTTTTAAGTAGGAGAAGTATTATGATTGAGACAATCGTTTCGCTGGAACTGCCGGTGGGGGAGCATCTGGCCATACGCAGGAACCGGTTCTGTTATAAGGAAGACACGAAATCGCTGGGACGTGTGGCTGTGGTATCCGGGACTCACGGGGATGAATTGGAGGGCCAGTATATCTGCTACGAGGTGGCCAGGCGTATTGCCGCACAACCCGAACATCTGACGGGCATTGTGGATATCTATCCGGCTCTGAACCCGCTGGGGGTGGATCTGGCCAGCAAGGTCCTGCCTGTCACCGGAATGGATTTGAACCGCATGTTCCCCGGCAGCAGGGACGGCAGTGCCATGGAGCAGATTGCGGCGGCGGTGATGGATGACCTGCTCGGTGTTGATTTGTGCATTGATGTGCATTCCAGCGATATCTTTGTGCAGGAGATTCCCCAGGTGAGACTGAACGAGGAATTTGCCGGGAGGATGCTGCCCTTTGCCAAGCTGATGAATGTGGATGTGATCTGGATGAATGCCACCGCCACGGTACATGAGGCCACGCTGGCCCACTCTTTGAACAATATAGGCGTTCCCACCATGGTGGTGGAACTGGGCCAGGGCAACAGCATTAACATGCCCTATGGCAACCAGGTGGTGGACGGGATTTTCAATGTGATGCATGAGATGGGGATCTGGACGGGGGAAGTGCCGTCAACTCAGCTGCCCGCCATCTCCAGCGACGGCAAGGTGGAGTTTATCCGCAGCGACGTGGAGGGGATATTTCTGCCCAGGAGCAAGCACAATCATTTTGTCTGTGTGGGAGAACTGATAGGCGAGATTGTGGATCCCATGACGGGACAGGTGAAAAAACAGGTCAAGGCAGGTAAGGACGGGCTGTTGTTTACCCTGCGAAATTATCCTGTGGTCTATGAAGGGGATCTCCTGGCCCGGATTCTGACGGGCATAATGTGAGAAGGACCCGGGTCTTGCATGGCAGGTCCCAATGTGGTATTCTTTTGCGGTAAGGGACAGACACAGATTGAGAAAGGCAGTTTTCTATGCATATTCATGAGATTTACACGGTACATTCCACTTATCGGGAGGATATGAAGATCAAGGGCTATACTTTCGGTCAGGGAGAGAAATCCGCCTGTATCGTGGGATCGCTGCGTGGCAATGAGGTCCAGCAGATGTATGTCTGTTCCCAGCTGATTCAGGCATTGAAGGAACTGGAGGCCAACAGCAGCATCTGCGCGGGCAAGCAGATTCAGGTGATTCCGGTGGTCAACAGTTATAGTATCAATGTGGGGCGGCGTTTTTTCGGAGTGGACAACGCGGACCTGAACCGAGGGTTCCCAGGCAACTCCTACGGGGAGCAGGACAGGCGCATTGTACATGCGCTGATGGAGGATATAGGCAGTTATGTCTATGGAATACAGTTTGCATCCTTCTATATGGACGGGGAATTTATGCCCCATGTGCGTATGATGGAGACAGGCTACCAGAACACATCCCTGGCCAACCTGTTTGGACTGCCCTATGTAGTGGTGCATAAACCGGCTCCCATCGACACCGGCACTCTGAATTACAATTGGCAGGCTGCGAAGACCGCTGCATTTTCTCTGTTCACCAAGACCAATTGGGAGATAGACGAACGCAGCGCCAGCCAGGGAGTGGCGGCGGTGCTGCGTTTCCTGAAACGTATGGGCATCATCCGATATGACAGCCACAGCGGTTACATCAGCCATGTGCTCTACGAGCAGGATCTGTCCGATGTACACGCGGGCCGCGCCGGAATTTTCCGAGGGTTGGCGCGCCCCGGCGACGATGTGCGCTATGGCCGTCCCCTGGCGGAAATCATCGATCCCCAGGAGGGAATCGTGAGGGAGTCCATTATAGCCCCCACGGACGGCATCGTATTTTTCGCCCATACCAAAGCCCTGATCAACCAGGGGGATATAGTTTACCGTCTGGTGCACAGATTACACGAGTAGAGCATAAAAATCTGACTCTCCGGAAACAGCGATAACCCATTTTTATATAAAACCAAATGGAGGACAATCATGGGAAATGTAAGACGTATCTATGTGGAAAAGAAAGCTCCCTACGCAGTAAAAGCCAGGGAACTGAAAGGAGATCTGAAGAACTATCTGGGCCTCAATAATGTGGAGGAGGTGAGAGAATTCATCCGCTATGATGTGGAGAATATCTCCGACGAGACCTTTGCCACCGCCTGCCGCACCGTATTTTCCGAACCCCCGGTGGACAATTTGTATGAGGAAAACATCGAGATCCCGGCCAAGGGTCATGTGTTTTCCGTAGAATTTCTGCCCGGTCAGTTCGACCAGAGGGCGGATTCCGCAGTGCAGTGTGTGCAGTTCCTGAAAGAGGACGAGGAGCCCATTATCCGCACCGCCGTGACTTATATGATTATCGGTGACGTGAGTGAGGAGGAGATGGCCCGCGTCAAGGCATACTGCATCAATCCCGTGGATTCCCGCGAGACGGATATGGAAAAGCCGGATACTCTGGTGACTCGGTTCCAGGATCCTGCGGATGTGGCTATCTTTGAGGGATTTGCCGATATGCCCCAAGAGGAACTGAAAAAGCTTTATGACTCTCTGGGACTGGCCATGACCTTCAAGGATTTTTTGCATATCCAGAAGTATTTCCACGATGATGAGAAAAGAGATCCCTCCGTGACGGAGATCCGAGTGCTGGACACCTACTGGTCCGACCACTGCCGCCACACCACTTTCTCCACGGAATTGAAGGATGTGGAATTTGGCGAAGGCTATTACAGAGATCCCATTGAGGCCACCTTTCAAAGTTATATGGATACCAGGGAGGAAATCTTCGCGGGCAGGAAGGATAAATTTGTCTGTCTGATGGATCTGGCTCTGATGGCCATGCGGAAGCTGAAAAAGGACGGCAGACTGGCCGACCTGGAGGAGTCCGACGAGATCAACGCCTGTTCCGTGGTGGTGCCTGTGGAGATGGAGTATGAGGATCATACGGAAACCCAGGAGTGGCTGGTATTTTTCAAGAATGAGACCCACAACCATCCCACGGAGATCGAGCCCTTCGGCGGTGCGGCCACCTGTCTGGGCGGCGCCATCCGTGATCCCCTGTCCGGCCGGGGCTATGTGTACCAGGCCATGCGTGTGACCGGCGCAGCCGATCCCACTGTGCCTGTGGCGGACACATTGAAGGGCAAGCTGTCTCAGAAAAAGCTGGTGCGGGGCGCTGCCAGCGGCTATTCTTCCTATGGCAACCAGATTGGCCTGGCCACAGGTTTTGTGAAAGAGATATATCACCCGGGCTATGTGGCGAAGCGAATGGAGATCGGCGCGGTGATGGGGGCGGCTCCCCGCAAAAACGTGATCCGCGAGACCTCAGATCCCGGCGATATCATCATTCTGCTGGGCGGACGCACCGGCCGGGACGGCTGCGGCGGCGCCACCGGATCCTCCAAGATACACACGGAGCAGTCCATTGAAACCTGCGGCGCGGAGGTGCAGAAGGGCAATGCTCCCACGGAGCGCAAGATCCAGAGACTGTTCCGCAGGGAAGAAGTCAGCAGGCTTATCAAGAAGTGCAATGACTTCGGCGCAGGCGGTGTGTCTGTGGCCATCGGCGAGTTGGCGGACGGCCTGAAGGTGGATCTGGACAAGGTGCCCAAGAAGTATGCGGGCCTGGACGGTACGGAATTGGCGATCTCCGAGTCTCAGGAGCGCATGGCAGTGGTGGTTGACCCTAAGGATGTGGAGGCTTTTCTGGGCTATGCCGCAGAGGAGAATTTGGAGGCAGTGGCGGTGGCCACCGTCACCGAGGAGCCCCGCCTGGTGCTGAACTGGAGAGGGAAGGATATCGTCAGCCTGAAGAGGGCTTTCCTGGATACCAACGGCGCGCACCAGGAGACAGGTGTAAAAGTGGATATCCCGGACGAGAAAGAGAATTATTTTAACCGGTATGCCCTGGAGAAGGTGGGAGAACTGGCCCAGGCCGGCGATATCAAGGGCGCTTGGCTGACGCTGCTAAATGATTTAAATGTATGTTCCCAGAAGGGCCTGGTGGAGATGTTTGATTCCTCCATCGGCGCAGCCAGTGTGTTGATGCCCTACGGAGGAGTGCATCAACTCACCGAGACGCAGGCCATGGTGGCTAAACTGCCGGTGTTAAAGGGCAGGACGGAAACCGTGACTATGATGAGTTATGGCTTTGATCCCTATTTATCCTCCTGGAGCCCTTATCACGGCGCAATCTACGCAGTGGTGGAGTCCATGGCTAAGATTGTGGCAAACGGCGGCGACTACAGCAAGATCCGGTTCACTTTTCAGGAGTATTTCCGCAGGATGACGGAGGACCCGGCCCGCTGGAGCCAGCCTTTTGCGGCATTGCTGGGCGCTTACGATGCCCAGATCGGCTTTGGACTGCCCTCCATCGGCGGCAAGGACAGTATGTCCGGTACTTTCAATGATATTGACGTGCCGCCTACGTTGGTGTCCTTTGCCGTGGATATTGCGAAATACGGCGATATTGTGACACCGGAACTTAAAGCCCCCGGCAACAAACTGGTGCGCTTTGCCATAGAAAAGGACGACTTTGACGTGCCCATGTATGAGGCTGTGATGGAGTTGTATGGAGCTATCCATCAACTGATGCAGGAGAAGGCCATTGTCTCCGCCTATGCGCTGGACGCCAGGGGCGTGGCGGCGGCCGTGTCCAAGATGGCTTTCGGCAACAAGCTGGGCGTAGATATAGAAGAGGGCGTGGATGCTCAGGATCTGTTCTGCAACGGTCTGGGTGATCTGCTGGTGGAAATGCCTGCGGAGAAGCTGGCGCTGCTGGAGGAGAGGGAGCTTGATTACATGGTGATCGGCACCGTAACCGCTGAGCCTGTGTTCCGTGCAGGGCAGGTGCGGATCTCCATGGAGGAAGCTTTGGATGCCTGGACAACCAGGCTGGAGAAGGTATTTCCCACCAGGGCGGTGGCCGGGGCCGAGCCGGTGGAGAGCAAGACCTACCGGGCGGATAGCGTCTATGTGTGCAGGCATAAGGTGGCAAGGCCCACCGTGTTTATTCCGGTGTTCCCGGGAACCAACTGTGAGTATGACAGCACCAAAGCCTTTGAGCGGGCGGGGGCGGATGTGGTGACCAAGGTGTTCAAAAATAGAAGCGCTTCGGACATCCGTCAGTCTGTGGAAGTCTTTGAGCAGGCCATCGGTCAGGCGCAGATCATCATGTTCCCCGGCGGTTTTTCCGCAGGCGATGAGCCCGACGGCAGCGCCAAGTTTTTTGCCACGGCGTTCCAGAATGCCAAGCTGAAAGAGGCGGTGATGAAGCTCTTAAAGGAGAGGGACGGTCTGGCGCTGGGCATCTGCAACGGTTTCCAGGCGCTGATCAAGCTGGGGCTGGTGCCCTACGGTGAGATTCTGGGGCAGAAGGAGGATTCTCCCACTTTGACTTTCAATACCATCAATCGGCATATCTCCAAGATGGTGTACACCAAGGTAGTCACCGACAAGTCTCCCTGGCTCCAGGGGGCGCAGCTGGGGGCAACTTACTGCAACCCCGCCTCCCACGGCGAGGGACGCTTCGTGGCGCCGAAGGAGTGGATTGACAGGCTTTTTGAAAACGGACAGGTGGCAACCCAGTACGCGGATCCCCAGGGCAATGTGTCCATGGATGAGGAGTACAATATCAACGGATCCTATGCCTCCATCGAGGGTATCACTTCCCCGGACGGCAGAGTTTTGGGAAAGATGGCCCACTCCGAGAGACGGGACAGCGCCGTAGCCATGAATATCTATGGGGAGCAGGATATGAAGATCTTCGAGAGCGGCGTGAAATATTTCCTGTAAATAGCGTGAATTATCCCGAGGCACACCCGAATAGCCTCCAGAGGCAAAACGGGGCAGCCGCGAAAAGAGAATAAAGAATTATTAAGCGACCTTGAAATGGGAATCAATTCTCATTCCGAGGTCGTTTTTAATGCAGAGATATATGTGAAAAAGCCTTGAAAAATAAAGGATAATCATAGAGAGCAGACAGGTTTTGATTTAAGAGAAATATGCAAAGGGAAACTGTCCGGGTTCCCCAATATAGCCCTGTCAGACCTTGCAATCAACAGGATTTGATAGTATACTAAAAACAGAAAAAGGAAGTGAACTACAGGATTTGCCGACCTCTTCCATGCGGTGCTGTTTGGGGGCAGGCAGGTGTTCAGACCAGAGGAACTGGAGGACGGACAGATACTGCTGCGGATAAGGCTGTGTGTGGACCGGGAGTTAGCGGAACATTAATTTTTGGAGGAAAAAGAGATGAAATTAGGAGCATTGGAAGCGGGCGGCACCAAGATGGTGTGCGCCGTTGGCAATGAGCATGGACAGGTGTGGGAGCGGATATCCATCCCCACGGTGAGCCCGGAGGAGACCATGCCTCAGATGATCGCATTTTTTAAGGAACACGATATAGAGGCCCTGGGGGTGGGCTGTTTTGGTCCCATCAATCCGGTGAAGGGCACAGCCACTTACGGTTACATTACCTCCACTCCCAAGCTGGCCTGGCAGAATTACAATATTGTGGGCGCGTTTGAGGAAGCGCTGGGGTGCCCGGTGGGCTTTGACACGGACGTGAACGCTTCCATGCTGGGGGAGGCCACTTTTGGCCTGGCCAAGGGTCTGGACACCTGCATCTATGTGACCATTGGCACCGGGGTGGGCGTGGGAGTCTATGCCAATGGGGGGCTGCTTCACGGAATGATGCATCCGGAGGCGGGTCACCTTCTGCTGCAGCGTCATCCGTCGGATACCTATGAGGGGAAATGCCCTTTCCATGGGAACTGTCTGGAAGGGCTGGCATCGGGACCGGCCATTGAGGAGCGCTGGGGCGCCAAGGGGGCGGAACTGACAAAGCGGCAGGAGGTGTGGGAACTGGAGGCATACTATATTGCCCAAGCCTGCGTAAACTATACTTTTGTCTATGCGCCGAAAAGAATTATTCTGGGGGGCGGGGTCATGCATCAGGAGCAGCTTTTCCCCATGATCCGCCAGCAGTATGAGAAGCTGATGGCGGGCTATATGGTGACGCCGGAGTTGGAGAATCTGAATCGCTACATCGTGCCCTGCAGCTTAAATGACAACCAGGGCGTCATGGGCTGTCTGGAACTGGCGATGGAGGCGGTGGGAGAACGGCTTCTCGCGGAGGGATTGAGGACAGGAAAGTTATTTAACCTGTAACCAAACATAAAATTTACTGTCAATTAGGGTGAACACACACTGGTGTGGGAGCGTGTACACAGCAGGGCCGCGAGGGAGGAGACAGATGCCGGGGCGGCAGTATCTGCAGATCGTGAGAGGGACCACAGAGGATGATGGAGGACAGCAAGATTATAGATCTGTATTTTGAACGCTCCGAGGAGGCGATCACACAGACTGCCGAGAAATATGGCCGTCTGTGCCGCAGCATTGCCATGCATATCGTGGGCAGCTACGAGGATGCCCAGGAGTGCGAAAATGACACATATGTGGCCGTGTGGAATGCCATTCCTCCCACCAGGCCCAATATTTTCTCCGCGTTCCTGAGCCGGATCAGCAGGAATATCGCGTTAAACCGCTATGAGTACAACCGGGCGGGCAAGCGCAACAGCCAGTTTGACCTTGTGTTGGAGGAACTGGAGGAATGCCTGTCATCGTCCTATTCTGTGGAGGATACCTATATCGCCGGAGAAGTGGCAGGAATGATAAATGCATTTCTGGAAAAACTGAAAACGGAGACAAGAATCATTTTCGTGCGCAGATATTATTATGCGGATTCCGTCAAGGAGATTGCGCAGAGGCTGGCCATAGGCGAGAGCAAGGTGAAAACCACGCTTTTTCGGGTAAGGCAGGAACTGAAGGTATACCTTGAGGAACAGGGTGTGCAGGTGTAGAATATGTGGAACTTCTTCAAAACTCTAATAGGATGGTATATCAATGGGAAAGATGAACAGGGAAGATCTGTTTCGGGAGATCGGAGAAATCGACGAGACATATGTGGAGGAGGCGCGGCGGGTCCAAAGAAGGCGCAGGGCGCCCTCCTGGGTGGGCAAGACGCTGGCAGCGGCGGCCAGCCTGGTGCTCTGTGTGGGTATAGGGTATATAACGGTATTGGTTACAATGCCCAGGGGAAGTGTGGACGGCAGCATGAGCGGTGCGTCGGACGCAAATGGAAGCGCTATGGAAGCCGCACAGGAACAGCGCTCTGTGGCGGAGGATAAAGAGGGCCAGATAGCTGGCGGCGCAGGGCCCGAAGAGGCGGGAGAGGACCAGGCGGTTTCCAAGACTGTCCAGACGGATTCGGAGCAGCCGTCTCAAGAGAACGCTCCGGTTGAAGCGCCATCTGCCTCGAAGCCGGCGCCGCGTTATGATGAGCAGGCAGACTCCTCGAAGACCGAGGGCAGCAAAGAGCAGAGCGAGTCAGAGCAGATAAAGGAAAGCCTGGAGGATAAGGATGCCATAAAAGATATGGACGACTCCATAAAGGAGGAGTTGCTGCAGTCCGGAGAAAGCGCAATGGATCTGACCTGGGAGGCGGCTCGGACGGATGCGGTCTATGGCCGGTACGTGGACGTGCAGGCGCCGGAGGGATACAGTTTTTCCAGCGCGGTTCGCTCTTCGTCCGTTTTGTACGTGACCTGGAACAAGGGCATGGAGGAGATAACGTATGTCTGCAGGCAGGCGGATGAGGATGTCAGCGATTGGCTGGTGGATGTGGAGAAGCCGGAGGAGTACGATCTGGGTTTGTATACTTTTCCCTGGAGCGGCAGTGTGCCCCAGGAACTACAGCAGCAGGTGAGTAATGCGGTCTTCAGGCCGGATCAGGTCACTCTTGATATCGTGGCCGCCAGAACCTACCAAGTCCAGGAGGCGGGGGACGTGTCCGGCAGCCGCACCCGTATGGGCATCCTGTACGGAGATAATGTGTTGGTGGAGATCAGCGGCAAGGGGCCGTCGGCGGAGGAGATCTTTGCTATGATAAATCTGGAAAATCAAGTGTAGCAAGAGGAATATTCTGAATTTTCTTAAATGCGTAATTTCCTATTTACGAAGCAGTCCTTTTTCGCTATAATAGAAAAAATGAGTTGAAGCGGAGGAAGAAGATGAGGGCAGTGCGCGTGAGCAAACATGTGAATATTCCGGCAGAGATGTGCAGGGCTTCTTATTCCCTTTTTTCCATAATTGCTTCTATTCCATACATTGCAGTGATAAGCCAGTAGTTTTAGTTACTGGCTTTTCTTATGTACCCAGAAGGGATTATGCATAACAGAGGATCATAAGAGCTTCAAATAGGAGGATGAGTATGAGTAAAAGAACAGACATCAAAAAAGTATTGATTATCGGCTCCGGCCCCATCATCATCGGACAGGCTTGCGAATTTGACTATTCCGGCACCCAGGCGTGCAAGGCTCTGCGACAGCTGGGCTACCGGATTGTGCTGGTCAATTCCAACCCGGCCACCATTATGACTGACCCGGGAATCGCGGATGTTACCTATATTGAGCCTCTGAATGTAAAGCGCCTGAAGCAGATCATTGACAAGGAGCGCCCGGATGCCATCCTGCCCAACCTGGGCGGTCAGTCCGGCTTAAACCTCTGTTCCGAACTGGCCAGCGCGGGGGTGCTGGACAAATACAATGTTAAGGTTATCGGTGTGCAGGTGGATGCCATCGAGCGGGGGGAGGATCGCATTGAGTTCAAGAAAACCATGAACAAGCTGGGCATCGAGATGGCCCGCAGCGAAGTGGCCTACTCCGTGGAGGAGGCGCTGGCCATTGCGGATCGGCTTGGCTATCCGGTGGTGCTGCGCCCGGCCTACACCATGGGCGGCGCAGGCGGCGGCCTGGTGTACAATGTGGAGGAGCTTAAGAGTGTCTGCTCCCGGGGCCTGCAGGCTTCCCTGGTGGGCCAGGTGCTGGTGGAGGAATCCATCCTGGGCTGGGAGGAACTGGAGTTGGAAGTGGTGCGGGACGCCAAGGGCAACATGATCACCGTCTGCTTTATCGAGAATATTGATCCCCTGGGTGTACACACCGGGGATTCCTTCTGTTCCGCTCCCATGCTGACCATCTCTCAGGAACTGCAAAAGCGGCTTCAGGAGCAGGCATACAGGATCGTGAACGAGGTGGAAGTCATCGGCGGCACCAATGTGCAGTTTGCCCATGATCCCGTAAGTGACCGGATCGTGGTCATCGAGATCAATCCCAGAACCTCCCGTTCCTCCGCGCTGGCCAGCAAGGCCACGGGCTTCCCCATCGCGCTGGTATCCGCCATGCTGGCCTCGGGGCTTACGCTGGACGAGATTCCCTGCGGCGTGTGCGGCACTTTGGACAAGTATGTGCCCGGCGGGGATTATGTGGTGATCAAGTTCGCCAGATGGGCCTTTGAGAAGTTCAAGGACAGCGAGGACAGGCTGGGCACCCAGATGCGGGCGGTGGGCGAGGTCATGAGTATCGGCAAGACCTATAAGGAGGCTTTCCAGAAGGCCATCCGCAGCCTGGAGATCGGGCGCTATGGTCTGGGTTTTGCCAAGGATTTCCATGAGAAGAGCAAGGAAGAACTGCTGAAAATGCTGGTAGTTCCCACCAGCGAGAGGCAGTTTATCATGTATGAGGCCCTGAGAAAGGGCGCCACGGTGGAGGAGTTGTTCCAACTCACCAAGATTAAGCACTATTTTATCGAGCAGATGAAGGAACTGGTGGAGGAAGAGGAGGCGCTGCTGGCCATGAGGGGCAGCCTGCCAGAGAAGGCGGTGCTGGAGCAGGCCAAGAAAAACGGCTTTGCGGACCGCTATTTGAGCAAACTGCTGGAGGTGCCGGAGGAGGAGATCCGCGCAGCCCGCACCGGCTATGGCATCACCGAGAGCTGGGAGCCGGTGCATGTGTTCGGCACCAAGGACAGCGCCTATTATTACTCCACCTACAATGCGCCGGATAAGACAGCGGTTTCCGACAAAAAGAAGATTATGATTCTGGGCGGCGGTCCCAATCGCATCGGCCAGGGCATTGAGTTTGACTACTGCTGTGTACATGCGGCTTTCGCATTAAAGGAACTGGGCTTTGAGACCATTATAGTCAACTGCAATCCGGAGACAGTGTCCACGGATTACGACACCTCCGACAAGCTGTATTTCGAGCCGCTGACGCTGGAGGATGTGCTGAGTATATATGAAAAGGAGAAGCCGGTGGGTGTCATCGCCCAGTTTGGCGGGCAGACGCCTCTGAATCTGGCGGCGGATCTGAAAAAGAACGGAGTGCGGATTCTGGGTACTTCCCCGGAGGTCATCGACATGGCCGAGGACAGGGATCTGTTCCGGGGCATGATGGAGAAGCTGGGAATTCCCATGCCGGAGGCCGGTATGGCGGTAGACGTATCCGAAGCCCTGGAGATTGCCAACAGGATTGGCTATCCCGTCATGGTGCGTCCCTCCTATGTGCTGGGCGGACGGGGCATGGAAGTGGTCAGCGAGCCGGAGAGCCTGCGGCAGTATATGGCGGCGGCGGTGGGCGTAACCCCGGATCGCCCCATTTTGATCGACCGGTTCCTGCGTCATGCCACCGAGTGCGAGGCGGACGCCATCGCGGACGGCAGACACGCCTATGTGCCCGCGGTTATGGAGCATATCGAACTGGCGGGGGTACATTCCGGTGATTCCGCATGTATCCTGCCCTCCAAAAATATTCCGGAGGAGTTGGTGGCCACCATCAAGGAGTACACTCGTAAAATCGCGGAGGAGATGGGGGTCTGCGGTCTGATGAACATGCAGTATGCCATCGAGGACGGCAAGGTGTACGTGCTGGAGGCCAATCCCAGAGCGTCCCGCACCGTGCCCCTGGTTTCCAAGGTCTGCGGTGTGCAGATGGTGAAGCTGGCCACCCAGATTATGACCAGGGAGTTGACGGGCATGGCATCCCCCATCGAGGGCATGAAAGAGGTAAAGCCTGCATATTACGGGGTAAAGGAAGCGGTGTTCCCCTTCAATATGTTCCAGGAGGTCGACCCGGTGCTGGGGCCCGAGATGCGCTCCACCGGCGAGGTGCTGGGACTGGCTACCAATGTGGGAGAGGCATTTTTCAAGGCCCAGGAGGCCACCCAGACCAAACTGCCCACCTCGGGGACGGTGCTGTTCTCCGTCAGCGGCAAAGACAAGCCGGAGGTAGTGGAGATTGCTCAGATATTCGCGGAGTGCGGCTTTAACATCCTGGCCACCGGAACCACCTATGAACTGCTGGTTAATAGCGGCATAGAGGCCCGGCGCGTCAACAAGATGCAGGAGGGCAGGCCCAACATTGTGGACGAGGTTATGAACGGCAAGATCCAGCTGATCGTGAACACCCCGGCTGCCAAGGAGGAAAAGCTTTTTGACGACAGCTATATCCGCAAGACTGCCATCAAGGCCAGAGTGCCTTATATGACCACCATGGCGGCAGCCAAGGCCACCGCAGAGGGAATCCGCACTGTGATCAAGGAAGGGGAGATTGGCGTGATGTCCTTGCAGGAGATTCACGCGGCAATTCAGTAAACAATAAATAAGTGATTGCCATGGGATCCCGGCAAAGGCGCCGGCGGCTTCCATGGCAATTATGCTGTGGATTCGGAGACGGGAACGCAATGGATACCCAAAGTCGTTCATTGCGAATGGAAGAAAACCCAGATCACGCTCATATTTCCGGAATAAAGCATTATGGATCGGAGAGCCCCGCGGGGCGTAAATGGAAATTGCCAAAGCGGAAAACAAATATAGGGAGGTAAGCCGTGAATATTGTTCATGGGGATCTGTGTATCAGAAACGCGGAGAGCGCGGACTGCGCGCAGCTTGCGAGATGGTGGAACGACGGCAGTGTGATGGCACACGCCGGTTTTCCGGGCGGGCTCGGCACAACGGCCGAGAAGATACAGGAACAAATACAAAAGGACAGTGACGAGACAAAGCGTCGGCTGATCATTGAACACAAAGGCTCCGCAATCGGCGAGATGAGTTATTATAATCGTGGAAATAGTATGGCTGAAATCGGCATAAAGATCTGCAATACTGATTATCAGGAAAAGGGATTGGGAAGAGTCCTACTGAGTATGCTCATAGGAGAATTGTTTTCTATGGGTTATAGGCAAATCATTCTGGATACGAATCTGAACAATACCAGAGCACAGCACGTCTATGAGATGCTGGGTTTTCAGAAGGTCAGAATAAATGAAAATTCCTGGACCAATCAGGTCGGCGAGGTTCAATCGTCGGTTGACTATGCATTAACCCATGACAATTTTGTGGACTGGTCGGCAAAATAACTGATGCTGAAGAGACAACGGCGCACTGCGCGGCAGACGATTGCAGAAATAAGGCAGGAATCTCTGCCCCCGAAATCCGGGCGGATGAGGAAGCAGGACAAGGAGGATGCGGAATGAGGGCATACTTGATTTTAGAAGACGGCAACATATTTGAGGGAACGCATATCGGCGCGGACAGGGAGGTGATCAGCGAGATTGTGTTCAATACATCCATGGCGGGATATCTGGAGGTGCTGACAGACCCCTCCTATGCGGGACAGGCGGTGTGCATGACCTACCCTCTGATCGGCAATTACGGTATATGCCGGGAGGACATGGAGTCGAGGAGGGCATGGCCCGATGGCTTTATTGTCCGGGAACTGTCCAGGATACCCAGCAATTTCCGCGCTGACCTGACTATACAGGAATTTCTGGAGGAAAATAATATGCCCGGCATTGCGGGGATCGACACCAGGGCATTGACCAGGATCCTGCGGGAAAAGGGAACCATGAACGGCATGATCACCACCCGGCAGTACGGGGACTTAACGGAGATCCTGCCCCGGCTCCACGCCTACACCACCGGCAAAGTGGTGGAGAAGGTAAGCTGCGCAGCCCCCTATACGGTCCGGGCCAGTCAGGATTTGGCGGACAACGGCGCCATCTCCGGCAGCGCGCGTTTTGACCGGGATTCCTATGCGAGGGGGGAGCGGGAGAAACGTCCGTCTTTGGTAAAGGAACTAAACGGCAAGGGACTGAAGGTGGCGCTGATGGATTTTGGGGCCAAGGACAATATCGCCCGTTCTCTGGCGGCCAGGGGCTGTGAGGTCACAGTCTACCCGGCTCTGACCAGCGCGGAGCAGATCTTAAGCTCCGGCGCGGACGGCATTATGCTCAGCAACGGCCCCGGAGATCCCAAGGAGTGTGTTTCCATAATTCAAGAATTGAAGAAGCTGTATGCCTCTGACATGCCTATCTTTGCCATTTGCCTGGGGCATCAGCTTATGGCTCTTGCCACCGGAGCGGACACCTACAAGATGAAGTACGGCCACCGGGGCGGCAACCATCCGGTGAAGGATCTGGCCACGGGAAGGGTGTATATTTCCTCACAGAATCACGGCTATGTGGTGGACACTGAGCATCTGGACCCGGCGGTGGCGGCGCCCGCCTTTGTGAATGTCAATGACGGCACCAACGAGGGCCTGGCCTACACGGGCAAAAATATTTTTACGGTGCAGTTCCATCCGGAAGCCTGCTGCGGCCCCCAGGATTCCGGCTATCTGTTTGATCGATTTATTTCGATGATGCGCAAAAAAGAGTGAGAGACGCTATGTTTTTTTGTCGCTTATTACAACGGAAAACCTGTTGGCATGACATATGCGCATGTTCGTGATGAAGTATGCAGAGTTGACTATTTTAAAGAACTGCGGTAGAAGGGAAGGAAAATCTAACCGTTGGTAAGGATAGCAGGATACAGATCTGAGTGGGAACATGCTGCTGTGAAGGCTGTATGAGCAGGTCCGCGCAAAGCGAGGTGCTTGGGAGTTTTGCGGGGCTGCGTTGTCAGGCCGGGCGAGAAGCTGCCGCAGCAGAAGTGTATATCCACCCGGAGCGTCCCCTGCCACTATATAAGGAGGAATACTATGCCTAAGAATCCCAATGTAAAACGTGTCATGGTGATCGGCTCCGGCCCCATTGTCATCGGTCAGGCGGCGGAGTTTGACTATGCGGGTACCCAGGCCTGCCGTTCACTGAAAGAGGAGGGAGTGGAGGTCATCCTGGTCAACTCCAATCCCGCCACCATCATGACGGACAAAGATATTGCCGATAAAGTGTATATTGAGCCCCTGACTACAAAGGTGCTGGAGCAGATTATCGAGAAGGAAAAGCCCGACAGCATCCTGCCCACCCTTGGGGGCCAGGCGGGGCTGAACCTGGGCATGGAACTGGAGGAATCCGGCTTTCTGGCGGCTCATGGGGTAAAGCTGCTGGGCACCACCGCCGCCACCATCCGCAATGCGGAGGGGCGGCAGGAGTTCAAGGATCTGATGGAGCGCATCGGGGAGCCCTGCGCCGCCTCCCTGGTGGTGGAAAATGTGGAGGACGGCATTGCCTTTACCAATCAGATCGGTTACCCTGTGGTGCTGCGCCCGGCCTATACGCTGGGAGGCTCCGGCGGCGGCATTGCTCATAACCAAGTGGAACTTGAGGAGATTCTGGAAAACGGTCTGCGTCTCTCCCGGGTGGGGCAGGTGCTGGTGGAGCGCTGTATTGCCGGATGGAAGGAGATTGAGTACGAGGTCATGCGGGACGGCGCAGGCAACTGCATTACCGTCTGCAACATGGAAAATATCGACCCGGTGGGAGTGCATACCGGGGACAGCATCGTAGTGGCTCCCTCCCAGACTCTCAGCGACAAGGAATATCAGATGCTGCGCAGTTCCGCCTTGCATATCATCGACGAACTGCAGATCACCGGAGGCTGTAACGTGCAGTTTGCCCTGCATCCCACCAGCTTTGAGTATTGTGTGATCGAGGTTAATCCCAGGGTGAGCCGTTCTTCGGCCCTGGCCAGCAAGGCCACGGGCTATCCCATTGCCAAGGTGGCGGCTAAGATCGCCCTGGGCTATACCCTGGACGAGATCAAAAACGCTGTCACCGGCAAGACTTACGCCAGTTTTGAACCTGCCCTGGACTACTGTGTGGTAAAGATTCCCAGACTGCCCTTTGATAAATTTATTACGGCGAAACGTACCCTGACCACCCAGATGAAGGCCACCGGCGAGGTCATGAGCATCTGCAGTAACTTTGAGGGGGCGCTGATGAAGGCCATCCGTTCCCTGGAACAGCATGTGGACTGCCTGCGGAGCTATGACTTTACAGCCCTTTCTTCCGAGGAACTGCTGGAGAGACTGCAGGTGGTGGACGATCAGCGGATCTATGTGATAGCGGAGGCGCTGCGCAAGGGCATTGAATATCAGACCATTCATGATATTACCATGATTGATGTGTGGTTTATTGACAAGATAGCCGTTCTGGTGGAGATGGAGCAGGCGCTGGAACGGACGCAGAAGCAGCCCCAGGAACTGACGGTGGAATTGCTGCGGGAGGCCAAGAGGCTGGAGTTCCCGGATCAGGTGATCGCCCGGCTCACCGGCAGGAGCGAAGAGGAGATCAGGCAGATGCGCTATGACAACGGCATCGTGGCAGTGTACAAGATGGTGGATACCTGCGCGGCGGAATTTGCCGCCGCCACTCCCTATTACTATTCCGTGTTCGGCGGGGAAAATGAGGCTGTGGCCAGTCAGGGCCGCAAAAAGGTGCTGGTGCTGGGCTCCGGCCCCATCCGCATCGGTCAGGGCATCGAGTTCGACTATTGCTCCGTCCATGCCACCTGGGCCTTCTCACGGGCGGGGTATGAGACCATCATTATCAACAACAACCCGGAGACTGTCAGCACGGATTTTGACATTGCGGACAAGTTATATTTTGAGCCTTTGACCCCGGAGGATGTGGAGTCCATCGTGAACATTGAAAAGCCCGACGGGGCCGTGGTGCAGTTCGGCGGGCAGACCGCCATCAAGCTCACGGAGAGCCTGATGAAAATGGGTGTACCCATTCTGGGAACCCAGGCGGAGGATGTGGACGCGGCGGAAGACCGGGAGCTTTTTGACAGAATATTGGAGGAGACAGAGATTCCCCGGGCCGCGGGGGGCACTGTGTACACGGCCGGGGAGGCCAAGGCAGTGGCAGGCCGCCTGGGCTATCCGGTACTGGTGCGGCCCTCTTATGTACTGGGGGGACAGGGGATGCAGATTGCCATCTCCGACCAGGAGATAGAGGAATTTATGGAGATCATCAACCGTATCGCCCAGGATCATCCGATTTTGGTGGATAAGTACCTCCAGGGCAAGGAGATCGAGGTAGATGCGGTGTGCGACGGCACGGACATTCTGATTCCGGGCATTATGGAGCATATCGAGAGGACCGGCGTACACTCCGGGGACAGCATCTCCGTGTACCCGGCGCCCACCATCGGCAAACTCATCAAGGACAAGGTTGCGGAGTACACCCGCAGGCTGGCCAGGGCCCTGCACGTGAAAGGGCTGATCAATATCCAATTTATCGCCATCGGGGAGGACGTGTATGTGATCGAGGTGAATCCCCGTTCTTCCCGCACCGTGCCCTACATCAGCAAGGTGACGGGAATCCCCATCGTGGATCTGGCCACGGAAGTGATTCTGGGCAAGACTATCCGGGAGTTGGGCTACAAGCCGGGGCTGCAGCCGGAGGCGGAGTACTATGCCATTAAAATGCCGGTATTTTCCTTTGAAAAAATACGGGGGGCAGAGATCAGTCTGGGGCCGGAGATGAAATCCACCGGCGAATGTCTGGGTGTGGCGAAGACCTTCCATGAAGCATTGTATAAGGCGTTTCTGGGGGCGGGGGTGGATCTGCCCAGGCATAAGAACATGATCATCACGGTGAAGGACGCGGACAAGGGAGAGGCCATAGAGATCGGCAGGCGCTTCGAGAAGCTGGGCTATACTATCTACGCCACCAGGAGCACGGCGGCGGCGCTGAGTGAGGCCGGGGTCAAGGCCAGAAAGGTCAACAAGATCTCCCAGGAATCTCCCACAGTGATGGACCTGATCTTAGGGCACAGGATAGACCTGGTGATCGACACCCCCACCCAGGGCAGGGACAAGCACCGGGACGGCTTCCTGATTCGCCGCACCGCCATTGAGACGGGCGTGTACTGCATCACGGCCATGGACACCGCCCGGGCACTGGTGAACAGCCTGGAAAACGCGGGAAAGCAGCTGTCTTTAGTGGATATCGCGTCCCTGTGACGGGGATTATGGGACATGGGTCAGGCTAATGCTTATTTTGGAATGAGATACCATATTTGGGATTTGATATATTCGAGTAAGGAGAATGCGGATGGAATTGTGGGATGCATATAATGAGGCAGAGGAAAAGCTGGGATTTGACTTGATCCGCGGGGAGAAAATCCCGGAAGGGGCATATCACCTGGTCTGCGAGGTGGTGGTGCAAAGCCCGGACGGCGATTTTCTGCTGATGCAGCGCTCCTGGGAAAAGGAGGTTTCCCCCGGCAAATGGGAGATAGGCGCCGGGGGCAGCGCCATGAAGGGAGAAAGTCCCCTGGAGGGAGCCTGCCGGGAACTGAGGGAAGAGACCGGCATAGAGGCGGCGGGAGCCCTCCGGGAACTCTACCGCATGGTTCACAGGGAGCATCATGCCATTTACCACGGTTACCTGCTGGTGACAGACTGGCCCAAGAACAGGATCGCGCTGCAAAAGGGGGAGACTATCTCCTACAGATGGCTGTCCCGGGAGGAGTTCCTGGATTTTTATGACAATGGTCTGTCCATCGGTTCCCAGAAGGGACGCCTGAAGGAGTTTGTGGAGAGTATCCGTTAAGGAACTGACTGCACTTGCGCAGCGTGGCGTTAGCTGCCGTTTGGAGCATACCACATGCCGCTGCCCCAGGCGGTGTCATCGTTTAGCAGGATGCCAACCAGCCGTGACCACAAGTCCAGCCCCGTGGTCAGTTCGGGAAGCTTGGAGCCGTGCCGGAAGTCCCAATACAGTTCGCCGCATATGGCGCTGACGGCGAAATCCGTCCAGTTTTTGAAAATCTGCGCCTGTATAATCCAGTACTCCGCCATTTCGTCCAGATCTTCCCGAGTCAGCAGACCGCAGGCATAGCCTGTGCGCAGATGGCCTACGCACTCGCTGATATCCCAGGCCAGATATCCCTGGTGCCCTACAATGGGGTAGAACTGGGCGGAAAAGTCCCGGGCCGTTTGAAAGGCTTCCAAGGCTTTGGTATGCAGCTGAGCTATAGCAAAGGGCGGACGGCCTTCCCAGAAACCCTCAAAGTCCAGGTACTGGGGGTGGCAGCGGATTTCACTGTTGCAAAAGTCCATCAGGGAGCGTCTGTCCGTGATGCCGAAGACTTTTTCCAGGTGGGCGCGGCACTGTGCCCCCGCCTCGGGGGAGGCACAACGGGGCAGGGTGGTAAAATAGTCCGGGCCGGACTGGCCGGGGCCGGGAATGCCGGGCGTTTTGCGCAGGGCAGAGATGCCTGCGAGCAGAGCGATGAACTGCTCCCGGCTGCAAGGGGTGCGGGCGGGCAGAGTTTTTTTGCCAAACTCTGCGGACAACTCCAGTATGGTCTGGGACAGTCCGGTGTCAAAGGGGTGGAAGTCTGTCAGCTGTGGACCGGCAGATATATCCGGTCCGGCTTCGTGGGTTTTGTCCTGTTTCTTAAAGTGATCAAAAACACCCATATTTGTATAACTCCTTTTTTCGATATTAATGTACTTATTTTATCATAAACAGCTGCCTGGTTCAAGAAAGACCCAAAATAAGTATTGCGAATAGGCGGCCCTGAAGGAACTGGAGCGCTGCCGGGCGGCAGAGAAGGAGGAAATGGAGACATGAGTATAAATGGTATTTCAGAGGAAAAATATGAGCATTTGGAGGAGATACGGGCCCAGCTGCAGGCTGTGCTTGGAGAGTTATGGGCGGCCGCCCATCTGGAGCAGGGGGATATTCTGGTAATCGGCTGTTCCACCAGCGAGGTGGCGGGAGGCCGGATCGGCACATACTCCAGCGAGGAGATTGGGGAATGCCTGTTCCGGACCGCATATCAGTTTTGCGGGGAGAAGGGGATCTATCTGGCCTGCCAGTGCTGCGAGCATCTGAACCGCAGCCTGATTGTTGAGAAAGCCTGTATGAAAGAGCAGCGCCTGACCAGAGTCAATGTGGTACCGCAGCTAAAGGCCGGAGGCGCCTTTGCCACGGCGGCCTGCCGCCATATGCGGGAGCCGGTGGCAGTGGAGGCGCTTATGGCCCGGGCGGGGGTGGATATCGGCGATACACTGATTGGTATGCACCTTGCGCCGGTGGCAGTGCCGGTGCGCACCGAACAAAAGCTGATCGGCCAGGCTCATGTGGTCTGTGCCCGCACCAGGGCTAAATATGTGGGGGGCAGTCGGGCGGCTTATGACGAGAGCCAGACATTTTAGCTGATATAATTAAAACAAATTGTTTGCAACAAACACGACACTAAGCTGTCGTGTTTGTTGTGTTACAATCAAAAAAAGTGGAAAGAGGATCAGGGAAACTATGAAGGTGGACAGACTGGTGGGGATACTGGCGCTGCTTCTGCAGAAGGATGCCATGACCGCCCCTGAACTGGCGGAACATTTTGAGGTGTCAAGGCGGACGATCAACCGCGACATTGAATCTCTGTGCAAGGCAGGGATTCCCATATGCACGAGGCAGGGGATCAATGGCGGCATCTCCATTATGGAGGATTACCGCCTGGATAAAACCCTGCTTTCCACCAGGGAGATGCGGGAGATTCTGGCAGGGCTTCGGGGACTGGACAGTGTGAGCGGCAGCAGGCATTATGCCCGGCTGATGGAAAAGCTGAGCGTAGGTTCCTCGGCTTTTGTGAATGGAAGGGACTACATCTGGATTGATCTGTCCTCCTGGTACAAGGGTTCTCTTGCGCCCAAGATTGAAAATATACAGACGGCGATAGAGGAAAGGAAACTTTTGCGTTTCCGGTACCATGGCCCCAAAGGGGAAAGCGGCCGGAGCATGGAGCCCTACTATCTGGTCTTTCGCTGGTCGAACTGGTATGTGTGGGGATGGTGTACAAAGCGGGAGGATTTCAGGCTCTTTAAATTAAACCGCATGGAAGACGTTGCGGTATGCGAACAGGGATTTCAAGGCAGGAAGATACCAACGCCAGATTTCTCTGACGAAAGGGTATTTCCGGGAGGCATTTCGGTGAAAGCCCTCTTTTCACCGGAGGTAAAATGGCGTCTGATAGAGAGTTTTGGCCCTCATTGCTTTGCGGAGCAGGAGGATGGCCGGCTGCTGTTTGAGGAGGAGTATACCAATGAGGATAATCTTCTGACATGGCTGATGGGTTTTGGGGACAAGGTAACGGTGCTTGAACCGGAGTCTGCCAGAGCGGCGCTTCTTGGTATGGCGGAAAACATGATTCGCATGTATAAGGGAAAATAAGCATTGGGCGGTGGGAGAGTATATCTGGAAATATAGCAAAGAACATGCTGTTTGTCATGGAGGAAGAACTATGTCATATGATTTCAAAAAAGAGTGTAAGGAGCTTTACATGCCTAATAATATGCCTCAGGTGGTCAATGTGCCGACGGCAAACTATATCGCCGTCAGGGGAGAGGGTGACCCCAATGAAGAGGGAGGGGCTTACCAGCAGGCCATAGGCGTTTTGTACGCGGTGGCTTATACGCTGAGGATGAGTCATAAGGCAGGCCATAAGATAGAAGGTTTCTTTGAGTATGTGGTTCCTCCGCTGGAAGGATTCTGGTGGCAGGAAAAGGTTCGTGGCGTTGACTATGTCCATAAGACGGATTTCCACTGGATATCCGTAATTCGTCTGCCGGATTTCGTGACGGCGGAGGATTTTGCATGGGCTGTAGAGACAGCCGCCTTAAAAAAGAAAACGGATTGCTCCGCAGCGCGGTTCCTGACAATTGAGGAGGGACTATGCGTACAGATGATGCATACAGGCCCCTTTGACGCTGAGCCGGAGACCGTGGCGATTATGGACAGGTTTCTGGAGGAAAACGAGTATGAGAATGACATAAACGGGCAGCGGCTGCACCATGAAATCTATCTGACGGACGCGCGCAGAACGCCGCCGGAAAAGTATAAAACGGTGATCCGGCATCCTATCAAAAAGAGATGAAGCAGTCCCCTTGGGACCGGAAAGAGGAAGCACAGGTTAAACAAATCTTAAAGTTTTCACTATTCCATATCCTTTTCGTTTCCTGTATAATGAGTATGCGTTATAGCGCATACTCATTATAAAATTTTACGACAGGAGCGCCAGTTTATGTACCATATACTGCTTTGCGACGATGAGAAGGATATTGTGAACGCGCTGGAGATATATTTAAGCCAGCCGGATTATTGTTTCCATAAAGCTTACGACGGACAGGAGGCTTTAAAGATCGCAGGCAGTCAGGAATTGCAGCTGATCCTGATGGATGTAATGATGCCCCGGATGGACGGGCTGGAGGCCATGGAGCGGATAAGGCAGTTTTCCAATGTGCCCATCATCCTGCTCACGGCCAAGGGGGAGGATTTGGACAAGATTCTGGGTCTGAACGCGGGGGCGGACGATTATATCACCAAGCCCTTCAATCCTATGGAGGTCAGCGCCAGGGTCCGTTCCCAGCTGCGCCGGTACATGCAGCTGGGGTGCGGCAGCCGGCAGAGAGGGATTCTCAGAATCGGCGGGATTCAGCTGGACGATATGCGCAAGACAGTGCTGCTGGACGGGGAGGAGGTCAATCTGACTCCCACGGAATATGAGATTTTGAAACTGCTTATGGAACACCCGGGACAGGTTTTTTCTCCGGCGGAGATCTATCAGCAGGTGTGGAAGGACCAGCCCATAGGCAGCGAGGGCACAGTGGCGGTGCATATCCGGCATCTGCGGGAAAAGGTGGAGATAAACCCTGCGGATCCCCGCTATCTGAAAGTGGTATGGGGACAAGGATATAAGATGGAAGGGAGCATCGGCCTGTGAGAGGGAAAAACGTAAAAAGGTGCTTCCAATATCTGACCATGGTGGCTGCCATAGGGACGGCGGTCTTTTGCTTTTTGGCAGGCATATGCTGCCTGCGTCTGGAAGAATATCGGCAGCAGGGCAGCGCCAGGGAACCGGCGCTGGAGGAGCGGGCCCGGAGCCGGGCCGGGGAAATTCTGGAGATTTATCTGTCTCAGGGCATGGGACAGGCGGATGCCTATGCGAAAACAGAGAATGTAAACTATATTATCTTGAAGGCCAGCGGCAGGCGCATAGGCGGAAATTATAAATCAGCGGATATACAGATGATTCCGAAGCTGGGCAGAAAGACATTGCAATATACCTATCAATTCCCGGGGGACGCGCAGGAGGATGAGGCCGGCTATATTGTCAAGATCGCCTATCTGGATCTTGGGCAGATACTGGAGGTCCCAATCCATTTGGAAGGGCTGCCGGATGACCTGCGGATATGGATGAAGGTTTTTTTTGTGACGGCAGGAACAGCTCTGGCTGTAGCCGCGGCTCTTCTCAGACGTATCATCCGCATCGGCAGGAGAGGTCTTCAGAACTCTTCCATAAGGAAGACGGGAAAGATGCCCATTGGGAAACTGCTGCCCTGGTGGGTGGCAGCGGCGCTGGTATGTCTGTGGGGATTCCGGCGGCCCCAGGTCTGGAACATTCCCATCACCTGGGAGGAAGGCGCGGAACCTTTGATGGCGCAGCTGGGGCGAAGCGTCAGGAACATGACATTATGCGGGCTGTTGCTGGGTATTTTGGCGACAGGTTTTTTGCTGCGCCTATTTTGTTATTGGGAAATAAGCCGGAGGGGGCAGAGCAGCCTGCTTCAAAAATTGTGCAGGAGGCCTCGAAGGGCGCTGGAACAGTTGTCCTGGTTTCGAAGGGCGCTGCTTGTTTTTTTGTTGGTCTGCATTCTGGAGGCGCTGCTGCTGGGTCTGGCGCAGTATGAGGTGATGCACGGGGAAGGGATGAAGGGTCTGCAGGAGTGGCTTACCACAGGCCGGGGCGGCTGGCTGGTCTGGGGGCTGTGGGGCCTGGAAAAAGCGTTGCTGGCATGGCTGGTACTGCGGACAGCCGGCGGCATGACGCGGCTTCGGACCTCCGGCAGGGAACTGGCAAAAGGGAACCTGGGCTATCAGATTTCGCTGGAGGGCATGAAAGGGGAGGCACTGCGGTTCGGCAGGGATATGAACGCCATATCCCAGGTGGTGGCGGATGCGGTGGAGGACCGGATGAAGAGCGAGCATCTGAAGACGGAACTGATCACCAATGTCTCCCACGATATCAAAACGCCCCTGACTTCCATTATCAATTATGCGGATCTGATCGGCAGAGAGCAATCGGACAATGAGAAGGTAGCGGAGTATGCCCGGGTGCTGTACCGGCAGTCCACCAGGCTGAAAAAACTGATTGAGGATCTGATGGAGGTTTCCAAGGCGTCCACCGGCAATTTGGAGGTACATCTGGAGCGCTGTCAGGCAGGGGTGCTGCTCAGCCAGGCCATGGGTGAATTTGAGCAGAGGCTGCAAGAGAGAGGGATTGACCTGATCATTCGGCAATGTCAAAGGCCCGTATGGATAATGGCGGATACCCGAATGCTGTGGCGGATATTGGACAATCTGATGACAAACATCTGTAAATATGCCCAGGACAATACCAGGGTGTATCTGAGCCTGGAAACGTTGAGTCAGACGCCCCCGGGTCCGGAGGCGTCGGCCCCCCAGGTTCCGCGCCTGTCAGTACAGGAAGAACAGGCCGTACTGGTCTTTAAAAATATATCCAGTCATCCTCTGGATATGGATGCCGCGGAACTGATGGAGCGTTTTGTGCGGGGAGATAAGTCCCGGCACACGGAAGGGAACGGTCTGGGACTGGCAATTGCCAGAAGTCTGACGGAACTGCAGGGAGGGAGTATGGCGGTGGCCACGGACGGAGATCTGTTCAAAGTCACGCTGACATTCCCCATGATTCAGGATACGGAGGGGGAATTAATTCTTGATGAGCAAAAGGAATAGAAATGATAAAAACGGCATATACTTAACCTAAAACAGTTTTTTGCAACCTATAAACAACTCAAAAAATAAGGAGGACTTATGCAGGCAGAAACCTATCCCTTTGTAGTGCAGCCACTGCCCTACGATTATGACGCATTGACACCGATTTTGGATGAAAAGACCTTACATTTTCATCACGACAAACATTACAAGACATATGTGGACAATCTTAACAGTACGCTGGCGGATTATCCGGAATTGCAGAAAATGAGCCTGAAGGAACTGTTGATGAAACTGGACACTCTTCCGGCGGCGGCCCAGACCCCTATCCGCAACAACGGCGGCGGTGTATTTAACCATGAATTGTATTTTGGAACCATGCGCCAGCCCATGGGGCAGATGCCCGAGGGTGTACTGGCGGATGCCATTGACCGGGATTTCGGCAGCTATAACCAGTGGAAGGAGCAGATGAAACAGGCTGCTGCTTCTCAGTTTGGATCCGGCTGGGCGTGGCTGGTCACGGACAAGGATGGCAAGCTCTCCATCGTGCAGACAGCCAACCAGAATGTGCCGGATTTGTCCGAGGTGCCCCCTATTCTGCTGGTGGACGTGTGGGAGCACGCTTACTATCTGCAGTACCAGAATCTGCGGGCGGCCTATGTGGAGGGCTGGTTCAATCTGATCCACTGGAAGAAGGTACAGCGCCTGTATGAGGAGGCCATGCGGGCCCCTAAATAAGGAGAAAAGTTATGAACCAAAGAAATTACCAGCGGGAGCTGGACGGCATACTGGAGAACCTGCCCAGGGGGGAGAAGCGCCTGTTTTTGCACAGCTGCTGCGCCCCCTGCAGCAGTTATGTGCTGGAGTATCTGAGAGTATATTTTCCCATAACGGTATTTTACTATAACCCGAACATTTCCTTTGCGGAGGAGTACCGCCACCGACTGGAGGAACAGAAGCACCTGATTGCGTGTTATAATCAGGAGGGAGGCGGGTATCCTATTCAGGTGGTGGAGGGGGAGTATATGCCGGAACGCTTTTTTGCCATGGCCCGGGGGCTGGAACAATGCTCGGAGGGCGGGGAGCGCTGCGAGGGGTGCTTTAGGCTGCGGCTGGAGGAAACCGCCCGGCAGGCACTTGCGGCAGGGGCGGATTATTTTGCCTCTACCCTTTCCATCAGTCCCCTGAAAAATGCGCCGCTGCTCAACCGGATTGGGGAGGAAGTGGCTGTTACATATGGTGTGCCTTGGCTGCCCTCGGATTTTAAGAAGAAAAACGGATACAAGAGATCGGTGGAGTTGTCTGCTAAGTATGAGCTGTACCGGCAGAATTACTGTGGCTGCGTATTTTCCATGCAGGAGAGGGGCCAGGAGCGGTAAATTGAACTGACTATGTAAAAATATTGTTGCCATATGGTGGGAAAAGGGCTATAATGAGCGCATACTTTTTGTGAGGAGCGTGTTTATGAAAAAATTATTGGAGATGATATCCGAGGAGATGCAGGCAGCCTTTGAGGCAGCCGGATACGGCGAGGCGGAAGCCGGGAGCCAGCTGGGACGCGTGACGCTGTCCAACCGCCCTGATCTGTGCGAATACCAGTGCAACGGGGCCATGGCCGGGGCTAAGAAGTTCAGGAAGGCCCCCATTATGATTGCAGGCCAGGTGGCGGAGAAGCTGCAGGGCAGCCGGGTGTTTTCCCAGGCGGAGGCGGTGATGCCCGGTTTTTTGAACCTGAAGCTTTCGGAGGAGTTTTTGAGAGATTATCTGCGGGATATGGGGCGGGCGGAGAAATTTGGTCTGGACGAGCCCCCCAAGCCCCGGAAGATTATCATTGACTACGGCGGGGCCAATGTGGCCAAGCCCCTGCATGTGGGACATCTGCGATCCGCGGTCATCGGTGAGAGCATCAAGCGGATCTGCCGGTATGCCGGGCATGAGGTCATCGGCGATGCCCACCTGGGGGACTGGGGGCTGCAGATGGGACTGGTGATTGTGGGCATACAGGAGCGTCAGCCCGAGCTGGTGTATTTTGATGACAGCTATGAGGGAGAGTACCCGAAGGAGGCTCCCTTTACCATATCGGAACTTGAAGAGATTTATCCGGCCTCCAGCACAAAGTCCAAGGAAGACCCGGAGTATAAGGCCCGGGCCATGGAAGCAACCTATAAGCTGCAGAACGGCGTGAGGGGCTACCGCGCCCTGTGGCAGCACATGATGAATGTGTCTGTGGCGGACTTAAAGAAGGTTTACAGCAGCTTAAATGTGGAATTTGATCTGTGGAAAGGGGAGAGCGATGTGCGTGACCTGATCCCGGAGATGGTACAGTACATGAAGGACGGCGGATATGCCTATATCAGTGAGGGCGCCCTGGTGGTGGATGTGAAAGAGGAGACAGACACCAAGGAAGTGCCTCCTTGTATGATTCTGAAGTCCGACGGGGCCTCCCTGTACAACACTTCGGATCTTGCTACGATTCTGGAACGCATGCGCCTGTATCACCCGGATCTGATCGTCTATCTGACGGACAAGCGTCAGGATCTGTATTTTGATCAGGTATTTCGCTGCGCCCGTAAGACAAAGCTGGTGGAGCCGGGGACACAGCTGAAGTGGATTGGCTTCGGCACCGTCAACGGCAGTGACGGCAAGCCCTTCAAGACCAGGGACGGCGGTGTGATGCGCCTGGAGACTCTGATCCAGGAGACCAAGCAGGAGATGCTGCGCAAGATCAGGGAAGGCCGGGAGATGAGTGAAGAGGAGGCCAAGGCTGTGGCGGACATGGTGGCTATTTCAGCTCTGCTCTATGGAGATCTCTCCAATCAGGCTTCCAAGGATTATATCTTTGACATGGATCGCTTCACCTCATTTGAGGGAGATACAGGTCCTTACATTTTATATACTATTGTGCGGATCAAGTCCATTCTGTCCAAATATGTGGAGCAGGGCGGCAGCCTGGAGGAACGGGAGGGATTGGAACTGCTGGCGGCGGCAGGAGAAGCGCAGAAACAGTTGATGATGCAGCTGGCGGGATTCAATGCCATGATGGAGAGTGCCAGCGAGGAGACTGCTCCCCACAAAGTATGCGCGTTTATCTATGACTTGGCCAACGCTTTCAACCATTTTTACCATGAGACCAAGATTCTGGCGGAGGAGGATGAGGCCCAGAAAAGGAGTCTGATTGCTTTGCTGCTTTTGACCCGCGATGTGCTGGAAACTTGCATCCACGTGCTGGGATTTGAAGCTCCGGATAAAATGTAGCTAATTTTGTAAAAATGTGGTTGACAAACCCGTTGGATCATAGTATACTAATCAAGTCGGTTGCAGGAGCAGCCGACTAGGGAATCTTAGCTCAGCTGGGAGAGCATCTGCCTTACAAGCAGAGGGTCATAGGTTCGAGCCCTATAGGTTCCATTGTGGCGAGATAGCTCAGTTGGCTAGAGCACACGGTTCATACCCGTGGTGTCGAGGGTTCGAATCCCCCTCTCGCTACTTTTTGAGCCCAGAAAACCTTGATGGAATCGAGGTGGTCTGGGCTTTTCTGTTTTGAGGTAATTAAAAGCTAATCTAATATATGTTTGATTGAAAACTACATAGGAAAGGAGAAGTCAGTTTCACTTAGAGATTTTGCGTGTGACCAGACTGAATCCAGAGGCTTATTTGGGCGAAATAATACGTTTGTAGATATATAGAAAGCAATAACTCCTCTAATGGTAGAAGGGCTATATTGTTATTCCGTATCCATATGTGATAATTGATACAGTTGGTATGGGTTTTTCAGATAAGACAAGCCGTAGAAATAACATTGAAAAATATCTGTCCCAGTTGATTGAGAAATAGCATGTGCTAAATGCCATTTGTGAAGAAGCACAAAATGAAAATATTACGGAAGAAAACAAGGATATAATTTTTTATCGGCTTTCAGCGGCTTGTTATGGAAGAGATTTTATGAAATTGAATATTGAATGGTATAAAAAACTAATCAATGAAATGGAGGAGAAAAATAATGCAACAGTTCAAATTGGATCTTTCGCCAATCGTATATTACACTAGCGGAAAAGAATGTAGTGAATGGGTATTGTTTCTCCATGCTGCGTTTGTAAATCATAAAATGTTTCAACCACAGATTAAATATTTTGAAAACAAATATAACATATTAGCGGTTGATATTATCGGTCATGGAAAATCAACAGATACAAAAAAGGGTGACAGTTTAGAAAAAATGTCGGCATGGATATACGATATTATGAACGTTGAAAAAATCAAGAAAATACATATTGTCGGTATTTCATTGGGTGCTGTTTTAGCACAGGATTTTGCGAATCGGTATCCCGAAGCAGTAAATTCCCTTGCCTGTTTTGGCGGATATGATATTAACAATTTTGATGAGAAAATGCAGAAAGAAAATAGTACCTCACAGATACGAATGATGTTAAAGGCTTTGGTTTCTATTAAATGGTTTGCAAAGGCAAATAAAAAAATATCTGCCTTTTCCCCGCAGGCTCAAAATGACTTTTATGATATGAATATTCAATTTCCAAAGAAATCTTTTTTGTATTTGGCATCATTGGATAGTATGGTAAATGTATTCCAAACAAAATCAAGAAAGTATCCTTTATTGATAGGGTGTGGAAAATTTGATATACCAATGGAATTGAAAGCAGTAGAAGATTGGAAAAGCAGGGAACCCCAATTAAAAGTTGCGATTTTTGAAAATGCTGGGCATTGTGTAAATATGGATATGCCACAAAAGTTCAATGAAGTAATGGAAGAATTTTGGGGAAACACAAAGAATTATTTTTGAAAAGAATGCGTGCCTGAACGTCAGGGATACAAAAGGGATCATATTGCACAGCGACCTTGGAAGCCAGTATACGAGCCAGGCATTTGAAGACTGCCTGGCCAGGAAGGCATTTATAGCGCACCTTTTGGACAATTTTTCACACACTCAAAGCAAAGAATACATTCTGTGCCATTCTTTCGTTTTCGAGAATTATTTGTAACATCAACTTCCATTGGACACACTTTTTTACATTTACCACAAGAAATACATTTACTTTTATCACATTTGATTCGGAGTAGCGAAAAATAACTCATGGGTTTCAGAAATATTGTGATAGGACATATGTATTTGCAAAATGCGCGATTATCCTTAAAGGCAAAAGCCAATATTATCCCAACTGCATAGTATATGATATTACCAATGATAAACGCCCAAAACATAATTCTCTCAATGTTACCAATATGAGCAAGAAATAGTACCGAAACAAATATAAGAGAAATTGCAAAGGTAATATACCTTATCCACCCAATCTTTTTTCTTGACGTTTTAGGAATCTTATATGGGAGAAAATCAAGCACTATTGCCGTCCAGCAAGCATACCCACACCAACCTCTTCCAAAAAGCAGCGGTCCAAAAATTTTTGCTACCGCATAATGAATTGTTGCAGCTTCAAACACACCTGTAAAGAGATAATACCAAAATCCCTCAATCTGCATATTCTCGCTGCAAATAAAGCCTAAATAAACCAACATATAAAGCCCGACTAAAAGCTGTGCAATTCTGCGTGCATACTTGTATTTTTTTACATAAAGAAACATACCTAAAGAAATTGATATTCCGATATAGCTAAAATTAAATAAATAGAATGTATTGTCCAGTGTCAACCATAATGTTACTGCAACAGTTTCAAATATTACCAACATACTAAGCGGTAGAAAATACTTTTTCACTTTGTTCCTCCAATCCATAAATGCTCATTTGCCTTTTTACTAATCTTTTTCACTGTTTTACTTTATTTCCACTAATTACCGTCACTTGTAAATCTTTTGCGTCAATCAAACTTTCTTGTCTACATTTCGGGCAGTAGAGAGGATAGTTTTCAACTGTGTATCTGCTCTTATTTGTAATCTTGTTTTATTTCCGCAAATCGGACATAGTATCCATTTACTCTTCATTATTACTTTCATTTTTCAAAAAATTATTTTCCTTTTGAGCTTTCTTTATATCTCCACCTGCTTGTAGTAAAAAAGCACAACACGCATTATAGACTTTTTCTTTTGCTGTATGCCTGTCTACTTTTATAGTACCCGAAACTATCGCTACAAGAAGCCCGTGTGAATATACTATGGTATTTGTAAGATAATCTAATGTTTTATCTGTAGGTATAGAATAGAAACTTGCTATTTTAGCAATTAAATTTTGATTATTTATTGCAGAAAGAATCGTTTCAAACGTACCCATGCAATAATTGCTTCCCTCATTTAGAAAAAGATATTTAAATAAATTTGGCATATCAAAAGCAATATCGACATAAGCATTGCCTATTTCTGAAAATCCGCTAACAGCATTTTCAGATAAAGGCTTCAATTTTTTATTTGCAAAAGCTATAGCATATTCGGCAAGAGCTTTGCGAAGCCCCTCCATATTATCAAAATGCCATACTAGGGGCTGTGTAGAGCAACCAATTTCTTTGGATAAAGTTTTAATATTGACAGCAGAATACCCATCACGGATAAGCATTTGCAATGCTGTTTCCAAAATAACCGCTTTTGAAATCTGTGTTTTCCTTGCCATTTCAACACCTCATAATTTTATAATTTAATTTATATAATTTAGTTTATATTATAATCAAGAACGGATTTTTGTCAATCCCCTCGGATAAAATTTCATCTAATTTTCTTTCTTCCAGAAAACGGTATAGCGGTAAATTGTTTTATTTTGTCTAATTATTGATTTGCACTTTCACATCACCGTCTGAACGCAGATTGTTATCACCGGATATTTTGTCATTGCGCAGGATACTGTCACCATCATCAAATTGACAGCACCTTTCTCTTGCCAGGGACGGCACACCTGTCTACACTGCCGCAAAGGACATGCTATGCGCAGGGACGGCACGGAATCCGCCAAGGGAAGGACAAAATTCAAATGTCCCAAGATCAGCTTTGCCGGCGGCAAATTTTGTACCTATGACCACTTTTTGCCGGATGGTGACGAGCATTACATTGTAAATTTTCCGTTCATTGAGAATGAATATTACTATGATATTCTCCTTAGCTTTGGAGATAAGTGCGAGTGTCTTGAGCCTTTACATATCCGCGCAAAGATGAAGCAAAAAATATACGATATAGCTGCGATATATAGTAATTAACACCTCAAACAACAAAAAAGCAATCAGCAACAATAATGCTGATTGCTTTTTGCTCCATGGCATATTTGAATTTGTTGTCAGCAGCTCCGCATAGATTTTTTGTGGTCTTGTCCAAATCAGCGAAATGATTTTCCCACAGAACGGCGTCCGTTTCATTGCCATCAATGACGGCGTTGACAGCGCACAGGGCGACAACGATTTTGCCCCCTTGCGTAACATTTTTAACGAATGGCTGGTGAGGGATACGAGCAAGAAAATCAAGGCAGTCAAGAGGTCAAAAGGCATGAGCGGGAAGCCCGTCACAAGCAAGCCCGTATGCCTGCCAAGCAGCAAATCCCCACGCCGGGAACGCTGGAATACCGCCGGACGGGAAGCACCCGCCGCTACCACCCCGGCTATGAGTGCAAATGGGCGACAAACACCGTGGCGCATATCCTTGAAAACCGGGAGTACACGGGCTGCCTTGTGAACTTCAAGACCGAGAAAGTGTCCTACAAGGTGAAGCTATCGGCAAACCGATTGGTTCACGTTCCAATTTGCAGGCACATCTAATTATTCAAGATCAAAACCCAACTCTTCATCCAGCGCAGGAAAGTGTCCACATACTGGATGGATACGGTGTGGCCCGACAATACCGGATAAAACAGAGCGAACAGGGCAAGGGCCGCCGCTGCATAGAGCCCCAGAGCAATATAATATTTTTTCTCCGAAAACATATCTTTCACCGTCAGCGCACTGTACATGATCATCAGCACCACGAAGGGCACACTGGGGAAATAGTGGTAGATAAAGGTACATCTGTCCACAAACATCCAGGGCAGGTACTGCGCCAGGTAAGCAATGCACAAAAACAGGGCAATCCGATCTTTTTGCTTAATCACCAGGTAGAGCATATAGGCGAAAGCGGGGATTCCTACCCACCACACCAGAGGATTGCCAAAGGCGCTGATTCCTTCCCGGGTCGTATCACTGATGATGCCGGAATAGTAGAAGATCGGTCGGATCATAGTGGGCCATTCATACCAGTGGGAGGAATAATAGTGGGTGGCATTCAGATTGGCATGGTAACGGAACATATACTCCTGGTTGGCTATCATCTTTGCCCACAGCTGCGTCTCCCGGCCCACAAAGGGGATATAGGACAGCAGATAAATCAGCCCGGGAATCAGCACAAAGAATACCATACAGAAGAGGATAGTCTTTATGGTGCTGCCCCGGAAAGTAGCGATAACCTTGGAGTATAAAAGCCCGTTAGGGCCCCCCGAGGGCTTCTTTAAAGCCAGCCGGTACTCCCGGTATCTGCGGTACAGCGTGAGGAAGAAGATTACAGCCAGGCCGATTCCGGCATATATACCTGTCCATTTGCAGGCGATACCCAGTCCCATGGCAATGCCGCAGGCCCCCAGAGGGACAAAGGTTTTGTACAGCGGCGTGTCATAGAAACTCAGCCTGCTATAGCGGTACATGAAATAGTACATCAGCAGGATGAAGAATGTTACAAACACGTCGATAGTGGCCAGTCTGGTCTGGGCAAAATGCATGAAGTCAAAGGCGAACAGCATGCAGGCAAAGCCCGCTGTCAGGCGATCCTGGCTGATATTGCGGGCCAGCAGGTAGATCACCGGCAGCATCAGTACACCCAGCAAGGTTCCCATGAACCTCCAGCCAAAGGGGTTCATGCCAAAGAGGAAGACGCCCACGGACATGATGATTTTGCCCAGGGGAGGATGCGTGGTTTCATAGGTGGGCAGTCCGTGGAGAAACTCATAGGCTGTCCGGGCATGATAGATCTCGTCAAAATAGGTACTGTTGCGGAAACTGATGCCGTCTGCGGGGAAGGTGTCGTTTTCATCGAACAACTCCTGATAGTCCGGCGCATTGAGAGGCATGAAAGAAACTCCTTTCGCATCGGCCAAGGCCAGTTCCATCACGGAAGCCATGTCGGAATTGCAGGTAAGCCGCAGATAGTGGCAGTCTTCAGGCAGCTGTGTGCGGTCCCAGGCGAATACGTTGGTCATGATGATTTGACCGTCCGCCCCCACCGGCCGCCAGACATCCGACTCAGCAGCCTTATATTCCAGGGTGAAGCAACGATTTTCATAATTTCCCAGATACCAGTAAAGATAGGAGGCGGTCTGATCCTCTCCGGTATATACTACCACCGTATCCCCCTGCCGCAGCAGGGTATCCGACTGGGGGGCCTTTAAGCTGCCCAGATCCCAAAAGGCCACCAGACTGTACACCGCCATAATGGTAAAGAGAATAATGGCGTCCTGGGTCAGAAAGGGCAGTTTTTCCTCGCTGGGGGCAGGCTCATAGGTAAAATGCCTGGGAGCGGTTTTTTTCCTGCGCCATTTGATCTGGAAGGGAAGCAGGAAGGTGAAGGTGGACTCCCTGTCGGATACCTGCCGGATATCGTAACGCACCAGCGTATGGTAGTAGGAGAAACCACAGATGACCATGCAGGCGGAGATGGTCAGGATCAGCGGCGCCTTTCTGTCATAGTTGCTGGGGTCATAAAAATACAATATGTAAGCGGTGTTGTACAGGTGGATAATGGTAAAACCAAAGTAGCCCTCCAGAAATTCTTTCAGGGGGCGCACCGCATAGGCGAACAGGATCAGGGCCAGAGCCGGGTACAGGTAGCGTTCGTGCATGCGGACGGAGAACAGGAACACGGAGATGATCAGGAAACTGGCGGTGGTAAAATACCGGCTTTCCTTGTTCTGTGCCCGGAAAAAGAGCATGGCGGAGAGCAGCACAATCAGCAGGAGGATAATGGTGCCCCAGGTGCGATAACTGAAAAACAGCAGCCGGGTCTCCTGTGAGATCCAGTTCAGACCGAAAAATCCCCACAGATTGAAGGCATTTACCGCCACATAGGGATAGGAACCCAGGGTGGAGGCATATTGCAGGAACACCAGATCCAGGCCAAAAGGCATACAGGCCAGAACCATAAAGCAGATCACTGTCAGCCCGGCAAACAGATTGTGGAAGAAATTCCGCCAGCTGAAATCAAACAGGATGACCCGATCTATGATGCCGTAGATCAGCACAGGGGCAAACACCAGAGTCTGGGGTTTGAGCAGCACACCCATACCGAACACGATGTAGGCGGGGGTCATTTTGTTCTCTGTCAAAAACCAGCACATGAGCAGCACGGTCAACGTAAACACGGAATCCACCTGTCCCCAGATGGAAGAGTTCAGGATGATAGCCGGGTTCAGAAGATAAAGCCCTGTCAACATGACAATCTGCTGCGGGGGCAGTTTTTTGGATGCAATCTTGTGAAAGAGCAGGGCGGTGGCCATATCGCAGAAGATCGCCGGCAGCTTGAGTAACAGCAGGCATGGCGCCGAAAGGTACGGTATTTTAAACAGGGAAAAAAGGGCCCCGATAAAATAGAGTACATAGACGAACCCCGGAGGATAATCGGCAAATACGCCGGAGGCATAAAAATTCTTGATTCCCCCTTCAAAAGCCAAATTGGCCCAGCCTGCAAAGCAGGCGGTGTCGGAGGCAAAGCCCTCGGAACTACCGGCCAAGATGCAGCGCAGCAAAAAAGCGCCTGCCAGTAGAATCAGGAAGATTTTCCTGGGATCATAGGTGGGCTTTTTGTCCATCCGATATATAAAATAATACATCATAACCAAAAACAGGATTGAAACTATATGAATCGGCAACATATGGCAATTTCCCCTCTCAGTGTGCATCGTAATAGTCTGTTGATGACAGGTGCTTTTGAATATATGGACAATTATAACAAATAACTTGTCCGATATCAAATAGAAGATGACAGATCTGTAAAATTGTGCTATACTTTTTATAAAAGCAACCATGGGAGGGGGGAGATGCCGTTGAAAAAGGACACTGTAAAAATACTACAGTATGTAGCGGGCATTCTGGTTTTGGCGGCGTTCGTTGTGTTTTCCGGCTATAAGCTGGTGACATCCATCATTTCTGACAAGCGGGCCGAGGAAGAACACCAGCGCCTGCTGGATACGGTGGTTGCCGAGCAGTCCCAGGTTCCCACAGCGGAGACGAATGAAAACGGCGAGACCATAGATACTCTTCCCCCTCAGTATCCGCCGCTGGCTATCGACATGGATACTCTGAAAGAGATGAACGGCGATTTCCGGGGATGGTTCTACTTTCCCGCAGTGGAGGTCAGTTATCCTGTGGTACAAGGGGAGGATAATGAGTATTATCTGAAGCATTCCTTTGAAGATGAGAAGAGCAATTCAGGCAGCATTTTCATGGACTGTGGCGCATCTCCCGATTGGAGCGACAGGAACACGTTTGTGTTCGGCCACAACATGAGGGATGGCAGCATGTTCGGGACATTTAAAAAACTGGTGGATGACTCTTCTCTGCTGGATGCTAACCCCCGCTTCTATATATATACCGAAGACAAGGTTTATACATACGAGATCTTTTCCTATTATATGGCTCGTAAGGACAGCAACAGGTATATGGTGTTCTCGTCGGATGAGAACTATGACAAATATACCGGCTGGGCGGTGGAAAATTCTAACTATGCATTTGATGTGGATTTGTCAGGGCGACCTAATATTGTATCCCTGTCCACCTGTTACGGCTCGGCCGGAACTTCCAGAAGGCTTCTGATCCATGGAGTATTAACTTTGACGGAGCCATATGGCATAAATTAATTATTTTGTAATATTTTTGAACCTTTTATACAAAAGGAAGCGTCTTAATATATGAAATGTAGTCCGTAGGTATCAGGAAGTGTCAAAGAGGAAAATAACATGAAAATCATGAGAATGAGGGAAAAAGTAAGCAAATTTGTGGTGGTGACTATGGCTTCGGCATTAGTCATCAGCAGTATGTTTACAGACAGGGGGATTTCCACCCATGCAAATGAAACGGCGGATCCCAATGTGCCGGAACTGGAAAGTGTTTCCGGCGGGGACTATGTGGTGGCTATTGCCGCCGAGCCGCTCCCTCTATATAATTATGCCGCTCCCACGGATAATTTTGCCAAACCTGATTTGGCCAATCCCTTCCTATATTCGATCTATGCGAATACGATGTCGAGAAGCGACCATGTGGAAGGCAATGTGGCGATTGGATCGCTGCCGGGATGGCTGAATATATGGGGGAGCAGTAATGCCACCGGAGACAGCGGAGTGAGTTATATCGGCGATCTGTCCACAGGCGCTTTCCTGTGTAACGCAAGGGGAACCAGTTATGTCGTAATACCTGAAACCAATGCGGACGGAACTTCCAACAAGCTGGAAGTGGCGGAAGGACAGGGATACAGACTGCATAAAATCAATGCCGAGAATGTAGAGGTTGGCAGCTTTATCACGGACAATCTCCTAAAGGGCTTTGCATACCAGAATGATATCAAGAGCACCATTGCGAATACTATTTCATCGAAGGCATCCTGGGCCAGAGAATTGTACAGCCTTCCGGATATGGATACGGGTTCGGCATATGTGTTGAATATCACCGCCGAGACATTATGGGCGAATTTTACTCAGGGTGAGAATTATGAGAGCAAGATTGTCACGGCGGCAGACGCCGGTGGAAAGACCGTGATAATCAATATTCTGGACAGTGGCGAGGTGACCATCCCCCAGATGAATGCGAATGGCGCATCGGACGGATCGGAGTATGCCGCCTGGGCAGGGAGAGTTCTCTGGAACTTTGGCAATGCGAGCAAGGTAAATACGTCTAGAGTCTGGGGGTATATTTTGGCACCCGGCGCAACAGTTGCAAACGGAAACAACATTATTGGCGGCGTGATTGCCAATGATTTTCAGCAGAGCGGCGAAGTGCATCAGGTTAATTGGAGCGGGGTGATACCGACACCGCCCACACCGACAGACCCGCCGATAACACCGGACCCTACGGACCCTCCGACACAGACAGAGACTCCGACAGAACCGACGGCAACACCGGAACCTGATACAACACCGAATCCGGAAGAGACACCGGGACCTGACACAACGCCGAATCCGGAAGAGACACCGGGACCTGACACAACGCCGGAGCCGGAAGAGACACCGGGACCTGATACAACACCGAATCCGGAAGAGACACCGGGACCTGATACAACACCGAATCCGGAAGAGACACCGGGACCTGATACAACACCG